>JAJZVL010000066.1 GCA_021845725.1 Actinomycetes bacterium | reverse complement strand
GTCACGACTGCCCCCGACGAGCAGGCCCGGCGGGCTCATGAGCGACAGGCTCATGCCGAGGAACGACAGGCTCAGTAGACAAGGCCGGCCACCTCCTCGCCGGTCCCGTCACCGGCCGCTCCCTCTTCGCCCGCCGGAGGATCGAGCGACTGGCGGGCGGCGCGGCGCATGAGCGCCACGTCCACGGCGCCGAGCACGCTGTAGAGCACGGTGAAACCGGCGAAGGTGGCGATGACCGAGCCGGTGCCGACCGTCGGCGAGAACGCCTGCGAAGTCTTCATCAGCCCGTAGACGATCCACGGCTGGCGACCCGTCTCGGTGAACAGCCACCCGAAGGTGTTCGCGGCGAACGGGGCCACGATGCATGCGACCAGCACCCACAGCGTCCGACGGCAGTCCTCGAGGCGCCATCGAGAGCGCTTCCGGCTCAGCCACCACGTCCACGCCGCCACCACCAGCATCAGGAAGCCCAGCCCCACCATCAACCGGAAGCTCCAGTAGGCCAGCCAGATCACCGGCACGTAGCTCCCCGGCCCGTACTTCTTGGCCTCGGCCTTCTGCAGCTGGTTGATGCCCTCGACCTTCCCGTTGTAGGAGAGGTCGGCGATCAGGCTGAGCAGGTGGGGCACCCGGATCTGGAAGATCGGCTCGCCTGAGAGGTTCCCGATGGTGAGCAGCGAGAAGCTCGCCCCCGACGCGGTGTTGTACAGCGCCTCGGCCGCGGCCATCTTCATCGGCTGCTGCTCGTCCATCAGCCGGGCCTGCATGTCGCCCGTCGTGATGGTGGCGACGAGGCAGATCGCGGCGAAGCCCGACGCCAGCGTTGCCGCGCGGGCGAAGATCCTCACCTCCCGGCGCTTCAGCATCTGCCAGGCAGAGACGCCCACCACCACCATCGCCGCGGTGACGAATGCGGCGAGCACGGTGTGGGCGAACTCCTCCCACAGGGTCGAGTTGGCGAAGACCGCCCAGATGTCGGTCAGCAGCGCCTTGTGGTCGACGATCTCGTAACCGACCGGATGCTGCATCCAGGCGTTCGCCGCCAGGATGAACAAGGCGGAGATCGTGCTGCCGAACGCCACGAGCCAGATGGACGCGAGGTGCACCCGCTCGGAGAGCCGTCCACGCCCGAAGACCCACAGCCCGAGGAACGTCGACTCCAAGAAGAACGCGAGCAGCCCCTCCATCGCCAGCGGGGCTCCGAAGATGTTCCCGACGAAGATCGAGTAGTTCGACCAGTTCATCCCGAACTGGAACTCCTGGACGATCCCGGTCACGATCCCCATCGCGAAGTTGATCAGGAACAGCCGGCCGAAGAACCGCGCCAGCCGGTCCCAATCGGCGTCCTTACGTCGGTACGCGAGGGTCTGCATCCACGCCACGAGCACCCCGAGGCCGATGGTGAGGGGGACGAACAGGAAGTGGTAGACGATCGTCACGCCGAATTGCCATCGGTCCAACAGCTCGGTCACCCTTACCTCCTCCTCCACGGACGTTCGGCCGAGACCATCCAGCCACGGCGCCGAACCGACGGCCGGTGTGCACCGGTTCGACGGCCAGTGTGCACCTGGTCGACCCTACGACGACGGCGCCCCACTCCCAAGCCCTAACCTCGTCCCTGTTGACCCCACACCTGCCCATGGAGACCACGACGACCGAGGAACGTGACGCCACGAACGACCAACCGGCCGAGGGGGCGTTCCGCCTGCACGGCTACTTCGGTCGGCTCGTGGAGCGCTGCGGGGACCTGCCGCCCCTGCGCGTCGCCGTGGTCTACCCCGTCGATCCGCCCGCGCTGCTCGGCGCCGTCGACGCGTTCCGGGCCGGCATCGTGCGCCCGCTCCTCGTCGGCCCGGCTCGCCGGATGGCCGAAGCGGCGAAGGCGGCCGGCGTGGACATCGACGGCTTCGCCGTCGTCGAGGCTCCCGACGAAGCGTCCGCTGCCGCCGCGGGCGTCGAGGCCGTCCGGGAGGGGCAGGTCGACCTGCTCATGAAAGGCAGCCTGCACACCTCGACGTTCCTGCACGCCGTGGTCGAGCGAGGATCCGGCCTGCGGGGTCCCCGCCGGGCCAGCCACGTCTTCGTCTTCGACGTGCCCGCCTACGACCGGCCGCTGCTGGTCACCGACGCCGTGGTCAACGTCGCCCCGGGGCTGGCCGAGAAGGCGGACATCTGCCGCAACGCCGTCGACCTCGCGCATGTGCTCGGGATCGAGCTGCCCAAGGTCGCCGTGCTGTCGGCGATCGAGGTGGTCGATCCGGCCATCCCCTCGACGCTGGAAGCGGCCGCGGTGGCGAAGATGGCCGACCGCGGCGAGATCGAGGGCGCGCTCGTCGACGGGCCGCTCGCCCTCGACGACGCGATCAGCCCCGCCGCCGTGGCGACCAAGCACATCACCTCGACGGTGGGCGGCAAGGCCGACATCCTCTTGGTGCCGAACCTCGAAGCCGGGAACATCCTCTACAAGAGCCTCACGCACCTCGCGCGGGCCGACGTGGCCGGGATCGTCCTCGGCACGCGCGTCCCGCTCGTGCTCACCAGCCGTGCCGACACCGTGCAGAGCCGGGTGGGCAGCGCCGCACTGGCCACGATCTGGTCTGCCAGGCCCGGCGCCGATTCGCGCCCGTAGCTCCGGCCATCGTCCCGTCGGCCCACGGCCGAGCGGCCGACCCCAGCCGGTAGGTTGCCCGGTGGTGCGCAGCGGCGAAGACAAGATCACCGAGGTCGAGATCGTCCGCCCTGCAGCACCGCACGCCATCCGCCTGATCGCCGTCACCTCCCTCGCGCACTTCGTGAACGACGGTGTCATCTTCTTCGTGCCGGTGATCGGAGACCTCCTGTCCCAGCAGGACCACACGTCGCCAGTCGTGGTCACGGCGATGCTGACCGTCTTCTACGTCGTCTCGGCGGGTGTCGGGCTCGGGGTCGGCCTGGTGTCCGACGCCCTCGGGCGGCGAGGCGCGATGATCGCGCTCGGTATCGCGGCCCTCGCGGTGAGCCTCTTCGCCTTCTACCTCGCCCTGTCGCTCCACGGCACCGAGAGCGACGTCTTCGTGATCGCCGCGGCGGTCGTCGCAGGGTTCGGGAGCGCCTTCTACCACCCCCTCGGAGCATCGGTGCTCCAGCTCAACTTCGCTGACGCCTCTCGGGGCAGGGCGCTCGGCATCAACGGAGCGTTCGGCAGCCTCGGGCGGACGGTGTACCCGGCGCTGTTCTTCGTGGTCGCGGCGCTCGGGATCACGAAGGTCGACACCACCGCCGTCTTCGGCGGGCTCAGCCTCCTCGCGGCCGCGGGGATCGCCTACGGCCTGCGCGCGAGCGTGACCGGCGAGCGCACCGGGCGCGTCGCCAAGGTCGTGCCGAGCGCGCGGTCGGGTGACCCCGAAGCCCCCGGGTCCGGCGCCGTCAGCACCAACGACCCTGCCGGCGTGCCTGCGCCTGCGGAGCGCCAGACCCTCCGCGGCCTCTTGAACCGCAGCATGGCCGCCCTGATGGTCATCGCGTTCTTCCGCTCGCTCGCGTTCATCGGGATCGTGTCGTGGGTGCCCATCTACCTGACCACCCAGCGTCACGCCGGCGTGTCGGGCACCCTGGGCGTCACGGTGACCGTCATGTACGCGGGCGGCATCATCGGTCAGCCCGTGTTCGGGCTGCTCGCCGACCGCTTCGACAAGCGCCTGGTCCTGGCCGTGGACAGCCTCGGCTCGGCTGCAGGCGTCTTCGCCTTCCTCGGGACCTCGGGGCACGGCGCCGGAGCGCTGCTCTCACTGGCGCTCTTCGGGTTCTTCACGTTCGCGAGCTTCCCGCTGCTCCTGTCGCTGGTCGCCGATTACGTGCCGAGGGAGCGGTCGACGACCGGCAATGCGCTCGTCTGGGGCGTCGGATCCACGGGCGGTCAGGCGCTGGGGCCGGTCGCTGCCAGCCTGCTCATGCTCGGGTCGTACTCGCACCTCGGGCTCGCGTTCGGGGTTCTCGGAGGCTTGGCCGCGGCGACGGTGCTCGGCACGCCCCTGCTCGCCAAGACGCCTCGGCGCGCTCGCATGGCCCTCTTCGGCTGAGGGACCAAGTTGGGGGGTGCTGCACGATGAGCGAGACGCTGGCCGAGGCGCTGCACCGTCTCGGCCGAGAGGGTTTCGCCCGGCGGTTCGAAGCGGCCGGCGACGCGCTGCGCTGCTCGTCGTGCGAGGAGATCTTCTTCCCCGAAGAGCTTCTCGTCGAAGGGGTCGTGCACGTCGCGGACGTCGCGCCGGGAGTCCGCACGACGCTGTACGCGCTGCGCTGCACCGGCTGCGGGGCCAAGGGCGTGTGGATCCTGACCGACGAACGACCAGAGGACCGGGCGCTGCTCCGCCGGCTCGGGAGCGGTCAGGCTCTCGACCACGACCACGACCACGACGCCGGGGCGTCCGGCCCTGCCGTCGGGACCTAGGGCCCTGGTCCGATCGACGCGTCCCGACGCAAGGTGCTCGGGAACACACTCGTGGCCGGAGAGGCCGAGGGGCGGAGGACGCCGAACTCGGCTGCAGAGAGGAGCTCGCCATGTCGATCGGTGACCACACGCCGGTTCCCTCCACGCCGTCCGCACCGCCGGGAGCGCCCGGCGGCGGCGGCACCGTGCCGGGGGCAGGCGAGGACGCGCATGCCCCGATCACGGCGCTCTCGCCGCGCAACGAGGCGAAGGCCCGAGCCCTCGGGGTCTCGTCCGCCACGGGACTGGTCATCGGCTCGATCGTCGGCACCGGCGTCTTCACCATGCCCGCCGTCCTGGCGGGTGCGGGCACCATGTCGCTCGCCGTGCTCGGCGTCATCGCCATCGGCGCCATGCTGCTCGCGGTCCTCTTCGGGCAGCTGACGAGACGGGTCCCCAACTCCGACGGCGGGCTGTACGCCTACGCCCGCCACGAGTTCGGGGACTTCGCGGGCTATCTGACCGGCTGGTGCTACTGGATCCAGTCCTGGGCGGGCAACGCGGCGATCGTGTCGTCGTGGGTGTTCTACGTGACGGCGCTGTTCGGTTGGAAGGCCAACGGCACCGAAGAGTGGCTGATCGCCCTCGTCGGCCTGTGGGTGCCCGCCGCGATCAACCTCGCCGGCGTACGCCAGATGGCCTGGTTCCAGAACGTGACCGTCGTCTTGAAGTTCCTGCCCCTCCTCTTCATCGGCATCGTCGGGTGGGCGTTCGTCCGCTCGGCCAACTTCGGGAACTTCAACATGTCGGGCGGCAGCCTCTACTCGGGCATCGGGATCGCGGCCGGCGTGGCCCTCTTCTCCTTCATCGGCGTCGAGGCGGCGGCGATCACCGCCAAGCGGGTGAGGAACCCCGAGCGCAACGTCGGGCGAGCCTCGCTCCTCGGCACCGGCCTGAGCGCCATCCTCTACCTGCTGACCGCCGCGGTCGTCATGGGCCTCGTCGCCCACCACACCCTCGTCGGCACCGGGTCGCCCTTCGTGAACGCGTTCGACTCGATGTTCCCCGGAACCCCGTGGGCCGGCACGTTCATCGCCGCGGTGGCCGTCGCCTCGGGCATCGGCGCACTGAACGGCTGGACGCTCCTCGTGACCGAGACCTCGAGGGCCATCGCCCAGGACGACCTCTTCCCACGCCCGTTCGCCTGGGAGGACCGCAAGCACACCGCGTGGTTCGGGATCCTGGTCGGGACCATCCTGCCGTCGCTCCTCATGCTGTGGGCCTACGAGACCAAGACCGGCCTCACCGTCTTCACCTACCTCGTGGACCTCACGGTGGTGACCGTGGCCATCCCGTACTTCATGTCGGCCATCGCCCAGCTCACCTTCCTCGTCTCCAAGCGGCGCCGAGTGCAGGGCTGGCTGCTCGCCCGTGACCTCCTGGTCGCGACGATCTCCGTCCTGTTCTCGATGTGGGTGACCTTCGCCTCGGGCTACCAGACCGTCTACCAGGCACTGGTGGTGCTCATGGCAGGCCTGATCATGTACGCGCTCTTGAACGCCCGCCGTGAGCGCCTGGGGGAGGCGGCGAGCCCCGCCGACATCCCGGCGTCCTCCTCGATCTGACCTGAACCTGAAAGGCCCAGGAACCATGACCTTCCACGTCGACTCCGAGATCGGCCAGCTCCGCCAGGCCATCGTCCACCGCCCCGGGCTGGAGCTCTCCCGCCTCTCCCCGCGCAACATCGAAGAGCTCCTCTTCGACGACGTCATGTGGGCGAAGAAAGCGAAGGAGGAGCACGACGCCTTCGTCGAGTCGCTCCGCGAGCGGGGGGTGCGGGTGCACTACTTCGGCGAGCTGCTCGCCGAGACGCTCGAGATCCCCGAGGCGCGCGAGTTCGTCCTCGAGCGTGTCTGCACGCCGGCGCAGCTGGGCCCGGTGCTCGTCGGGGCGGTGCGGTCACTCCTCGACGACCTCGGCGGGCATGACCTGGCGGAGCACCTCATCGGCGGCGTGCTCAAGGCGGACGTCCACCCGACCCGCGCCTCGAGGAGCCTCAAGTGGTCGATGATGTCGGCTGACGACTTCCTCCTGCCGCCACTGCCGAACCATCTCTTCCAGCGGGACAACTCGTGCTGGATCTACGGCGGGGTCACGCTGAACCCGATGGCCAAGCCGGCCCGACGTCGAGAGACGATCCACTCGCGGGCCATCTACCGCTACCACCCCATGTTCGCCGACGCGAAATTCACGGTCCTCTACGGCGACGACGACGAGCAGCACCAGCCCGCCACGCTCGAGGGAGGCGACGTGCACGTCATCGGCAACGGCGTGGTCCTCATCGGGATGGGCGAGCGCACCACCCCCATGGCGGTCGAGCTGGTGGCCTCGCGCCTGTTCGAGGCCGGGCAGGCGACGAGCGTGATCGCCATCGAGCTACCCAAGTCCCACGCCACCATGCACCTCGACACCGTCATGACCATGGTCGACCGGGCGACGTTCGTCGTGTACCCCTACCTCGACCGGCACCTGCGCAGCTGGACGTTGACGCCCGGCGGCGAGCCCGGCCAGGTCCACCTCGCCCACAACCACTCCCTGTGGGAGACCATCGCCACCGCCCTCGGCATCGACCCCTCCGAGCTCACCGTGCTGTCCACCGACGAGGACATCCGGGCAGCCGAGCGCGAGCAGTGGGACGATGGGACCAACTACCTCGCCGTCGCACCCGGCGTCGTCTACGGCTATGAACGCAACGTGCCCACCAACACGATGCTGCGACGGCACGGGATCGAGGTGGTGACCGTGACCGGGTCCGAGCTCGGCCGCGGCCGAGGTGGCCCACGGTGCATGACCTGCCCGATCGAACGCGACGCCTAGACCCCCAGACGAACGAAGGAGACTGGAGATCGACCATGGACCTGCGTGGACGCAGCTACCTGAAGGACGCCGACCTGAGCGCGCAGGAGTACGGCGCGGTCTTGGACCTCGCCGACCGGCTGCGCCGGGACAAGCGCGCCGGCGCCGAGCAGCATCGCCTCGTGGGCAGGCACATCGCCCTGTTGTTCGAGAAGACCTCGACGCGGACCCGATCGGCCTTCGAGGTCGCGATCCGAGACGAGGGCGGGCACGCCACGTACCTCGGGCCGGGCGAGAGCCAGTTCGGGGTCAAGGAGTCGACGAAGGACACCGCCCGGGTGCTCGGTCGCTTCTTCGACGGCATCGAGTTCCGCGGCTTTCACCAGTCCGACGCCGAGATCCTCTCGGACTTCTCGGGCGTGCCGGTGTGGAACGGTCTGACCGACCGGTGGCACCCGACGCAGAGCCTGGCCGACCTGCTCACCATGCGAGACCACGCCGGACGCCCGCTCGACCAGGTGTCGGTCTGCTTCCTCGGCGATGCTGCCAACAACACGTGCGCCTCCCTCATCACCGCAGGGGCCCTCATGGGCATGGACGTGCGCGTCGCTGCGCCGACCGCCCGGCGGCCCGCGCCGGAGGTCTGGCGAGACGCCCTCAGCCTCGCCTCCGCCTCCGGCGGCTCGCTCACCCTCACCGACGACCCGCGTGAAGGCGTGCACGGCGTCGACTTCCTCTACACCGACGTCTGGCTGTCGCTGGGCGAGCCCGAGGAGCTGTGGGACGAGCGCATCGACCTCCTCCAGCCCTACCAGGTCAACGCCGCGCTGGTCGCGGCCACCGGGAACCCGGACGTGAAGCTGCTCCACTGCCTGCCGTCCCTGCACAACACCGACACCGACATCGGCCGGCGGATCTTCGAGAAGCGGGGGCTCGAAGCGATGGAGGTCACCGACGAGGTGTTCGAGTCGCCAGCCTCCGTCGTCTTCGACGAGGCGGAGAACCGGCTCCACACCATCAAGGCGATCCTGGTCGCGACGCTCTCGGGCCTCGAGGTCTGACGTGCGTGTGGTCGTGGCACTGGGGGGCAATGCCCTCCTCGAGCGAACCGAGCGCCCCGACGCCGACATCCAGGAGCGCCACGTCCTGCGTGCCGTCGACGCGCTCGCTCCGATCGCGCGCGACCACGAGCTGGTCGTCACCCACGGCAACGGCCCGCAGGTCGGGCTGCTGGCGGCCGAGAGCGAGAAGGACCCCGACCTCGAGCACCCCTACCCGTTCGACGTCCTCGGTGCGCAGACCCAGGGCATGATCGGGTACTGGCTCCTCCAGGCGCTCGAGAACGCGCTCCCGGCGAGGGGCGTCGCGACCGTCCTCACCCAGACCCTCGTCGACGCCGACGACCCGGCGTTCGCCGACCCGCAGAAGTTCGTCGGCCCCCTCTACGACGAGGACACTGCCAAACGCCTGTCCGCAGCGCGCGGCTGGACCGTCCGCCCCGACGAGAAGGGCCTTCGCAGGGTCGTCGCATCCCCCGAGCCCCGGAGCATCGTGGAGATCGCCGAGGTCGACGCGCTCCTCGCCGGCGGCTCGGTGGTGGTCTGCGCGGGGGGCGGCGGCATCCCCGTCGTCCGCCGGCCCGACGGCCGCCTCGCCGGGGTGGAGGCGGTGGTCGACAAGGACCTCACCGCAGCCCTGCTCGCCGAGCACGTCCGTGCCGACGCCCTCGTCATCCTCACCGACGTGCCAGCGGTGGAGATCGACCACGGTACGCCTCTGGCACGGCCGATCGGTCGCACCACGGTCGCCGAGCTGCGAGCGCTCCCCTTCGCCCCCGGTTCCATGGGCCCGAAGGTCGAGGCCGCGTGCCGCTTCGTCACGGCCACCGGCGGCCTCGCGGCCATCGGCCAGCTCGGTGACGCCCCGGGTCTCCTCGCCGGGAGCGCCGGCACCGTCGTCGAGCCGGTCGGGAGCGCCGGCGTCGGGCCGACCGGGAGCGCCGGACGCCGATGAACGAGGCGACGAACGAGAAAAAGGAGCAGACCATGGACGTGCCAGCCGCTGGAGCTGCCGACGCGCTGGTGTTCTTCGGCGCCACGGGCGATCTCGCACACAAGATGATCTTCCCTGCGCTCTACCAGATGGTGAAGCACGGCACCTTGGGCGTCCCGGTCATCGGGGTCGCGTTCTCGGGATGGGACGTGGAGAAGCTCCGCGACCGGGCGCGCGACAGCGTCGAGCGCTCCCCGGCGGGCATCGACGACACCGGCGCGCTCGACCGGCTGCTCTCGCTGCTCGGCTACGTCGACGGCGACTACGAGGACCCGGCCACGTTCGACCAGCTCCACCGCGTCCTCGGCGCGGCCCGCCACCCCGCGCACTACCTCGCCGTCCCGCCCTCCATGTTCGCGACGGTGATCGAGGGGCTCCGAGCCCGGGGGCTCACCGACGGGGCCCGGGTGATCGTCGAGAAGCCCTTCGGACGCGATCTCGCCTCCGCTCGGGCGCTCGACGCGGTGCTGCGCTCCGCGTTCGACGAGCAGGCGATCTTCCGCATCGACCACTTCCTCGGCAAGGAGGAGATCATGAACCTCCTCTACTTCCGCTTCGCCAACTCCTTCTTGGAGCCGGTCTGGAACCGCAACTACGTCGCCAGCGTCCAGATCACCTTGGCCGAGCAGTTCGGGGTGGAGGGCCGGGGCGCCTTCTACGAGAGCGTGGGCTGCCTGCGAGACGTCATCGAGAACCACCTCTTCCAGATCGTCGCGCTGCTCGCGATGGAGCCCCCCGCCTACCAGGGGATGGGAGCCGTGCAGACCGGCAAGCTGAACGTCTTCAAGGCGATGCGGCCGCTCGGCCCCGACGACCTCGTCCGAGGTCAGTTCATCGGCTACCGCGACGAGGAGGGGGTGGCGAAGGACTCCGACGTCGAGACCTTCTGCGCCCTGCGGCTGTGGATCGATTCGTGGCGCTGGGCCGGCGTCCCGTGGTACCTACGGTCGGGCAAGCGCCTGGCCGAGACCGCCGCCGAGGTGCTGGTCGAGCTGAAACCGCCCCCGCAGCCCCTGTTCGACGACGCCGTCGCGGTGGGGAGCCAAGCGAACTACCTGCGCTTCGGGCTCTCTCCGAGCCCGGTGATCGCGCTCGCCGCACGGGTCAAGCGTCCCGGCGAGCAGTTCTCAGGGGACCAGCGCGAGCTCTCCCTCCTCGACGCGCAGCCCACCGCCGAGCTGCCCTACGAGCGGCTGCTGGCCGACGCGTTGGCGGGAGACGGGGCGCTGTTCACGAGGGCCGACGCCGTCGAGGCCGCCTGGGCGGTCGTCGACCCCATCTTGGAGCACCACCACCCCGCGCTGCCGTACGCGCCGGGCAGCTGGGGTCCCGACGCCGCAGACGTGCTCATCGCCCCTCACGGCCGCTGGCACGACCCCGGCGCAGCCGAGCGCTCCCCCGGCTGAGCCCGGGCCTCCACCGGTCACGCGCCGTGAGCGGTCGTCAGCGGACGAGCACCCAGCCGGCGAGCGCGAGCAGCGTGACGGCGAGGACCGGGACGGTGAGCACGAACCCTTGGCGCAGGTACTGCCCCCAGGTGATCTTGATGCCCTTCGTGCCGAGCACGTGCAGCCACAGCAGGGTCGCGAGCGAGCCGATCGGGGTGAACTTCGGGCCCAGGTCGGCGCCGACCACGTCTGCGTACACGAGCGCGCGGTGCGCCGTCCCCACGACGTGGGACCCGTGAACCGAGAGGGCCGCGATGAGGGTGGTCGGCATGTTGTTCATGACCGCCGAGAGCCCGGCGGTGGCGAACCCGCCGGCCAGTGCCGCCGGCACGACCCCGGCACCGGCGGCTGCCCGCATCAGGTCGGACAGGTAGACGGTGAGCCCGGCGTTGAAGAGGCCGTAGACCACGAGGTACATGCCGACGGAGAACACCACGATCCGCCAGGGCGCCTCTCGCACCACGGCACGGCTCGAGACGGCGTCCGAGCGCGACGCGAGGGCGAGGAACGCCACCGCGGCGATCGAGGCGGGGATGGCGACGGGGAAGTGGAGCGGCTCGGAGAGCAGGTAGCCCCCGAACAGGACGCCGAGCACGATCCACCCGGCGCGGAACAGCCGCCGGTCCGCGATGGCGCTCGCCGGGGAGCGAAGGTTCCCCGCGTCGAAGCGCGCCGGGATCGAGCGGCGGTAGAAGACGAACAGCACGACGACGCTTGCGGCGAACGAGACCGCGTCGACCGGGGTCATCGTGGCGGCGTAGGTGACGAAGCCGATGTGGAAGTAGTTGGCGCTCACGATGTTGACGAGGTTCGACACCACGAGCGGCAGGCTGGTGGTGTCGGCGATGAACCCCGCGGCCATCACGAAGGGGAGCGCCTGGCGCCGCTCGAAACCGAGCGCTCGCATCTGCTGGTAGACGATCGGCGTCAGGATGAGCGCGGCCCCGTCGTTGGCGAAGAAGGCCGCGACGAGGGCGCCGAGGACGAGGAGGTAGAGGAGCGCCCGCTTGGCATCGCCACCGGCCCGAGCGAGCATGTGCAGCGCCGCCCACTCGAAGAAGCCGATCCGATCCAGCACCATGGAGATCACGATCACCGCGACGAAGGTGATCGTCGCGTTCCACACGATGCCCCACACCGTGGCGACGTTGGCGAGGTCCACCACCCCCAGCAGCAGGGCCACGACCGCTCCCCCGGCTGCGGACCACCCGATGGAAAGACCCTTCGGTTGGGCGATCACCAGGGTCAGCGTCACGACGAAGATCGCCACGGCGACCCCCGTCAGCAAGGATCCAGTGAGGCTCAGCATGCGCGCGCCACCTCTCCGGCGACGGACCGTCCGTGCGCCACGGGCGTGCTAGGGCGCAGGTGAGCCCTGCGCTCGGGGATCGGCGAGGGTCTGCGCGAAGCGGGCGGCATGGGTGCGGCGGGGCTCGCGTAGCATCGTGTATCGTCGATGCCCGATCACCCTAGCAGGGACGGGGCCGCCCCGGATCCCGGTGCGAACGAGGAGGGACGGTGCGAGCGGGCCGCGGCTCGGAGCGACGAGAGCAACGACGATCCGCCTCGACGCTCGTGGCTGGTCAGAGCGAGGACAGCGCCGCCCGCAGCGCACCCAGTGCGGCACGGTTCACGCAGTACGAGGTGCGCGGTCCCTCGATCTCGCCCTGGATCAGCCCGGCCTCCCGCAGGATCCGGAGATGCTCGGAGATCGTCGACTGGGCCAGCGGCAGCTCGGCGACCAGGTCCCCGGTCACGCATGCCTGGCGCTCGGCGAGCAGGCGGATGATGCGCACCCGAGCGGGATGCCCGAGCGCCTTGGCCATGGCCGCGAGCGTGTCGTCGTCGACGGCCGGCACCGCGACGGTCTCTCCTCGGTCGGGCACGCAGCACACCGCGTGCGACGGGCGCAGGGCGCCGGTCTTCGAACGCGCCGTCGTGGCAGTGGTGGTGGCGACCATGTCTTTGCCATGCTACCGGCGGCGGGGCTACCGGCGGCGGGGCTACCGGCGGCGGGGCTACCGGCGGCGGGGCTACCGGCGGCGGGGCTGCTCGGAACCGTGACGCGCCGACGTACCTTCGAGCACGAGGAGCATCCATGAGCCATCCCGGGTATCCCTCTGTGGCGCCCTCTTCGGAGGCGACCATCCCCGTCGTCCTCTACGCCTGCGTCCACAATGCCGGCCGGTCCGTCGCCGCCCGGGTGCTCACCGAGCACTACGCGCGTGGCCGCGTCGACGTCCGCTCCGCGGGCTCCGAGCCGGGATCCTCAGTCGATCCCGTGGTCACGGCGGTCCTCGCCGAGCGGGGCTTGTCGACCGAGGCCGAGGTGCCGAAGCTGCTCACCAGCGCGGTCGTCGAAGGTGCCGACGTGGTGGTCACCATGGGGTGCGGCGAGACGTGCCCGGTCTTCTTCGGCAAGCGATATCTCGACTGGGACGTCGACGACCCCGCGGGGGCAGACCTGGCGTCGGTCCGCCACATCGTCGACGCGATCGACCGTCGGGTCCGCGCGCTTCTCGCCGACCTCGGGGTGGCGATAGCGGACGATGCGTGACGGCCGGTCCGGCTCGCCAGTTCACCGAACGTTCACCCAGAGATCACCGGGAGGACACCTCCAGTTCCCTGCCGCGTCACCTGTGACGGGCACGATGCCTCTCAACAGATGCTGTACGACCTGTGTGCCGACCGACGCGAAGGAGACCCGCTGTGAGCGATGAGATGGCGTCGGTCACCGAGCTGTACCGACCGCTCGACGAGGCGGAGGTCGGCCGCAAGCACTGGCTCACGGTGTTCACCGCCGGCATGGGCTTCTTCACCGACGCCTACGACCTGTTCATCATCGGGACGGTCACGGTGCTGCTCACGCCGATCTTCCACCTGAGCACGAACCAGATCTCCT
>JAJZVL010000065.1 GCA_021845725.1 Actinomycetes bacterium | reverse complement strand
GCCACGGCCATCCCACTCGTGAGGGACGTCCCGCTGGACGTGACCGTCGACCAGCTGCAGCTGGGTGGATGGCGCCTGGAGGAGGTGAAGGAGGTCTTCGAGCGCTACGAGCTGCGCACGGTGTGGCGCCGGACCGTGCCACTGCTCGCCGAGGGACGTTTCGGACCTCCGGAGGAGGGCTCCGAGCTGCCGCCGGCGACAGGGGGAGTGCGGGAAGCAGCGGGCCACGACGGGGCGGGCGGTCGAGCCGCGGCCACAGCCGACGCGATCGCCGCGGCGGACACGCCGGTCGCTCCCCTCGCCCAGCACGTTGACGCGGTCGTTCCGCACGACTCGCACGCAGGGGTCACGGCGATCGATGCGCTCGGTCGCGCGCTCGCGGGTCGCAGGGCTCGAGACGGCGCCCCGGCCCCGGACGCGGGTGCGGTGCTCGTTGCAATCGGTCGCTGGGAGGCGATCCCGGGCCGGTCCGCCCTGCACGGCGTCGCGTTGGTCGACCCCATGCTGCCGGGTGCCGCGGTCTGGTTGCCTGGAGCCCTGCTCGAAGAGCGCGAGGTCGCGACGGCCCTCACCCGCCTGCTCGGCGAGCAGCCGGTCGCGGGGCACGGGGTGAAGGAGCTCCTGCGCTCGCTGCTCACCGTGGGGATCGATTGCACGGGGCTCGTCATGGACACGGAGGTCGCCGCCTACCTCCTCGATCCCTCGACCGGCGACTACGGGATCGACGCGGTGGTCCGGCATGCGGTCGGCGCGCCGGGTGCTCTGCCGGGGACCACGGACGGTGGCGTGGCGGACGGTGAGCCACGCTCCGTCCAGCTCGCCCTTGGCGCGGCGGCCGGCGGTGCGGTGTCGGCACCCGACGAGGAGCGCGGTGCGGTGTCGGCACCCGACGAGGAGCGCGGTGCGGTGTCGGCACCCGACGAGGCCGGCGGTGCGGTTGCGGACGCGCTGTCGATCGCTGCAGCGGTACCCCGGCTGTTCGCGCGTCTGGACACCGAAGGGCTCCGGGCGCTCCACGACGACGTCGAGCGCCCGCTCGTCCGTGTCCTGGCGCGCATGGAGGTGGTGGGGATCCGCGTCGACGTCGACGAGCTCCGGCGGTTGACCGGCGACCTCGCGTCGGAGTGCAAGACGCTCGTCGACGAGATCCACCGGCTTGCCGGGCACGAGTTCAACGTGAACTCGACGCCGCAGCTGCGCACTGTGCTCTACACAGAGCTGAGGCTCGCGCCAGGGCGCAAGACGAAGACCGGCTACTCGACCGACGCGGCCACGCTCGAGACGCTGCGCGAGGCGCACCCGCTGGTCGACCTGCTGCTGCGCTACCGGGAGCTCGAGAAGTTGCGGTCCACCTACGGCGAGAGCCTCCTCGCAGAGGTGGCGCCCGACGGCCGCATCCATGCGTCCTTCCGTCAGACCGTCGCCCGCACCGGGCGGATCTCGTCGGAACGACCCAACCTGCACAACATCCCCACGCGTGGCGAGATCGGTTCCCAGTTCCGACGCGCGTTCGTGCCTGCTCCGGGATACCGCTTCCTCGTCGCGGACTACGACCAAGTCGAGCTCCGGGTGATCGCCCACCTCTCGGGGGACCCGGGCCTGATCGATGCGTTCCGCTCGGGGCAGGACATCCACCGGGCGGTTGCCTCGGGCGTCTACGGGGTGCCCGCCGACGAGGTCACCAGAGACCAGCGGGACCGGGCGAAGATGGTCTCCTACGGCCTCGCCTACGGCATGGAGTCCTTCGGCCTCGCCCGGCGGCTCGCGACGAGCCAAGAGGAGGCGAGCGAGATCATGGAGCGGTACTTCTCCGCCTTCCCGAAGGTCCGTTCGTACATGCTCGAAACCGTCGCCGAAGCTCGGGAGCGGGGCTACACCCGGACGGAGATGGGCCGGAAGCGTCCGCTGCCGGACCTCCACGAGCGCAACTACCAGCGGCGCTCCGCGGCCGAGCGCCAGGCGATGAACGCAGGTATCCAGGGCCTCGCGGCGGACATCTTCAAGGTGGCTCTCGTGAAGCTCGACGGGGCGCTGGAGCACCGCGGGATGCGGAGCCGCCTGGTGCTCCAGGTGCACGACGAGGTGATTGTCGAGGCGGTCCCCGAGGAGGAGACATCGGTCTTCGAGCTCACCGAGGACGCCCTCACCCATGCGGTCGCCCTGTCGGTTCCCCTGGAGGTGTCCATGGCGTGGGGGGACTCGTGGTCGGTCAAGGGATGACGGTCTTGCTCCCTGCCCCTGCCCCTGCCCGGAGTGCGTTAAACTTGCTGTCCTGGCCGGCGCCGGTGGCCAGGTTCCATCCCTCGAGCACGCGGCCCCGGCGCGGTCGCCGGTGTCCCGCAGCGGGTGTCGCACCTGCGTGAGGGGCGCGCAAGCGAAAGCGAGCAGTTCTCGATGTCCGACGAGCATCCCCCCTCTTCCTCCCTCCTCGTGGCCCCGCCGCGCCGGGCCACCCTTTCGGACGAGCCGATGGGCACCTTCGACGAGGACGGCGTGTACCACCCGCGCACGATCGTCGAAGACGACCTGACCGGCCAGCCCCTCGAAGACCTCATGGCGCGCAGCATCGTCGAGTTCGACGATGGCGACCTCGTCGAGGGCACGGTGGTGAAGATCGACCGTGACGAGGTGCTGCTCGACATCGGCTACAAGTCCGAGGGGGTCATCCCCGCCCGTGAGCTCTCCATCCGCAACGACGTCTCCCCGGCGGACATCGTGTCGCTCGGCGACAGGGTCGAGGCGCTCGTCCTCCAGAAGGAGGACAAGGAGGGTCGGCTCATCCTCTCGAAGAAGCGTGCACAGTACGAGCGCGCGTGGGCCACGATCGAGAAGCTGAAGGAAGCGAACCAGGTCGTCAAAGGACCGGTCATCGAGGTCGTGAAGGGCGGCCTCATCGTCGACATCGGCTTGCGCGGCTTCCTCCCGGCGTCGCTCGTGGAGCTCCGACGGGTCCGTGAGCTGCAGCCCTATGTCGGCCGTGTGATCGAAGCCAAGATCATCGAGCTCGACCGGAACCGCAACAACGTCGTGCTGTCGCGCCGGGCATGGCTCGAAGAGGCCCAGAAGGAGCAGCGCGGCGACTTCCTCGCCAACCTGAAGCCCGGCGAGCGCCGGCACGGGGTCGTGTCGTCCGTCGTCAACTTCGGGGCGTTCGTCGACCTCGGCGGGATGGACGGCCTCATCCACGTCTCCGAGCTCTCCTGGAAGCACGTGGACCACCCGTCCTCGGTCGTGCAGGTGGGCGACGAGGTCACAGTCGAGGTGCTCGACGTCGACCTCGACAAGGAGCGCATCAGCCTCTCGCTCAAGGCGACGCAGACCGACCCCTGGCAGGAGTTCGCCGACAGCCACGAGGTGGGCCAGCTGGTCTACGGTCGCATCACCAAGCTCGTTCCCTTCGGCGCCTTCGTCCAGGTGGGCGACGGCATCGAGGGGCTGGTGCACATCTCGGAGATGGCCGCGCACCACGTCGACCTGCCCGAGCAGGTGGTGAGCCCAGGCGAGGAGCTGTGGGTGAAGATCATCGACATCGACCTCCAACGCCGGCGCATCAGCCTGTCGATCAAGCAGGCTGCCGAGGGCGGCGAGGTCTCGGAGGAGTACCGCGAGGCATTCGGAGCGCATGCCTACGACGCCGAGGGCAACTACATCGGCGCCTACGACTACGGCGACGCCACCGAGTTCACGCCCGAGACCGAGGCGCAGGCTGCGTGGGCCGACTACGCCGTCGAGGCTTCGGGAGGTTCCGCCGAGAGTGCGGCTGCGGGCACAGTCGGGGCAGTTTCGCCGGCGTCCGCGCCGACCGAGGCGACCGAGGCACCCGAGGCGTTCGCGTCGACCGAGGCACCCGAGGACGCGGCCGGCGCCGGGGAGCAGCCGGGCGCCTGAGCCGCCGCTCAGCGGGGTAGTGGCCCGAGCGGGACAGGGGGCCGCCATGCCTGCGCTTGCAGAGACGCCCGAGGCCCCGGCTCGACGCGCCTGGCGCGTGGGGCTCGGTGATGCGGGGCCTCTCGCCTTCGCGGGGATCGTCGCCAATGGGGGCAGCGTGCTCGTCACGCTGGTGCTCGCGCGCATGCTGGTCGTCCACGACTACGGCGCCCTCAACCAGCTGGTTGGCGTCTTCTTCGTCGTGTCGACGCCCGGCTCAGCGGTGCTCGTGGGAGTGGTGCGGAGAGTGAGCCGTTGGCCGGGCACGACCGAGGATGTGGGGACCTGGGGAGCCGCGGTGCACCGGCGTGGGGCATTGGCGCTCCTCCTCTTCGCCGCCATGGTCGTTGTCGCCGGCGCACAGGTCGCCCGGCTCCTCGGGCGTCAGGACCCGATCGGCTTCGACGCCGTCGCGATCGCCGGCGGGGTGTGGGTGCTGCTCTGCGTCGATCGGGGGCTCCTCCAGGCGCATCGGGACTACAGGACGCTGTCGGGGAACCTCCTCGTGGAGGGAGGCGCACGGACGGTCTGCATGATCGGCTTCGGCGCTGCGGGGCTCGGCGTGGCCGGCGTGGCAGCCGGCGTGCTGGTCGCGGAGCTGTGCACCGCGCTGCACGCGAGGATCGTCGCTCGGCGCGCGTGGCGCGAACGGCCGGAGCCGACGACCGTCCCCGTGCAGCCTGCACGTGCGGTGGCGACGGAGGCGGTGCGCCGGTGGACGGGCGCATGGCACCGCCCCAGGTGCTTCGGCAGTGACCGTGTCGTTCGGCGCGACGTGGCGGCTGCCGTGGGGGCGCTCGCGGCCATCGCAGTGCTGCAGAACATCGACGTCATCGTGATGGGCCGGGAAGCGCCCCGTGTGGCGGGTGCCTACGCGGCCGTCTCCGTGTCGAGCAAGGCGCTCGTCTTCGTGGCCATGGTGGTCGCCGGGTACCTCCTGCCCGAGGCGGCGATCTCCTGGCGGGAGGGCCGGCATGCGCTGCGGCAGCTCTCGGTGGCCCTCAGCGTGCTCGCCGTCCCCGCCGTGCTGCTGGTCGGTGTCGCGGCGGCGCTCCCGCGTCTGTTCCTCTCGACGGCCTTCTCCGCCCGGTACGTGTCGGCAGCGGGAGCGTTCCTTCCACTCGCGCTCGCCATGGTGTGCCTCAGCGCCACGGTGATGGTCACGATGTACCTCCTCGGGGTCGGGGACCGGCGGTTCGTGCGACTGCTCGCAGGCGCTGCCGTCCTCGCGACGGTCGCGGTCGTCCTGGCGCACGGGTCAGCGCGTGCGACGGCGCTGTGCGACCTCGGGGTGCAGGCGGCGCTGCTGGGTGCAGCGGTGGGCGAGCTGGCGCGAGTGCACCGCAGGCTGCCGAGGTCGGCTAGAGGTGGCTGAAGCCGCCGGCCTCCCTCGGCGTCATGCCGACTGAGACCGGGTGGCGGCCGAAGTGCTCGACGGCGGCTCGCAGGTCGTCGACGAGCAAGGACGCGAGGTCCCGGTCCACCCCCTGGCGGACGAGGACACGCTGCACGGCGATGTCGGAGGCGTGCCCGGTCAGCGTGTACGCGGGCACCTGCCATCCGCGGTTCCGGAGCCGGTCGGCCAGGTCGAACAGCGTGTAGCCAGGGTTCTGGCCGCTCGCGATGCGCCACGTCACTGCCGGGATCCCGGTCGCCGGGTCGCTCGCGGAGAGGAGCTCGAAGGGTCCGAGCCTGGGGATCTGCTCGGCCAGGTACGCCCCCGTGTCGTAGCACGCCTGATGGATGCCACGGTAGCCCTCACGCCCCAGCCGGATGAAGTCGTAGTACTGGGCGATGATCTGACCGGCGGGCCGGGAGAAGTTCAGGTGGAAGTCCGGCATGTCCCCGCCCAGATAGTCCACGTGGAAGATCAGCTCCTCGGGCAGCTCGCGCTCGTCGCGCCAGACCACCCATCCCGCGCCGAGCGGCGCGAGGCCGAACTTGTGCCCGGAGGCGTTGATGGACTTCACCCTGGGGAGACGGAAGTCGAAGAGCACGTCCGGGGCGCAGAACGGTGCGAGGAAGCCCCCGCTCGCTGCGTCGACGTGGATGTCCACGTCGAGCCCGGTCGTCGCTTCGAGCTCGTCGAGACGGCTGGAGAGCTCGGCGACCGGCTCGTAGCTCCCGGTGTAGGTCACGCCCAGGGTCGGCACGACGCAGATGGTGTTCTCGTCCACGCGTGACACCATCTCCTCCGCGGTGAGGCCGTAGCGGTCGGGCGCCATCGGCATCTCTCGGAGCTCGACGTCCCAGTAGCGGGCGAACTTGTGCCAGACGACCTGCACTGGCCCGCACACCAGGTTCGGGCGGTCCGCCGGCTTTCCTGCCTTCTTGCGCGCGGCCCTCCAGCGCCTGAGCGCCGCCATGCCGGCGAGCATCGCCGCTTCGGACGAGCCGACCGTCGAGGTCCCCGCGGCGTCGGAAGCCTCGGGTGCGTTCCACAGGTCGGCCACCATGTGGACGCAGCGGCGCTCGATCTCCGCGGATTGGGGGTACTCGTCCTGGTCGATCAGGTTCTTGTCGATCGCGAGGTCCATCAGCGCGTGGACCTGCGGCTCTTCCCAGGTCTGGCAGAACGTGGCGAGGTTCTGCCGGGCGTTGCCGTCGAGGAGCAGCTCGTCGCGGACCACCTGGAACGCGATGTCGGGGTGCGTCTCGGCCTTCGGGAACCGGTACTTGGGCATCTCGTGCGCGAGCTCGACCGATGCGAAGATGCATTCGGAGAGCCGGTCGCGGATCGTCTTGCGGCTGTGAAGGGGCATGCGGGTCCTCCGTCGGTCGACTGGTGCCCTTCCTAGTCGCTCTTCCTGCCGTGGGCTCGTCGGTCACCCGGTCGGAGGGATGGGGCCCTGCTGCCTGCTGCCCGGGTGGCTGAGAGCCGGAGCGTCCGAGACCCCAGGCCGGCGAGCATCCTTCTGCACACGGTGCCCGCACCCGCACGTCCGGCGTCGCGCAGCCGGCGAATACGCTGCGCGCATCGACGTCGAGCTCCTGTACCGCCAGCAACTGAGTGACACGGACCGCAAGCTCGTCGAGTCCGTCTCGCATGCGGACACCACGGGTGCGCTGCCGGGCAGCGGCCTCCTGGCAGTGGTGGAGTCGCCCGCGATGGAAGCGGCGGTCTTCGGACCCGAGGAGAGCGGGACCGCTGCGTACGTGTCGCCGTTCCTCGCGTTCGCCGTGGCAGTGCATCGCACCGCCGTCGCGCTCGAGGATGCGACGTTCGTCGAGGAGCACATGGGGGCGCGCCGGCGGATCCCCGTTTTCGACGTGGCAGCGCTCCGCGCGCTCTTGGACGATGCCTTGCGGCGATACTTCTTCGTGGAGCTGCTGGCGTCGTACACGCGGGTCTCGAGCGGGGTCACCTGGCGGAGAACGGCGCTCGGCTGGAGACGACAGCGGTTCAGCGAGCTCGACCCCGTGCACCTCGCTTCCCTCCTGGACGTCGTCGGACCGAGCGAGCGACCCGGGGTGTACCGGCGTCTGGGTGATCTGAGCCTGTTCCTCCTCGGCGTCTTCCCCGATCACCCGCCCCTCCCCGTCGGATCCGCTGCTGGTCGCTTGGCGCGTCAGGGGGGGCTCCAGGCCGAGGAGGCCGAGGACCTGGACGCAGTGACGTTGTTCGAACGGCTCGGGACGACGTGGTACCGGACGGCGATCCGGCTGGCGGCTGTCGCGGGCGTGCCGGTGACGGGGACCTTCGCCGTGCTCGGCGAGGTGGCCGACCACTTCCACGAGGCGCGCCGCGTGCTCAACGCGGTGACCGACCGCTACCTGTTCCCGATGCGCTCGAGGTGGTTCCCGGCGTAGGACGAAGGGGCCGACGTGGGGTGGGGCCGTGGATGTGGCGAAGGCCGCTGTGAAAACACCTTCGGCCCCCGGAGCTACGCTCCCGCCGGTGACGGGCGCGGGGTCGCTCCGGGGGTTCGAGGTCGGATGACCGGCCCCGCAGACACGCGTCGGTGCTGGCACGGCGCCGCACGCTCGCCCCTGCGAGAGCAGCCCACGCCTCCGGTGGCGGACGCCGGTGCGGAGCGCGAGCTGCGGACGATCGCAGCGAAGAGTGGCCTCGAGCGGGTGCGAGTCGTCGCATGGCGCGATCTCGAGCACCCTGAGGCTGGCGGGTCGGAGCTCCACGCGCACCGCATCGCGAGCCTTTGGGCAGCCGCGGGGATCGGCGTGGAGATCCGGACGTCGGAGGTCCGGGGCGCCGAGCGGGTGGTCGATCGTGCCGGGTACCGGGTCGTGCGCCGCGGGGGGCGCTACGGCGTGTTCGCGCGCGCCGGCGTAGAGGGGCTGCTCCGTCGCCGAAGGAGAGGAGATGTGCTGGTCGAGATCTGGAACGGGATGCCGTTCTGGTCGCCGCTGTGGTCTCGGGCTCCGCACGTGGTCTTCCTCCATCACGTCCACGCGGAGATGTGGCGGATGGTTCTCCCCCCGCGCATGGCGAGAGCCGGAGAGCTGATCGAACGCCGCGTCGCGCCGCCGCTGTACCGCTCGACCCGTGTGATCACCCTCTCGCAGTCCTCTCGCGCCGAGATCGTCGACATGCTGGGGCTGCGTCCAGACAAGGTGACGGTGATCCCTCCTGGCGTGGAGCGGCGCTTCTCGCCCGGGCCCCCCGACGCGTGCTCGCCCGTCCCGCTGGTGGCGGCGGTCGGCAGGCTCGTGCCGGTGAAGCGCTTCGACCTGCTCATACGCGCGCTGACGAGGGTGAAGGCGTTCGTTCCCTCGCTCCGGGCGGTGATCGCAGGTGACGGCTACGACCGGTCGCGCCTCGAAGCGCTCCGCCGATCGCTCGGTGCCACAGCGTGGCTCTCGCTGCCTGGCCACGTGGGTGACGACGAGATCGTCGACCTGTACCGCCGAGCGTGGGTCGCGGTCTCGGTGTCCCAGCGGGAGGGGTGGGGGATGACGCTCACCGAAGCCGGGGCGTGCGGGACGCCGGCCGTCGCCTCCGATATCGCCGGGCATCGCGATGCAGTGCTCCACGGGTGGTCCGGGCTGCTCGCCGATGGGGAGGAGGCCATCGCCTCGGCGATCACCCGCGTGCTGGCAGACCCGGTGCTGCGCGCCCGGCTCGGCGCGGGGGCGCTCGCCTACGCACAGAAGTTCACCTGGGAGGCGGCGGCGCGGGCGACGCTCGAGGTGCTCGCCGAGGAGGTGCGGGCGGCGAGGGGGTTCTACTCGCTGTCGCTCGGTGCCGATGCCGGGTCGGGCGCCGGGCCTGGCGCCGGTGCGGTGGCGTAGTCGACGACGGCGTCCGCTCCGAGGAAGGCCACCGCGATCGCGGCGAGCGCTGCCGCGCCGGCGTACGCGGCAGGCCAGTTCCCTCCCCCCGGAGCGGGATGGAGCAGTTGCCCGGCGACGACGAGGGTGCCAGCGGCCGCGAGGAACCCGACCGCGGCGCTGGACGCGATGGCTCTGAGCGGACGGAACGCCAGCCCGGCGACGACGGCGGCAGTGATCACGAGCCCGGCGAACGGTGAGGTGATGGCAGCTGCGAGCGCCCCGGTCACCACGGCGATCGCCGCGACGCTCCACCAGGGGCGCGATCGGGATCGGACGCCGCCGAGCGGCAGGGCGAGCGAGGGCTCTGTGGCCCGCGATGCCACAGACGTGGCGGGTCCGTGCGTGGTCATGGCGCGCCGCCTGGTGGTGATCGCGCGCCGCCTGGTGGTCATGGCGCGGCGCCTGGTGGTCATGGCGCGGCGGGCCTTGCGCACGGCGCGCCGGCGGAGCGGCAGGGCTGCGAGCAGCACGCACCCGAGGATCGCGACGGTCGAGACCGCGATCCCGGCCCACGCCAAGCGTTGGGGGGTCCACACGAGCGAGACGGAGAAGTCGGAGCCTCCCAGGGCGCGGAGGTCCGCGTGGCTCACCTGCCAACCGTTGGCGAACGCATCGACCAGGGTCGGCGTGCCGAGTGTGACCGAACGCGCGCCGCGCTTCGCCGCCGGTCCGGGAGTCGCGACGGCGTGCCAGCCTGCGTCGAGGCTCTCTCCGAGCACGAGCTCGAAGGGCGCCGTCGCATGGCGGACCGACACGGACCACGAGGTCGCCGAGGTCTGTCGCGCTCGGACGCGGGGCCGGGGGCCGGGGGCGGGCGCAGCGGTGGCCGTCGCGACCGGCGCGGGACCGCCGCCGGGGGCAGACGAGAGGGTGAGCTCGTCGACGTTCCAGCCCGGCACGCCAGAGGCCGTTCCCGGCACAGGCCCACTCGCCTGGGAGACGGGTGCGGTCGCCAGGGCGCTCTCTACGACGTGGCGACCGGCCGAGAGGCGGATGCCGCGCGCGTCGGCGCCGCATCCCTCGAGGGTCGCCTGGTGGCCCCCGAGCGCTGCCGATGCCCGGCCGACCACTCGCACGCTCACCGCACGGCCGTCGATCCTGAGCAGGTCGCGCTGGCAGGTCCCCGGGAGCATCTTCGGGGGCGAGGGGACCCGCAGCCCGGGGATCCCCAGCTCTGCGATCCCGAGCGGGAGGATCTCGGTGCGCTTGTGGTCGGCGAGGGTGGCGCGCCGTTCGAGCACCTTGGGGAAGGAGATGGTGATGGTCGAGCCGGTCACCGCGGGGAACGACAGCGGCACGGTGTCGGTGGTCCCGGGCACGGCGCTGCGCACGATGCGGGGGAGGGTGATGTCCTGGGTCTCGACGCGACCGGTCGTCCGTGTGGTGCCGCTGACCCTGACCTCGGAGGGCACCGAGTGGCGACGGTCCGCAACGACGACGAGCGACATGTGGTCGAAGCGGATCGGAGAGGGCAGCCGGTAGCGGAGCCAGGCGCCGACCACGTCCTTTGCCCCGAACCCGGACTGCCAGACGGTGGAGAGGTTGCCATCGGCCGCAGCACCGGCCGTGTCCCCGGGTGCCCCTGTGAGCCGGCTCGACGACGTCGCCACCACTCCGCGCCCTGTCGAACCCGGGACGCCCACGAGCCTGTCGATCTCGTCGTCGCCGAGATCGCGCGAAATGCTGGCGGTGCCGGTGATCGTGAAGGTGCGAGCGGTCGGGAGCGTGAACGTCCGCGCCAAGGTCGTTGTCGGCTCTGGCGTGGTCGTTGTGTACGGCGACCCCCGAGTGCGTGTCATCGAGATGACGAGGCGGTCCCGCAGTGACGAGGTCCCGAGCCTCGACAAGAGGTCCGTGGGCATCTGGAGGACTTCGACCACGTGCTGGCCCGGGACCTCGACCTCGGCGAACCCCACCGGGGTGCCGTGCTCGGAGGTCGTGGCGTCGATGGTGATGCGAAGCGTTCGGAACGTTCGCCTCGTGAAGTCGATCACCTGGCCGTGCGGTCGGCGCGATGCCGCGCCCAGGTGCACGGTGACCGGCCTGCTCCCTGTGAAGGTGAGGGTCACCTCGCTGATCGCGCGCTTTCGTGTCCCGAACAGTGGCTGGACCAAGGTGACGTGGTCCGCGCTGATCCGATGCCCGAAGGCCACCTGCCACCACTGGCCGTCGACGTCGGACTGGTACGTGCCGGTCTCCCAGGCGGTGCGCAGGTCTCCGTCCATCGCGCTGTACGGGCGCTCACCGGGGACGTACGTCACCGGGTTGCCGTAGGAGGAGGCCGTCACGTCCGCCGCGCCGACGTAGGTGGCCACCGTGCGGCTTCCCCGAGGTGTCCTCGGATCCGCCGCGGTCGTGAAGAGGTCGATCGGGCTGTCGGTGGGTGTCTGTGCTGTGGTTGTGGCGGCGGCCGCGGTGGCGCCGCGCGCCGGCTGGACCTGCCCTGCGTTGCCGCCGAGACCGTTCCAGCGGAACGCCTGCTTGCGGTTCGAGTCGGTGACCACGAGGGTCGCGCCACTTGCGGCAAGCCGGTGGAGGAGCATGGGATGCCTGTCGAGCGTGCCGGCGTAGTAGATGGCGCTCTTCGTGTCGAGGATGCCCTGGGCTGCCAACGTCTCGAGCCCGGTCGCATCGCCTGCGACGATGAGCGTGCCGGTGTCGGACTCGGCCCTCACGAGTGGCCTCGGGTCGCGCACCGTGTAGACGACGACGGGCGGGGGCTTCTTCGTGCGCGCTGTCCCGGCGAGGAGGTCGGGGTCGACGACGGGCTTCGCAACCCGCTGCCCGGGCGCCCCGAAGGCCCTGGGTGCGGACAGTCCCTCAGGCGTCCTGGCCAGCGAACGTGCGAGCGGGACGGCCTGGGGGCTCTCGTAGCGAAGAGGTGTCTGGTCGTACTCGACCATGACGTTGCCCGCCGACAAGAGACGTGCCATCGGTGCGAGCGCCGACCAGCGCTCCACATGTGCCTGGATCGGAGCGTCGATCGCATAGAGGGTGTCGGCGGTCGCGAGCGACCCCATCACCTGCTGCTCGCGGGTGACGAAAGGTCTCGTGAGCACTGCGGGCTGGGGGGTGTCGTTGGTGTCGCCCCAGGTGTACGCGGCGAAGGCGTTGCCCGGGATGGCGAGCACGCGGGTCCCGCGGTGCACCGAGTTCAGGTAGCGCGCGGCGGCAAGGTCGTAGGAGGGGAGCGTGGCGGGCTGGGTGAGGCCATGGACCACCGCGGCGTCGCCGTTGAAGATCGCCGGGTTGTTCGCGAGCACCACCGCCGACAGCATGGTCGCCGCTATCCACCCTGCCGCATGCCGTCGCCGCCACGCTGCGGTGACCCCTGCGCCGAGCAGCATCGCAAGGCCGAGCACCGCGAGTGGGGTCGCACGGTCCGTCGAGCGCATCGCGAAGCCTGCGGTGGTGTCGTCCATGAAGGCCTCGAGCGCGGCGCCGAGCAGGGGCGGGTGTGTGTAGGGGTACGCGCCGACCGAGGCCACGACGCCCACGACGGCGAGGAGAACGAAGTAGCCCCGGTGGCGCCACCGCACCATCACCGCCGAGACGAAGGCCAGCAGGGGCACCAGGTACGACAGCGCGACGAGCCAGACCCATCTCGTGTAGAGCACCACGCTCTGGGTCCACGGGCCCGTCGGGCCGCTGCCGTAGAAGTACCAGTAGCCAAGGCCCCGAAGCGCCTCCAAGGGCGTGGAGGTCGAGCTCGTCGCACGGACGGACTCGGTGTAGCGCAGGATGTCCACGCCGAACCCGGCCTCGATCATGAGGCCCACGATCCACCAGGCGGAGACGAGCACCGAGAGCGCGCCCATCTTGGCGAGCACCACACCCGCGTCTCGCCACGTCGCCTCCTTTTCGACCGCGACAGCCCAGACGAGCCACAGGACCGGGCCGATCACGATGTAGAGGACCGAGCTCGCGTTGATGCCGCTCGACAGGGCGATCACCAGCGCGAAGAGCGCGGGGTAGCGCCACGACGTGCGGCGCGCGTCCGGTGTGCCCAGCGCCGAGCGGCGGTGGTTGCGCAGCGCGAGCACCGTGCAGGCCACGAGCCAGGGGAGCGCGGCCCACGGCATGAGGATCACCGAGATGCGCCCGGAGTACTGCAGGACGTAGGGCGACCACATGAACGCGAGCGCCGCCACGATCCTGCCGGGGCCGCGGACCCGCAGCGCCCTGGAGAGCGCGAGCACGCCGGCTCCGGCGCCGAAGAGGATCGCTCCGAGCCATACGCGTTGTGCGATCCACGTGGGCACGTGGATGGCCGCGGTGAGCGCGTAGTAGGGGCCCATCGGGAAGAGGTAGCCGATGTACTGGTGGGTGACCGTCCCGAGCGCCACTGTCGGGTACCACATCGACGCGACCTGCCCGAGGAAACGCACCGGGTCGAGGTAGAGGTACGTCTTCGTGTCCGTGCTGACGACGCCCCGGTCGACGAGGAGCAGGGGGATGAACGCCAGGCCGGCGAGGACGAGGTGCTCGAAGAGCGCGGACGGCGAGCCACCGGGGAGCACCCTTCGACGCCAGCCGGGTATCGGGCCCGCGTTCGGTGAGCCGCGCCAGGGTGTCGCCGGTGCCGCCTGGTCGGTGCCGGCCGCAGGGATCGTGCTCCGGGTGGTCATGGTCGGTCGTTCGGTCGTTCAGGCGGGCGGGCGGTCGTTCAGGCGGGCGGTCGTTCGGGCGGGCGGTCGTTCGGGCGGGCGGTCGTTCGGGCGGTGCGGGCACGATGCGCCGAGGCACCTGGGCAGCCACACGCCCGTCGGTCGCGCGTCCCTCGGTACTGTAGGCAGCACGCTGTCGCACCGGAGAGCGCGTGTGTGCATGCCTGCTGAGATGACGGGAACCGACTGGAGCGTGTGACGACGACTCGGCCAACGCACGGAAGCACCGACGTTGCGGCGCCGTCTTCGGCTGGGAGGGCGCACGCCGCCGGGAGGGTGTGTCCCGCCGGGGGGGCGCACGCCGCCGGGAGGGTGTGTCCCGCCGGCGGGGCGCGCCGGACGCACCTCACCGGGGAGCGCCCGCGCCGCGTCGGGACGCCGGCCTCGCTCCTGTCGCTGCACGATGCCGGCTACCGCGCGGTCCTCGAGCGGATCGGGCACGGGCGAGT
>JAJZVL010000064.1 GCA_021845725.1 Actinomycetes bacterium | reverse complement strand
CGAGCCGAACACGTCACCGGTGAGGCATTCCGAGTGGACGCGCACGAGCAGGTCCGGACCCACCTCTCCCTTCACGAGCGCGAAGTGCTGGTCGCCGTCGAGCACCGACTCGTAGACGACGGCTCGCCAGTCGCCTCCCCCGGTCGGGATCCGAGCCTCGGCGACTTGGCGGACGAGCTTCTCGGTCCGGCGCCGCCAGCGGATGAGGTCCGCGATCGAGATGAGCGGGAGCCCGTGGCGCCGGGCGAAATGCTCGAGCTCGTCGAGGCGCGCCATCGACGACTTGTCCTCGCTCACGATCTCGCAGAGCACCCCCGCCGGCGTGAGGCCCGCGGCACGCGCCAGGTCGACGGTCGCCTCGGTGTGCCCCCCGCGTTTGAGCACGCCGCCGACCCGGTAGCGCAGCGGGAAGATGTGGCCGGGACGGTTCAGGTCCGAAGGGCGCGTCGCGGGGTCGATGAGCGCCCTGATGGTGGCGGCGCGGTCCGCGGCGGAGATGCCCGTCGTCGTCGTGCCCCGAGCGTCGACGCTCACGGTGAACGCGGTCCGCTGCGACTCGGTGTTCTCGCTCACCATGAGGGGCAGCTCCAGCTCGTCTGCGCGCTCGGGGGTCACCGGCACGCAGATGACCCCGGAGGTGTGCGCGAGGTAGAACGCGATGGTCTCGGGGGTCGCAGCCTCCGCGGCCATGACCAGATCCCCTTCGTTCTCCCGGTCCTGGTCGTCGACGACCACCACCATCCCGAGCCGGGCGATCGCGTCGACCGCCTCCTCGATCGCCGAGAACGTCATGGGCCTCCCACTCCTGCAGGCTCGAGCTCGACACGCAGATCCGCGCCCAGCTGCTCGACCGACACGATCCGCCCGCGCCACACCCCGTCGATGGAGGGGGCCCCGGGTCCGTCGAAGAGCGGGCGAGCGTCGTCGCCGCCGAAGAGCGCGGGGGCGAGATAGAGCACGTAGCGGTCGACCAGTCCCGCCGCGTGGAGTGCGTGGGCAACCTTCGCGCCGCCCTCCACGAGGAGCTGGAGCACCCCGAGACGACCCAGGTGGTCGAGCACATCTGGGAGGTCCCCGGAGAGCTCGAGCGCGGGGAGCACCTTCGCGCCCACCGGCGCACGACCGAGCACGACGCGCATGGGCTGTTTCACCTCGCCAGCGGCGCTCCAGGTGTACCGCACGGTGAGCTCGGGGTCGTCGGCTCGCACGGTCCCCGCGCCGACGAGGACCGCGTCCGACGCCGCACGAAGCTCGTGCGCGTCGCGGCGCGCCGCAGCCCCGGTGATCCAGCGACTGGACGCGTCGGGTGCCGCAGTCCTGCCGTCCATCGTGGCGGCGAGCTTCAGCACCACCCACGGGCGGCCCGTCCGACGATGCTTCAGGTACGGCGCCAGCTGCCGCTCGACGGCATCGGACCCCGTGCCGACCGACACCTCCACGCCGGCGCGACGCAGCGTCTCGATGCCCTTCCCGGCGACGTGGGGGTCGGGATCGGCGAGTGCGACCACCACGCGCCGGACGCCTGCGGCGATGATCGCGTCCACGCATGGCGGCGTCCGTCCGAAGTGGGCGCACGGCTCGAGCGTGGTGTAGAGAGTCGAACCGGCCGTGGCGTCCCCCGCCCCGGCGGCCAGCCGCAGGACGGAGACCTCTGCGTGCGGCCCTCCGGGCGGCGCCGTGGCCGCCTGGTACGTGGCGGCCCCCGTCACCAGGACCGCGCCCACCCAGGGATTCGGCGATGCGTGCAGACGTGCGGACTGTGCCGCGGCAGCCGCCTGGGCCATGTACGCCGCGTCCCGCTCCTCCTCGTCCTCCGCCGTGCCGGACACCCCGGTCATCGTCGGCTGCACGTCGCCTCCAGGTTCTCGCGCCCCGCGCTCGATGTCGTGGCCTGCAGATCCTACCGGCCCCGCACCGCGGCCCGGATCTCCTCGGTGGCGTCCCATGGACGCTCCGAGCCGAAGATCGCCGACCCTGCGACGAACACGTTCGCCCCGGCTGCGGCGGCCCTCGGCGCGCTATCCCGGTCGATGCCCCCGTCCACCTCGAGGTCCACCGCCAAGCGACGCTCGTCGAGACGACGCCGCACCTCCGTCACCTTCGGGAGCACCTCCGCCATGAACGCCTGACCACCGAAGCCGGGGAACACCGTCATGCACAGCACCAGGTCCACCTTGTCGAGGTACGGCTCGACGGCCTCGAACGGGGTGTCGGGGTTCGCCGCCAACCCCGCGCGCAAGCCGAGCGCGCGGCATTCGTCGAGCAGCTCGCCGGTCCGGCCGACCTCGACGTGGACCGTGCAGCCGTCAGCGCCGGCGTCCCGGAAGGCCTCGAGGTAGTCCCCCGGATCGGTCATCATGAGGTGGCAGTCGAAGTAGAGCCCCGAGTGCCTGCGCAGCGAGGCCACCACCGGCGGCCCGACCGTGAGGTTCGGCACGAAGTGCGCGTCCATGACGTCGATGTGGAGCCAGTCGGCGACGTTGGCCACCTCGCCCACCGCCTCCGCGAGGCTGCCGAAGTCCGCGGAGAGCAGCGACGGAGCGATCTTCAACGCACCCGGCACCCCGGGGTCCCGTGCCATCGGGGACCAGCCTAGGGCCCGCCGAGCCGCTCGCCGGGGAGCGGGCGGGTCCCGCGCAGCCACTCGGAGGCAGGCATCGGGGCGCGTCCCTCCGGCTGCACCCGGCGCAGCCGCAGGACACCTGCTGCGGTGGCCACGACGTCGCCCACGAGCGCGCCGGGAGGTGCCGAGGGCCCCACCGGGTCCCCCACGGCCGCGGCGTCGAGGACGAGCAGCCGCCTGCCCCTCCACGTGGTCCACGCACGGTCGAGGCGGACGACGCGCTCGAGCTCGGCCGCGGGTCGCGCCCATGTGAGCCGCAGCTCCGCAGGGTCGAGCTTCGCCGCATAGGTGGGCTCCCCGCGTTGGGGCTCGGGCTCGGGAAGCGGGCCCGCGAGCACGCCGAGGAGGAGCCTCGTCCCGGCGGCGACGAGGCGACCGCGCAGCGCCCCGAGGTGCTCGCCAGGCTCGATGGACACCTCCTCGCACGCGTACAGCGCCCCGGTGTCCAGCTCGCGCTCGAGGGCCATCACGCAGACCCCGGTGACCTCGTCGCCGGCGAGGATCGCCCGCTCGACGGGCGCGGCGCCGCGCCAGCGAGGGAGCAGCGAGAAGTGGAGGTTCACCATCGGGAGACGCTCCAAGACGCGCCCGGGCACGATGCGGCCGTACGCGACGACGACGCCGAGATCTGCGCCGGTGTCGACCACCGCGTCGAGGTCGTGGGCGACCCGCAGCCCGAGGCGCACCGCCTCGGCCTTGACCGGGCTCGGCGTACGCTCCGACCCCCTCCCCCGCCGGCGGTCCGGCCCGGTCACCACGAGCCGCACGTCGTGGCCCGCCTCGACGAGCGCGACGAGCGGCGGCACCGCCAGCGCCGGCGTGCCGAGGTAGACCAGGCTGCGGAGCGCGACCGGCCCCCTGCTCAGCGCGCGAGGACCCTGGAGCGCAGGACCTGAAGGGCCTGACGCCGCTGGTCCTCGTCGAGGCGCTCGACGAGAAGAGTGCCGTCGAGGTGGTCCACCTCATGCTGGAACACCCGGCCCTGGTACTCCTCGGCATCGATCGACAGCTCGTTGCCGTCGAGGTCGAGCCCAGTGAGGTGCACCTGGTTCGGCCGGACGATCGTCCAGCTGAGGCCGGGGACCGACAGGCACCCCTCCTCGAAGGCCCACTCCCCCGACGTCTCGGTGATCCGCGGATTGATGATCGCCTGGGGCCCGTCCCCGATGTCATAGACGAAAAGGCGCCGCTGGACACCCACCTGATTGGCTGCCAAGCCCACGCCCGGCGCCGCGTACATGGTCTCGAGCATGTCCTCCACGAGCTTCGCCACGCTGGCGTCGATCTCCTCGACGTCCTTCGTCGCCTGCTTGAGCACAGGGTCTCCGTACTGGCGGATCGTGAGCACGATGCCTCAGTTTAGACGTCGAGGGGGTCCACCCTGACCCCGCCGTGCACTGGTGCGACTGCGTCGCACAGCGTCCGGTGGTCCGGTGCGCGTAGGAGCCATCGGCCCGCCCCGAGCGGCGACACCTCCACGCGTTCGTCGCCGAGCGCAGGCGCCGCGTCGGCCTTCAGCATGGCCAGCGCGCTGAAGGGAGGCAGGCGGAGCTCCCTGCGCAGGTCGAGCTCTGTGAACAGGTCGGGATCGCCGGCAACGGCGGCCCGCAGCACATCGTGGTCCGGCAACCTGGTCTGGACCATCACGACGCCCACGCCGACGCCCACGCCGACGCCCACGCCCACGCCGCGCCGCGCGCCGGGGTCGCGACCGCCGACCAGGCGCCCCGCGCGCACGAGCAGCGCGAGGGCCTGCTCGCCAGCGGAAAAGCGCGCGGCGCACAGGTGCTGGTCGAAGTCCAAGAAGGCAACCGCGCCCGCGTGGCGCACCCTGTGCAGCACCGCCTCGGTGCCGACCAGGACCGCGTCGTCCGGCACCGCCTGGTCGCCGGGGCGACCCGACACCTCCCCGACCCGGACCCCGAGGAGCGCTTCGAGCTCCTCGCGCACCCGAGCAACCCCCTGGCGCAGCACCTTCATGCGCAGCGACCCGCACTGCGCGCACACGACCGGGCGCTGCGCGCCGCACCCCGGGCACTGCAGCACCGAGCCCGTCGACTCGACCGCCCGCCCGCAGACCACGCAGCGCACGAGCGCGCCGCAGCTCTTGCACGCGCTGAGGCGCGCCCGCCCCGTGCGATTGAGCACGCAGACGAGCCGCTCGCCCAGAGGCAGGACCCGGTGAGCGAGGTGGACCAGCTCCTCGGAGAGAAGCCCCGTGCGAGGGTCGGCGCCGCGGCGGTCCACCACACGCAGCGCGGGCCACCCTGCGCGCTCTTCGGCGCGCACGGGGACCTCGGCGGGGCCGTAGCGCACGCGCTGGGAGGCCGTCGGGCACGGCGAGACCAGGACGCACGGCGCGCCGGCACGCGTCGCCCGCTCGGCGACGACCTCGGACGCGTCGTAGCGGTCCTCGTAGTCGTGCGCGTCGAGGACCACCGCGGCACCCAGCCGCGGCACCGGCGCCCATGCGGCCGCTCTCGACCCGACCACGACAGGCCATCCGGCAGCGGCCTCGGCCCAGCTCGACGCGACGTCGACGCCCCTCGACCGGAGCCTCGCCGCGAGGCGCTCGGCCCAGCCTCGGCTCGGGACGAGGACGAGCGCGCTGGTGCCATTCGCCTCCGAAGAGGCGACCACCTCCAAGACGGCACCCAGAAGGTCTTCGGCAGGGGGCAGGCGCCGCAGCGTCACCCCGGCCGGGAGCGACCGGGCCATCGTGGTGCGTGCTCGGCCGGATCCATTGGTCAGCTGCCCCTGCGTTGGCCGGGGGGGCGCTGGGAGGGTCCGGACGTTGCGCTCGGGCGAGGCGACCCGAAGGAGCGTGGCGAGTGGCATCGCCCAGCGCCACGCGCCCCACTCGGCCAGCTCGAGGACCGCTGACGGGGGGCCCCACCCCGAGACCCCCGTCAACTCGCGCACGACGACTCCCTCGGGCGGCGTCACCTCGCACTCCACCACCCACGCGCCGACCCGGCGGCCGTGGAAGGGCACGCGCACCCTCGTGCCGGGTCGGATATCGGCCCGCCAGCGGTCGGGGACCGCGTAGTCGAACCGCCGGCGGCTCACCGCCGGCACGTCTGGGACGACCCTGACGATCAGAGGCCCAGCGCGCGCCGAAGGTCGTCCACCTTCGGCGTCTGCTCCCAGGTGAACTCCTTGTCGTTGCGGCCGAAGTGCCCGTAGGCGGCGGTGCGCCGGTAGATCGGACGCCGCAGGTCGAGGTCGCGGATGATCGCCGCGGGCCGCAGGTCGAAGAGCTCGCCGACCGCGGCGACGATCTGCTCGGGGTCGACCGTCTCGGTGCCGAACGTCTCGAGCGACAGCGAGACCGGCCGTGCGACGCCGATCGCGTAGGCAACCTGCAGCTCGCAGCGCCGGGCCGCGCCCGCCGCGACGACGTGCTTGGCAACCCAGCGCGCCGCGTAGGCCGCGGAGCGGTCGACCTTCGAGGGATCCTTGCCCGAGAACGCGCCCCCGCCGTGGCGCGCCATCCCGCCGTAGGTGTCGACGATGATCTTGCGGCCCGTGAGCCCCGTGTCCGCATGCGGGCCGCCGACCTCGAAGAGCCCGGTGGGGTTCGCGAGCAGCTTCATGCCCTCGGTGTCGAGGTCCTTGGGAAGCAGCGGGTGCACGACGTGCTCGCGCAGATCCGGGAGCAAGAGCGTCTCGACGTCGATGCCGGGCTGGTGCTGGGTCGAGATGAGCACCGTGTCGACGGCGACCGGGCGCCCGCCGTCGTAGACGATGCTCACCTGGGTCTTGCCATCCGGCCGCAGGTAGGGGAGCACCCCCACGCGGCGAACCTGCGAGAGGCGCTGCGAAAGGCGGTGCGCGAGCCAGATGGACATGGGCATGAGGTCCGGGGTCTCGTCGCAGGCGTAGCCGAACATCATCCCCTGGTCCCCGGCGCCCTGGGCGTTCAGCCGGTCCTCACCCCCCGTGCCGCTGCGCAGCTCGAAGGCGGAGTCGACGCCGCGGGCGATGTCAGGCGACTGGCCGTCGAGCGCCACCATCACGCCGCAGGTGTTGCCGTTGAACCCGTAGGCGTCGTTGTCGTAGCCGATCTCGGTGATCACCTGGCGCACGATCGTCGGGATGTCGGCGTAGGTCTGGGTCGTGACCTCGCCCGCGACCACCACGAGCCCGGTCGTGACCAGCGTCTCGCAGGCCACCCGGCTCATCGGGTCCTTCTCCAGCAGCGCGTCGAGCACCGCGTCGGAGATCTGGTCGGCGATCTTGTCGGGGTGTCCCTCGGTGACCGACTCCGACGTGAAGGTGGTTCTCATCAGTCCTCTTTCGTGTCCCTCTTCGAGTCTCTCGCGTCTCTCGTGTCTCTCGCGTCTCTCTCGAGCCGTGCGACCACCTCGTCCAAGATCGCGTCGGCCACCTGCCGCTTGCTCGTGAGCGGCACGACGGCAACCGAACCGTCCGCACCCAGGATGGTCACCTCGTTCGTGTCGTGGTCGAAGCCTGCGCCCGGCGCCGACACGTCGTTCACCACGACGAGGTCCACCCCCTTGCGCTCCAGCTTCCGCCGTGCGCGGGCGACGACGTCCTGGGTCTCGGCCGCGAAGCCGACCAGCACCTGGCCGGGCCGGCGTGCCTCGGCGAGGCCGGCCAGGATGTCGGGCGTCGGCTCGAGGACCAGCTCGGGGAGCCCGTGGACCTTCTGCGCCGCTGGTGCCTTCGGCCGGAAGTCCGCGACCGCCGCGGCCATCACCACCACATCGGCGCCGGGAGCTGCCGCGGCGATCGCGGCATGCATGTCCGCCGCGGACTCCACGTGGACGACCTCGACACCGGCGGGAGCGCTCAAGGCGGACGAGGTCACCAGCGTCACCCGGGCGCCGCGTGCCGCGGCCGCCTCCGCGATCGCATGCCCTTGCTTACCCGAGGAGCGGTTCGTGATCACGCGCACAGGATCGATCGGCTCGCGCGTCCCTCCCGCGCTCACGACCACATGCGTCCCCGTGAGGTCGCAGCGGCGCGCGGACAGCGCGAGGGCGGTGGCCACGATCGTCGCGGGCTCGGCCATGCGGCCGGCGCCCTCGTCGCCCCCGGCCAGCGTCCCCGACTCGGGTGGCACCACGTGCACGCCGCGTCGGCGCAACGCCAAGAGGTTCTCAACGACCGCGGGGTGCTCCCACATCTCGGTGTGCATCGCGGGGCACACCACCACCGGTGCGCGCGTGACGAGCAGCGTCGCGCTGAGCAGGTCGTCGGCCATGCCGGCCGCGTAGCGCGCCAGGAAGTCGGCGGTTGCCGGCGCGACCACCACGAGGTCTGCGCGCTGGCCGAGCCGCGTGTGCGCGATCCCGCCGTCCCAGCGCTGCCAGAGCCCCTCGGGCACGGGATTGGTCGCCAACGCAGAGAACGTCGCCTCGCCCACGAAGCGCCGGGCCGCGTCGGTGAGCACCGCGGTGACCTCGTGGCCGGCTCCCACGAACCGCCGGCACACCTCGACCGCCTTGTACGCGGCGATGCCGCCGGAGACGCCGAGGACGATCCGCACCGCAACGCTCCGAGCGTGCCGTGAGAAAGGGCTGCGCAGGCCAGGCTCGCGCCTAGCTCGCGGTCGGACCCTCGTCGACGACGGCGGGATCCTCACCGAAGGCGCCACCGGCCATGGCCGCCTCCATCGCCTCCTCCATGGCCCGGTCCTCGGCGTGCTCCTCCTCTTCGAGGGCGCGCTCATAGGCGACCTTGTCCGCCGCGATCTCCTCGAAGGCGATCGACAGCGGCTTGCCCGACACCGAGGTGACCTGCGGCGGGACGATCCGCCCGAGGCCCTCGCCGAGGCTGTTGTAGTAGGCGTTGATCTGGCGGGCCCGCAGCGCGCCGAGCACGACCAAGGTGAACTTCGAGTCCACCTTGTCGAGAAGCTGCTCGATCGGGGGGTCCATCAGGGTGCTACGAACCATCGACGTCCTTTCCGCGGGTCTCCGCCACTATAGCGGCCAGCTCCTCCACGGCCTGTTGCAGGTCGGCGTTCACGACGACGTGGTGCGCGAGCTTCCGGCCGCGCTCCACCTCCTCGCGACCCTTGTCGAGCCGCCTCGAGACGTGATCGGCAGGATCGCCGCGGGCGACGAGCCGCGCACGTTGGACCTCCTCGGAGGGCGGGAGCAGCAGGATCACCACCGCGCCGGGGCACGCGGCGAGGATCTGCTCGGCGCCCTGCAGGTCGATCTCGAGAAGGACGTCGCTCCCGGCCGGCGGGTCGGGCACCGGCGTCCCGTAGAGGTTCCCGAGGTACTCGGCCCATTCGAGGAACCCTCCGTCCGCGACACGACGACGGAACTCCTCGGGCGTCACCCAGACGTAGGCGTCCTCCGCCTCGCCCGGGCGCCTCGCCCGGGTCGTCCACGATCGGCTCAGCCACAGGTCCGGTACGCGGGCGGTGAGCGCCGACGCGACGGTGCCCTTGCCCGCGCCCCCCGGCCCGATCAGGACGAAGACCGTCAGCGTGAGGCGGTCTGCTCGAGAAGGTCGGCTCGCTGCTTCGTGCCGAGGCCCTGGAGCCTGCGGCTCTCGGCGATGCCGACGGTGGCCATCAGCCTGCGCGCCTTCACCTTTCCGAGGCCGGGGAGCGACTCGAGCACGGACACCACCTTCATCTTCCCGACGGTCTCGTCGGACTCCGCCTGGTCCAAGAGCTCGGCGAGGGTGAGGGCGCCCATCTTGAGCCTCTCTTTCACCTCTGCGCGTTGACGTCGCACCTGGGCGGCCTTCTCGAGCGCAGCTTGACGCTGCTCGGCGGTGAGTGCGGGAGGTTGCGGCATGCGCCCGACTGTAGCCTCCCGGCAGCCGTGGGATCACGAGAGCGCGGCAGCCAGATCGTCCCCCAGCCGCTGCGCAGCGGCGCGCATGCCCGCGGGCCCCTCGGCGAGCACCACCCGTGCAGCGACCGGCAGCACGCTGTCTCGGGTGCAGGTCGCGAAGCGGCGCGCCACGTCTGCGACGGTGGCTCCCTGCGCGCCGAGGCCGGGCGCGAGCACCACCCCGGCGAGGTGAGCGAGGCCCTCGGGCGGGTCGCCGCCGGTGGCGCCGACGACCGCTCCGACGGCACCGAGCGACCCAGGAACGCCTCCGCTGTCCTCGTCCGCCTCCTCGGCGTTCCAGCCAGCGATCGTGCGCACCATCGACGCTTCGACGCTCGTGCCGTCGCGACGCACCGCCTCTTGGACCTCCCGACCCTCGGGGTTGGAGCTCGTGACGACCACGAAGAGCCCCCGGCCCGTCGCACGCGCCGCGCGCACCATGGGGACGAGCGCGCCCGCGCCGAGGTACGGCGTCGCCGTCACGGCGTCGGCGGCCAGCGGACCGCGAAACCAGGCGTCCGCGTACGCCTCCGTGGTGCTGCCGACATCACCGCGCTTGGCATCGGCGATGACGAGCATTCCCGCATCCCGCCCGAGCGTGACGGCCGCCTCGAACACCGACATCCCTGCCGCGCCGTGCCGCTCGAAGAAGGCCACCTGGGGCTTCACCACCGCGACGACCCCGCTGAGCGACTCGACACAGATCTCGACGAACGCTCGCAGGCCGTTCGGCGAGTCCGCCAGCTCGAAGCGGCCGAGCAGAGCGGGGGAAGGGTCGATGCCGACGCACAAGGGGCCCAGCTCCCCTACGGCGGCCCGGACGCGTTCGCCGAAGCTGCGCTCAGCGGCGGGCGGCAGCGCGCACCTCCTCGACGGACGTGGCGCGCCGCGCGCACCAGCGCGCGAGCTCCTCTTGGACGCGCCAGGGCGCCCGAGGATCGGCGAAGGTCGCCGTGCCGACCTGGACCGCGTCGGCGCCCGCTCGGAGGAGCTCTGCTGCGTCCGTCCCCGTGGCGACCCCACCGACGCCCACGATCGGCGTGTCGGGGAAGGCGCGCCGGCAGTCGTGGACGGCCCGCAGCGCGACGGGGTGGAGGGCCACCCCCGACAGACCCCCGGCGAAGGGCGCGTCGTAGCCCTCCGCGTCGACCCACAACCCCGGCAAGGTGTTGACCAAGGTGAGCGCCGTCGCCCCGGCTCCGAGCGCTGCGCCGGCGATCTCGCAGATGTCGGGCACGGCCGGGCTGAGCTTCGCCCACAGCGGTACCCCGGTGGTGCCGAGGATGCCGGCGACGGCCTCGAGCGCCTCCGCCGCCGCCCCCGCGGAGCCGCCGAGCACGTGCCCCGAGAGGTTCGGGCAGCTGATGTTCACCTCGACCGCGGCCACGCCACCGGCACCCGCGAGCGCCTCGGCCGCGGCGGCAAGCTCCGCGGCGCTCCGGCCCCAGATGCTCGCGACCACCGTCGCGCCGTGTGCGAGGAGCGCAGGCAGGTCATGCTCCCGCCAGGCCGCGACCCCGGGACCCTGGAGCCCCACGCGGTTCAGCATCGACCCGCCCGCGACGCCGTGCACCCGCAGACCGCTGTTGCCGGGCCATGCGAACGCCGCGAGCGACTTGACGACCACCGCGCCGAGCTCGGCGAGCCGGCCGTACGCGGCCAGCTCCGCGCCGTGGCCCGAGGTGCCCGACGCCGTCATCACCGCAGCGTGCAGCTCCAGTCCGCCGACGCGGGTCGCAAGCACACCGCGATCAACGGCGGTCCGCGACACCGTGGAGCTCCTGGAGGCTGCGCACGACGAGCGGGTGCCGGGCGCGCTCGGCGATGCCTGTGACCGCGGCCAGCGCCGCCGAGAGCGTCGTGATGCACGGCACGTGGTGTGCGACGGCCGCCGCGCGGATATGGGCACCGTCGTCACGCGAACCACGGCCCCGCGGCGTGTTGACGACCATCTGGACCGCTCCCCCCGCGATCAGCTCGACGGCATCCGCAGCGACCCCCTCCTCCCCGACCTTGGCGACCAGCGTGGCAACCGCCACCCCGTGGTCGCGCAGGTACCCCGCGGTGCCGAGCGTCGCGGCGATCGAGAAGCCGAGGGTGACGAGCGCTCCGGCGACGGCGAGCCCGCCGGGCTTGTCGCGATCGGCGAGCGAGAGGAAGACCGTTCCTGCGCGCGGCAGCTGGGTGCCCGCGGCAGCCTGGCTCTTCGCGAACGCCAGGCCGAACGTCGCGTCGATCCCCATGACCTCTCCGGTCGAGCGCATCTCGGGCCCGAGCACGGAGTCGACCCCGGGGAAGCGGTCGAAGGGCAGCACCGCCTCCTTCACGCTCACGTGGCCGGGGCTCTCGAGCGCGCCCTTTGCCTCCAAGAGCCCCTCGGCGCGCAGCCCCTCGAGCGTCTGGCCGACCATCACCCGGGCAGCCAGGGCGGCCACGGGGACGCCGGTCGCCTTGGCCACGAACGGGACCGTCCGGCTCGCCCTGGGGTTGGCCTCGAGCACGTAGACGACGCCGTCCTTCACGGCGTACTGGACGTTCAAGAGACCTTCGACGCCCAGCGCGTCGGCGAGCGCGCGGGTGTGGCGGTCGACGGTGGCGAGCACGTCGGACGAGAGCGACTGGGGCGGCAGGGCGCACGCGGAGTCCCCCGAGTGGACGCCGGCCTGCTCGACGTGCTCCATCACCCCGCAGACGAGCACCTCGCCCGCCTTGTCACGGATCGCGTCGACGTCGATCTCCACCGCGTCCTCCAAGAACCGGTCGACGAGCACCGGTCGCTCCGCCGTGACCCCTCCCTCGCGCTCGAGCCGGAGCCCCGACATCACCCGCCGGAGCTCTGCGTCGTCGAACACGATCTCCATCGCGCGTCCCCCGAGCACGTAGCTCGGCCGCACGAGCACCGGGTAGCCCACGCGGCGCGCGACGACGAGCGCCTCGTCCACGGTGCTCGCCGTCCCGCCGGCAGGCTGGGGGATGCCGAGCTCCTCGCACAGCACGTTCCAGTGCTTGCGGTCCTCTGAGCGGTCGATCGACTCGGGGCTCGTGCCGAGGACGAGCTCGGGAGCAAGGCTGTGGGCGAGCTTGAGCGGGGTCTGCCCGCCGAGCGACACCACCACGCCGACGACCCGGCCGCCGGCGCGCGACTCGGCGTCGACCACGCTCTCGACGTCCTCTTCGGTCAGCGGCTCGAAGTAGAGCCGGTCGGAGGTGTCGTAGTCGGTCGACACCGTCTCGGGGTTGCAGTTCACCATCACCGTCTCGTAGCCGGCGGACCGCAACGCCATCGACGCGTGCACGCAGCAGTAGTCGAACTCGATCCCCTGACCGATGCGGTTCGGCCCGGATCCCAAGATGACCACCCGGTCGCGGCCCGAAGGCCGGACCTCGTCCTCGTCCTCGTAGGTCGCGTAGTGGTAGGGCGTGAACGCCTCGAACTCCGCTCCGCAGGTGTCGACGGTCTTGTACGTCGCGACCACGCCTGCGGCACGCCGCGCCGCACGGACCTCGCGCTCCGAGCGACCGAGGAGGTACGCGAGCTGGGCGTCGGAGAACCCGAGCTGCTTCATCCGCCGCCATGCGGGCCGGTCCATCGTCTCCAAGGCGGGCGGGAGCGTCCGGCGAGCCTCCGCGAGCCGTGCGATCTGGGCGAGGAACCACGGGTCGATCCCGCTTGCCGCGGCGACCGTCTCGATGCCGAGGCCCCGGCGCAGCGCGCACTCCACCTCGAAGATCCGCTCCGGCGTCGCGACGCCCAGGCGCTCGAGCAGCTCGTCGTCGGAGAGCTCGTCGAGCGCGCGCTCGTGGAGGTCGGCGTTCAGCCCCGCCCGGCCTTGCTCGAGGGAGCGGACCGCCTTCTGGAGGGACTCGCAGAAGGTGCGCCCGATGGCCATCACCTCGCCCACCGACTGCATCCGGGTGCCGAGCTTCGCGTCGGCACCGGGCAGCTTCTCGAACGCCCACCTCGGGATCTTCGTGACGACGTAGTCGATCGTCGGCTCGAAGCTGGCGGGCGTCGCCCTCGTGATGTCGTTACGGACCTCGTCGAGGGTGTAGCCGACCGCAAGGCGTGCGGCGATCTTCGCGATCGGGAACCCCGTCGCCTTCGACGCGAGCGCGGAGGAGCGCGAGACCCTCGGGTTCATCTCGATGATCAGCCGTTTGCCGGTCGCCGGGTCCACCGCGAACTGCACGTTGGAGCCACCGGTCTCCACGCCGACCCGTCGAATGCACGCGAAGGCGTCGTCGCGCATCGCCTGGTACTCGACGTCGGTGAGCGTCTGCGCGGGCGCCACGGTGATCGAGTCGCCGGTGTGGACGCCCATCGGGTCGACGTTCTCGATCGAGCAGACCACGACGCAGTTGTCCGCCCGGTCCCGCATGACCTCGAGCTCGTACTCCTTCCACCCTGCGACCGAACGCTCGACGAGGATCTCTTCGACGGGGCTCGCGTCGAGACCTTCGGTCGCGAGGCGCACGAGCACGTCGCGCGCGGGCGCGATCCCCGTGCCCTTCCCGCCGAGGATGAAGCTCGGCCGCACCATGACGGGGTAGCCCACCTCGTCGGCGATCCGAAGCGCCTCGTCGATCGAGTGCGCGAACCCGCTCGCCGGCACCTCGAGTCCGATCTCGGTCATCGCACGGCGGAACAGGTCCCGATCCTCTGCGGTGCGGATCGCCTCGGGCCGTGCGCCGATGACCTCCACGCCGTCGAGCGCGCCGCGTTCGAGCAGCGCCATGGTCAGGTTCAAGGCAGTCTGACCGCCGAGCGTCGGCAGCAGCGCGTCGGGGCGCTCCTTCTCGATGATCGCCTCGAGCACCTCGGGATCGAGAGGCTCGACGTAGGTCCGGTCCGCGGTCTGCGGGTCGGTCATGATCGTCGCGGGGTTCGAGTTGGCGAGCACCACCCGGTACCCTTCGGCGCGCAGCACCCGGCAGGCCTGGGTCCCCGAGTAGTCGAACTCGCACGCCTGCCCGATCACGATGGGCCCCGAGCCGATGACGAGCACCGATGCGATGTCCTGGCGCCGCGGCATCAGCCGAGCATCTCCTCGAACGACGAGAACAGGTACTGCGCGTCGTGCGGCCCCGGCGCCGCCTCCGGGTGGTACTGGATGCCGAGGGCGTCCGCCGACCGACAGCGCACGCCCTCGACGACGCCGTCGTTCAGGTTGACGTGGGTCACGTCGACTCCGGGCACCGAGGTCACTGCGTAGTTGTGGTTCTGGCTGGTGATCTCGACGGCGCCGTCGGAGAGCCGCTGGACCGGGTGGTTCGTGCCGTGGTGCCCGAACGCCAGCTTGTAGGTCGACCCGCCGAGCGCGGTGCACAGCAGCTGGTGCCCGAGGCAGATGCCGAAGATCGGCACC
>JAJZVL010000150.1 GCA_021845725.1 Actinomycetes bacterium | reverse complement strand
GTCGCAGAGAGGCCGGTCGCAGAGAGGAACGTCGCATCGAGCGGACCTGTGAGAGAGCCGGTCGACGAGGAGACGAGGCCGTCGCAGACCCCCACGGACGGGCACGTGAGCACGTGGAGCGTGCCCAGTCCCCCCGGCAGCGGCATGACCGTGAAGGAGTGCCCGCCGTCGGCGGTCGTGAGGAGCACCGCCTGCCCTCGGTAGGTGCCGCCTGCAGCGCACCATGTGGCCCCGGCGCAGGCGAGTGCCGTCGTCGGAGAGAACCCCGAGGGCATCGGGAGCACTGTCCAGTCCGCTCCCTGGTCGGTGGTCACGTAGAGGGACTCCGAGAGCAGCGGCGCGCCGGCTATGGCCGAGGGGTACCTGCCGGCCATGACGTAGCAGCGGCTCGGCGTCGCGCAGCTGAGGCGTCCCGGAGGCGGGCCGTAGTCGTTCCGCTGCCAGGTCCCGGTCAGCAGGTCGTCGACGAGCCGCCAGGTGCCCGTGCCGCGCGCGGACCGTCCGGCGTCCAGCGCGTGGGCGTCATGCCAGCGGGTCGTGAAGGGGCCACGCAGCCCGCCCCCGCCACCGATGGCTCCGGTCCCGGCCAGGGCGCCGAGGGCCACCACGACGGCCGACGCCCCCGCGACGAGCGCACGACGCACGCCACACGTCCGAGCCGCTGCGCGGCGCGCTCGTGGCCGCGCGCTGCGCGAGAGGACCGATGCGGCCGCGTCCGCCGGATCCCGCGCGGGCGGAGCGCTCACGATCTCCTCGCACAGCTCCCCGAACACGGGGTGCGTGGCGGCCGCCTCGACCGCCCACTCGTCGACCGGGTCGATCCGACGAAGTGTGGTGCTCATGACGTGAGACTTCCTTGGGGGTCCGAGGCCACACGCGTCCCGTCGGGCCCGACTCCTTGAAGGCCCCGGGCCGCGTGGTCGGCCTCTGGTCGTGTGAGTGCGGCGATCGCCCGGTGGAGGCGGCGCCCGGTGAGCACCCGAGCACTCGGCCGACGGCAGCGGGCGCCAGCCCTTCCCACGCCGTGAGCATGAGCACCTCCCGCTCCTCGTCGTCGAGGGCCCGAAGGCACAGCAACGCGACGAGCCCTTCCTCGTCGCGGGGAAGGGCTCGCGTCCCCTCGTCGGACACGCACAGGGCCACACGCTCGACCCGATCGGAGCGCCGCTGCTGACGCCGGCGATCGTTCTGGATCACGTTGCGGGCCACGGCGTAGAGCCACAGGAGCGCCTCGTCTCCGCCAGGGACCTGGTCGAGCCTGCGCCAGGCGATCGTGAACGTCTCGGCCAGGACGTCCGCGGCGTCTTCGGCCGACGGCACGCGGCGCAGCGCGTACGCCAGGATCTTGGCCATCGCGACCTGCACCGGGTGTGAAGGCGAGCCACACTGGCCCCATGGACACGGCCACGGCGTGGGCACCCGCGCTGGCCCGCTACGCCGAGCGGCTGCACGCCCGAGCAGGCAGCGGCCACCACGTGGTCTCGCCCCTCGGCGCGTGGATGGTGCTCGCGCTGTGCGCGCCTGCCGCCCGAGAGGAGCGGGACCGAGACGCGCTCGGCCGGGCCCTCGGAGCCGACCCCGAGGCGTCGTTCCGTATGGCCTCGAGCCTGCTCGGCGATCCGCACCCGCTCGTGTCGGCTGCAGCGGGCCTGTGGCTCGCCGCGAGAGCCGAGACGCCGCGGTTCGCGGCCTGGCGGGCGGTGCTCCCCGAGGTGGTCGAGTCCGGGGACCTGCCCACCCAGGCGGCGCTCGACGCGTGGGCGGCGGCGCACACGCTCGGGCTGATCGACCGCTTCCCGATCGAGGTCACGCCGACACTGGTCTGCGTGCTCGCGAGCGCGCTCGCCACGAAGGTGTCCTGGGAGGTGCCCTTCGAGGTCGTCGACGCAGCCGAGCTCGAGCCGAGCCGATGGTCCGAGACGGTGCGCTGCGTCCTGCGGGCCCCGCAGAAGGACCCCCGTCACCGCCAGTTCCTCGCGCGGACCGAGCGCGCCGGCACCGTCTGCGTGCACCTCGCCCGAGCGCGCGGCGGCCTGCTCGTGGGCTCGGTGATCGCCGCCGAGGAGGACCTCCCTCCGGGCGACGTGCTGGCGGCGGCAGAGGAGATCGTGACGGCGGAGGCCGCCGAGCGAGGAAGGATCCCCCGTCTCTCCCTCTTCGACCTTCCGGCGGGGGACAGCCCTGTGTGGTCCATCCACGAGGGACCCATCGAGGACGCGGTCTCAGGCGGGCGGGAAGAGCGCGTCGTCTCGGTCCTTCCGGCCTGGCGCGCCGCGACCACGCTCGAGCTCGCCGGGGACGAGGACCTCGGCTTCGACGACGCCGCACGCGCCATCGCGTCGGCGCTCGAGCTCCAGCGCTTCACCTACGAGGCACGCCAGGCGTGCACGGCTCGCTACAGCGCCGTGGGGTTCGAGGCGGCCGGCGTGACGGCCCTCGGAGTGAGGACCGCCGCCCTGCTTCGCCGCCGTGGCGTGGTGCGGACCGCCACGGTGCGCTTCGCGCACCCCTACGCCGTCGTCGCGGTCGCCTTCGACGACGACCGGGATCCAGAGCGCCC
>JAJZVL010000063.1 GCA_021845725.1 Actinomycetes bacterium | reverse complement strand
TCGGCCGCAACGATCCCTGCTGGTGCGGGAGCGGAAAGAAGTACAAGTTCTGCCATGGCGCCGCCTGAGGGGCGCGACCTCGCCGCTGAGATCGAGGAGCTCGGGGCGCGGGTCGACGAGGCCAAGGAGTACCTCGGCATCGAACCGATGCGCGCCCTGCGTGACGAGCTCGAGCGCGAGGCGGCGGCCCCCGACCTCTGGGACGACCCTGAACGCGCCAGGTCGGTCACCACCAGGCTCGGTCGGGTCGCCGACGACCTCGCGCGTTTCGACGCGCTCGTAGCGGCGGTGGACGACGCCAGGGTGCTCGCCGAGCTGGTCGCCGAGGCGGAGCGCACCGACGCCCCGGACGAGGGGCTCGCCAAGGAGCTCGTGACCACTGTCGACGGGCTGGCCACCAGGGTGGGCCAGCTCGAGCTCGAGTCGCTCTTCTCCGGGGAGTACGACGATCGTGACGCCGTCTGCGAGGTCCACGCCGGCGCGGGCGGGACGGATGCCCAGGACTGGACCGAGATGCTGCTGCGCATGTACCAGCGGTGGGCGGAGCGGCGCGGGTTCGGCGTAGAGCTGGACGAGGCGACCCCCGGGCAGGAGGCAGGCCTCCTGTCGGCCACCTTCATCGTTCGGGGCAGGCACGCCTATGGGCTTCTCGCCACCGAGCGCGGCGTGCATCGACTGGTGCGCATGTCGCCGTTCGACTCCCAGCACCGCCGCCAGACGAGCTTCGCGTCCCTCGACGTGGTCCCCTTTCTCGACGACGTCTCGGAGGTGGAGATCGACGAGAAGGACCTTCGGGTCGACACCTACCGCTCCTCGGGGGCCGGCGGCCAGCACGTGAACAAGACCGACTCGGCAGTGCGCCTCACGCACCTGCCGACGGGCATCGTCGTGGCGGTGCAGAACGAGCGCAGCCAGCACCAGAACAAGGCCAAGGCTCTCCAGATCCTCGCGGCCAAGCTGGCGGAGAGGGCCCGGGCGCAGCGCCAGGCTGAGCTGGACTCCCTCGGCGGGGAGCGGACCGAGATGGCCTGGGGGAACCAGATCCGATCCTACGTGCTCGCCCCCTACCAATTGGTAAAGGACCTTCGCACGGGAGTCGAGACCGGCAACGTCGAGGCCGTGCTGGACGGCGACCTCGACGTGTTCATGGAGGCCGAGCTGCGGCGGCTCAGGGGCGCCTAGGTCCCCGAGGCGCAGGTCAGGGCGGAATTGCCCGATACATGGTGACCTGCGAGACCGAATTCGGTAGGATTCCTCCGATCCCACGTCCGCGGCTTTTCAGCAGACCGCCGCTCACGCGCCACCTACCTGTCGGACGGAGATATTCCTCAATGATCCGATTTCAGAACGTCACCAAGACCTACAAGAACGGGACCGTCGCCCTGCGAGACGTGTCCATCGAGATCGACAAGGGGGAATTCGTCTTTCTGGTAGGGGCGTCGGGGTCAGGAAAGACCTCGCTGATCCGCCTCCTCCTGCGCGAGGAGCTACCGGACTCCGGCAGCATCTGGGAAGCGGGTCGGGACATCGTGCATCTTCCGAAATGGCGGGTTCCCTACCTCAGGCGAAACATTGGTTGCGTGTTCCAAGATTTCCGCCTCCTGCCGAACAAGAGCGTCTTCGAGAACGTGGCATTTGCACTCGAAGTCATCGGAAGGCCCAAGCACGTCGTGGCCAACCAGGTGCCCCAGGTGCTCGAGCTGGTCGGCCTGGCAAAGAAGCGGGACAACCTGCCGAGCGAGCTCTCTGGTGGGGAGCAGCAGCGTGTCGCGGTGGCGAGGGCGTTCGTCAACAGGCCGCTGATCCTCCTCGCCGACGAGCCGACGGGGAACCTCGACCCGACCACGAGCCAGGGCATCATGCAGCTCCTCGATCGCATCAACCGCACCGGGACGACGGTCGTCGTCGCGACCCACGACGAAGTCCTCGTGAACTGGATGCGCCGGCGCGTGGTCGAGCTCGATCACGGCACCGTGGTGCGCGACCAGCAGCGAGGCGTCTACGGGATCGAGGGTAGCGCTGCGGCGACCGCCACGGCGGCGGCTGCCGTCGCCGGACCCCCCAGCGGCCGGGTGGCTGCCGTCGCCGGACCCCCCAGCGGCCGGGTGGCTGCCGTCGGGGGACCCCCCAGCGGCCGGGTGGCTGCCGTCGGCGGGGGACGCGCCCGCGGGAGAGCCCAGGAGCGAGCCTGATGCCGATCTCTGCCGAGTACGTCGCCAAGGAGACGGCGTCGAACCTCTGGCGCAACCGTCTCATGACCGTCGCCGCGGTTCTCACGGTCGCGGTGTCGCTCTCCCTCGTTGGTGCAGCGCTCTTGCTCAAGCAGGGTGCTGCTCGTGCCGAAGCCGAGTGGCAGCGTGGCACCGAGGTCATGGTGTGGATGAAGCCGACAGCGAGCAAGAACGAGGTCGCCGCCGTCGGCCGTCAGCTCCACGCCCTCCCCTACGTCGACAGGTGCGTGTTCAGAACACACCAGTACGACTACCACGAGGCGCAGAGGCTCGTCGGCGCGGTGTACGCCGAGTCCGGCGTCACCCCCAAGCAGACCCCGACGTCTTGGCGTTGCACGCCGGTGCATCCGCAGGACGCGACGGCGGTCATCCACACGTTCGGTGGTGAGGCCGGCGTCCTGCGGGTGACCGCGCCCCTCGCGCAGATCCGTACCGAGCAGCACGTCATCAACATCCTTCAATGGGTCTTCCTGCTCGTCGCGCTCGTGCTGCTGGTGTCCGCCGCCGTGCTCATCTTGAACACCATCCGCATGGCGATCTTCTCCCGACGACGAGAGGTGTCGGTGATGAAGCTCGTCGGAGCGACCAACTGGTTCATCCGGCTGCCCTTCATGTCCGAGGGCTTGGTCCAGGGGCTGCTGGGGTCCGGTGTCGCGGCGGCCATCGTCTACGGACTGCACGTCGTCTTGGACCGGATCGGGTCGAGCACAACGGGCTCGGTCCTCGCACAGATGCGGATGACCGGCTGGGAGGTGTTCGCCACCGACGCCGTCGTCGTGGTGATCGGCATCCTCATCGGCACCGGCGGATCGGCGCTCGCCATCAGCCGGTTTCTCGACGTCTGAGGGCCGGCTGGCGGCGCACGGCACAGCATCGGCCGTCGTCGCCAGGCCGCGCTGCGCGGTCGCCAGGCCGGGTTGCAAGGTCGCCAGGTCGGGTTGCAAGGTCGCCAGCGAGGTCGCTGGCGAGGTACGCGGCGCATCCTGCTCGGGTCGGACGACCGTCCGGCTTTTCGAGCAAGGAGCGCACGATGAGCACGCACACCACTCTCTCAGGCAACCTGACGCGCGATCCCGAGATCCGCTACACGAGGGACGGGCAGGCGAGCGTCCTTCTGGGCGTCGCCGTCAACCGTCGATGGCAGGACCGCGAGACCCATGAGTGGGGGGAGTCGACCTCCTTCTTCGACGTCGTCTGCTGGAGGGAGCTGGCCGAGCACGCAGCCATGAGCCTCGTGAAGGGGATGCGCGTGATGGTGTCGGGTCGCTTGGAGCAGCGCAGCTGGGAGTCGGAGCTGGGCGAGCGGCGCACCAAGGTCGAGATCGTCGCCGACGACATCGGCCCCAGCCTGAGGTACGCCACGGCGGAGGTGCATAGGCAGGAGCGCTCCGAGCCGGCTCCTCACCCCGCCGCCCTCGAGCCGGCGGACGCATGACCGGTGGTCTGGCTGCCGGTCCTGGTGCCGGATGGCTCATGGCCGGCACCCGCGTTCACGGCAGCAGCCGTGGGCGCGCCGGTCGCGTCCTTTCTTCACTGGCGCCGCTTCGGATCCCGTCGTTGGTCTCCTACGCGAAAGAAGACGTCTTCGACCTCTGTGACACGCTCGCCCGAGCAGAGCGCGCCCTGATCCAGGCTGGGGAGCACGAGGAGGCGGCACGTGCTGCACACGCCTTCGCGCTCCTCGAAGCCGGGCTCACCGGAACGTTCCGCCCCGACGTTCAGTCGGATTGTGGCTCGAGCTCGATGGCGAGGGAGTTGACGCAGTAGCGGCGCCCGGTCTCGGTGGGACCGTCGGGAAAGACGTGCCCGAGATGGCCGCCGCAGCATGCGCACACGATCTCGGTGCGCACCATGCCGTGGCTGTGGTCGGGGCGTTCTTCGATGGTCCCTGCCGAGATCGCTCGGTCGAAGCTCGGCCATCCTGAACCCGAGTCGAACTTGGCGTCGGTGGAGAACAGCGGGGCGCCACAGCCGGCGCAATGGAAGATCCCCTTGTCATCCACGTGGAGGTAGGCCCCCGACCAGGCTGGCTCGGTGGCGCCGTTGCGCAGCACGTCGTAGCGGTCGGGCGAGAGGCGCGCCCGCCACTCCTCGTCGCCCAGCTCCAGCTTCGGTGCAGCCATCGGGCTCCTCCTTACGACGCCACCAAGAGCCGGGCGGCGCCCGGCGGCGCCTCGAGGCTACCGGCCTCGACGGCCGCCTTGATCGGCACTGCACGGGCGCAGAGGTAATTTCGAGCTGTGGCGACCACCCCTCCGTCGACTGGGCGCGGCCCGCTCCCTGGTCACGTCGCCTGGGTGGTCGGGCCGGTGGTGGCCGGCCCATCGTGCGGCACGCCTGAGCGCGAGGAGCATGCATTGCGGGCGCTCGTCGACTCCGCGCTCGAGCTCGGCATCGGGTGGCTCACGATCCAGGACCCTTCGTGCGGGCGGGCACTGCGGGAGCATGCCCGAGAGCTCGCGGATCGGGGTGTCGCGCTGGCCGACGCAGCTCGTCCGTCCTCGGGCGGCTCTGGCGGTCCGGAGTCCGTCGTCCACGTGGAGTCGCCGGTGCTGCAGGTGCTGCTCGCGGGCGAGCGCTCCGGGCGTCGAGAGATCGTGGCCGCGGTGCAAGAGCTGGCGGCACGGGGCGTGAAGCCGGACGACGTGCACGAGAGGACGATCGGCGAGGCCCTCGGTGTTCCCGACGTCGACCTCTTGGTGCTCACGGGAGGTGTCCGCCGGGTACCTGATCTGTTGGTGTGGCAGGTGGCATACAGTGAGATCGTCGTCATCGACGATCCATGGCCCGAGGTCGGCGAGGAGCCACTCCGCGCGGCGGTTGTCGAGTACCAGGGCCGCGACCGCCGCTACGGTGGGCTCGTGGCACCCCGATGACGTTCACGAAGATCGCCATTGCGATCGGCGTCGTGCTTTTCGGCTTCGTCTGCTGGCTGGCCGCGTCGGGCGTCGGCGCGGCGCGAGAAGGCCTCGTCAGCCTGGTCGCGCTGGTGGCTCTCGTCGCGGGCGGGAACCTGCTCAGCGGGTGGGCTCGCCCCGCCGCGAAGCGTTCCACCGCGGTGACCCGAGCTCCCGCCGCGGCTGAGCCGGCCTCGGAGCGGAGCCCGGGCGACGAGCCTGCCTCGTGACGCTGCTGCGCGATTCGGGGGTGGTGCTGCGGACCTATCGGCTCGGTGAAGCGGACCGCATCGTGGTGCTGGTCACCGAGACGCGCGGAAAGGTTCGGGCCGTCGCCAAGGGGGTGCGTAAGACGACGAGCAAGTGGGGCGCGCGCCTTGAACCCCTGAGCCATGTCGCGCTCCTCTTGTGGCAGGGGCGCGGCGATCTTGCCGTCGTGAACCAGGCCGAGGTCATCGACCACTTCCCAGAGCTGCGCGGCGATCTCGACCGTGTCGCGTCGGGGTTGTCGATGCTCGAGGTGGTCGACCAGCTGGCGCAGGAGGGCCACCCCGACCCAGGGTTGTACCGCATGCTCGTGGGTGCGCTGCGCGTGCTGGCCGACGCGCGCACGGACCCCGTGCTGGTTGCACCGGCCTTCTTCCTGAAGGCCCTCGCCCACGAAGGCGCCGAACCGGTCCTGTACGCCTGCGCATCGTGCGGACGGCCAGAGGGAGAGGCCGAGCTGGTGGCCTTCGACCTCACCGAAGGCGGCACCTTGTGCCGGGAGTGCCGGCGGGGCCGGGCGGTGAGCTCCGACGCGCTGCAAGTCGTGCGCGCCCTGCTCGGCGGAGCGCTCGGACGGGTGCTCGCCGCCCCGCGACCTGCCTGTGCCGGCGAAGTGGCCAGCCTCGCCACCGAGGCCATGGAGGGGCACGTCGACCGGCGGCTGCGCGCCGCGCATACGGCAGCAGGCCTCACCTGGTGAACGAGCTCGGAGTCTACGTTCACGTGCCGTTCTGCCGGCACCGATGCGACTACTGCGCGTTCGCCACCTACACCGATCGAGACGCGCTGATGGAGCGCTACGCGGCCGCGTGCGTGGCGGAGCTGCGACGCGGCTTCGGGTCGGGGGGCCTCCCCGCGGCGACGAGCGTCTTCTTCGGCGGCGGCACGCCCTCGCGCATGCCCGCGCAGTGGCTCTGCGATATCCTCGCCGCGGTGCCGCGTGCCCCCGGCGCCGAGGTGACGGTCGAGTGCAATCCGGAGGACGCGTCGGGTGACCGCCTGGCCACGTACCGCGAGGCAGGGGTCACGCGGATGTCCTTCGGCGTCCAGTCCACCGTCCCCCACGTGCTGGCGTCCCTCGGCCGGCGCCACGACCCCGAGTCGGTGGGTCGTGCGCTCGAGGCGGCCGCGGCAGCAGGGTTCGACCGGGTGAACGTGGACCTCATCTACGGGGCGGTGACCGAGACGGACCGGGACTGGGCACGAAGCGTCGCCGACGTCCTGTCGCTTCCGCACCCGCCGGGTCACCTGAGCGCGTACGCGCTCACGGTCGAGCCGGGGACGCCCCTCGCCCGGGACGCGTCTCGTTACCCCGACGACGACGTGCAGGCGGCGCGCTACGAGCTGCTCGACGCCACGCTCGCGTCGGCCGGGTACACGTGGGAGGAGGTGTCCAACTGGGCGCTGCCCGGGCACGGCTGCCGCCACAACCGGCTCTACTGGAGCCAGGGAAGCTACATCGGGATCGGATCGGCTGCGCACTCGCATCGAGGCGGCGCCGCGGCGGGCCGGAGGTGGTGGAACGTCCGTACGCCCGAGCGTTATGTGGCAGCGGTGGAAGGAGGGTGTTCGCCGGTGGCGGGTGAAGAGCACGTGGAAGGCGAGCGCCGGGTGCTCGAGAGGCTGATGCTCTCGCTTCGCACCCCTGCCGGCGTGCCGGATTGGGCGCTTCCCGATGACGACCGGCTCGAGGGGCTCGTCGAGCGGCGCGGCGGACGGGTGGTCCTCACCGTGAGGGGGCGTCTCTTGGCGAACGCGGTCGCCGGCATGCTGCGCGCCGGCCCGGCCGGGCATCCCCAGGCGGCATCCTCGGAGGCCGTGTCCGGCCGGTATCCTGCCGTCTCATGACCGCAGAGCCCGAGGTGCCCGGTGCACCTGCGCACGCAGCCGCACCCGAACCCGACGGTGTCACCGACGGCCTCATGGACAAGGTCGTGAACCTCTGCAAGCGCCGCGGCTTCATCTTCCAGTCGGCCGAGATCTATGGAGGTTTCCGCTCGACGTACGACTACGGGCCGCTCGGCGTGAACATGCTGCGCAACGTGAAGAACGCCTGGTGGCGTTCGATGGTCCAGCTGCGCGACGACGTCGTCGGCATCGACGCGGCGATCCTCTCGCCGTCTTCGGTCTGGGAGGCATCCGGCCACCTCCGGAATTTCACCGATCCGCTGGTCGAGTGCCGCCAGTGCCACAGCCGCTGGCGAGCGGACAAGCTCACGGGGCCGTGCCCGAACTGCGGCTCTACGGACTTCACCGAGGCGCGTCCGTTCAACCTCATGTTCAAGACGCACGCCGGCCCCATCGAGGACGAGGGCGCCATCGCGTACCTCCGGCCCGAGACCGCCCAGGGGATGTTCGTCAACTTCGCGAACGTCCTCCAGACCACGCGCAAGCGGCCCCCCTTCGGCATCGCACAGATCGGCAAGTCGTTCCGCAACGAGATCACCCCCCAGAACTTCGTCTTTCGGACCCGCGAGTTCGAGCAGATGGAGATGGAGTACTTCGTGCCCCCCGACGAAGGACAGAAGTGGCACGAGTACTGGATCAACGAGCGCTACCGGTGGTACCTCGAGCTCGGCATGCCGCCTGACAAGATGCGGCTCCGACCGCACGGTGCGGACGAGCTGTCGCACTACTCGAGTGCGACCTCGGATCTCGAGTACCTCTTCCCCTGGGGATGGGACGAGCTCGAAGGCATCGCCAATCGCACGGACTACGACCTCCGGCGTCACGCGGAGGCCTCCGGCGCCCACCTCGACTACTTCGACCCCACGACGGGCGAGCGCTACTACCCCCACGTCATCGAACCGGCAGGCGGGGTGACGCGCACGATGATGGCATTCCTGCTCGCGGCCTACGACGAGGATGAGGTGGGCGGCGAGGCGCGGACCGTGCTCCACCTGCACCACAGGCTCGCCCCGTACCAGGTGGCCGTCTTGCCGCTCTCCAAGAAGGAGCAGCTCGAGACGATGGCACGTGAGGTGCTCCACCAGCTCCAGCCCCACTTCATGTGCGACTACGACGTGACCCAGAGCATCGGTCGCCGGTACCGCCGTCACGACGAGATCGGGACGCCGTGGTGCGTGACGGTGGACTTCGACTCGCTCGACGACCGTGCCGTGACCATCCGCGAGCGCGACACCACCGCCCAGGTGCGCGTGCCCGTGGACGTCCTCGTGGCCGAGCTGCGGAGCCGCGCGGGCGAGGACTGAGCGTCGCGCGGCTCGCAGGAGCGGCGGGGCGCGTCGTAAGGTTGGATGCGTTCCCGGCGAGGTCGTAGCCGTGCCCGACGGACCGCGCGCCGGCCACGCCCCTGCATGGCGAGGAGGCCCAATGCCGTACATCTTCGACTTCGACCACTCGCACCGCCGCCCGCCGATGGAGATGAAGGATCTCCTGGGCGGCAAGGGCGCCAACTTGGCGGAGATGACCTCCGTGCTCGGTCTGCCGGTGCCCCCGGGGTTCACCATCTCGACCGACGCCTGCCGGGCCTACATGGACGGAGGCTGGCCTGGCGGCCTGAGCGACGAGGTGGACCGTGCGAGGCGCCGACTGGAGCGGGCGATGGGCAAGGAGATCGGCGACGCCGTGGACCCCCTCCTCGTCTCGGTGCGCTCGGGGGCGCAGTTCTCGATGCCCGGGATGATGGACACCGTCTTGAACCTCGGGTTGAACGACCGCTCGGTCGAGGGGCTCGCCAAGCAGACCGATGACGAGCGGTTCGCCTACGACTCCTATCGCAGGTTCGTCGCCATGTACGGTCGGATCGTCCTCGGCATCGAGGGGGAACAGTTCGACGCACTGTTCGACGCGGCGAAGGAGCTCGCGGGGACCAGCTCGGATGCCAAGGTGCCCACGGAGCTGCTGCGCTACCTCGTGGGCTCCTACAAGCAAGTGGTCGAGCGCCATACGGGAGAGCCGTTCCCCCAGGACCCCGGCGACCAGCTCCGCGGGGCGATCGAGGCGGTGTTCCGCAGCTGGAACGGTCCTCGCGCGGTCGCCTATCGCGAGCGGGAGCGCATCCCCCACACCCTGGGCACCGCCGTGAACGTCCAGGCGATGGTCTTCGGGAACCGCGACGACCGGTCGGGGACCGGTGTCGGCTTCACGCGCGACCCTGCGACCGGGGAGAAGGGCGTCTACGGCGACTTCCTCGTCAACGCCCAGGGGGAGGACGTGGTCGCAGGCATCCGGAACACGGAGCCCTTGTCCGCGCTCGAGCGCACCTTCCCGGCTGTGTACCGAGAGCTGATGGACGTGTTCGACCGGCTCGAACGCCACTACCGCGACATGTGCGACACGGAGTTCACCATCGAGCAGGGAAAGCTCTGGATGCTCCAGACCCGTGTCGGCAAGCGGACGGGCCGTGCGGCCCTGAAGATGGCCGTCGACATGACCAAGGAGCCGAAGATCCGCCTGAGCCACGCCGAGGCGGTGTCGAGGATCACCGAGGACCACCTGGCCGCGGTGCTCCACCCGCAGTTCGCCAGCAAGGACCATGACGTCATCGCCAAGGGTCTCGCCGCGTCCCCCGGCGCAGCGGTCGGGCGGGCGTACTTCAGCGCGGACGACGCCGAGGCGGCGGCGCAGCGCGGGGAGGATGTCGTGCTCGTGCGCAACGAGACGTCTCCCGAAGACGTGCACGGGATGCTCGCCGCCCGAGGCGTGCTGACCGCGCGCGGCGGGCTCGTGAGCCATGCGGCCGTCGTGGCGCGCGGCTGGGGAAAGCCGGCGGTCGTCGGGGCGGAGGCGCTGCGAATCGGCCGGCACAGCTTCACCGTCGGCGACGTCACCGTCGGGGAGGGCGATTGGATCTCGATCGACGGGTCGACCGGCGAGGTGGTGGTGGGCAAGGTCGAGCTGAGCTCGGCGGCTCCACCCCCCGAGTTCGACGTGGTGCTCCGGTGGGCGGACGAGATCCGGGAGGGGGAGCTCGGCGTCAGGGCGAACGCCGACAACGGCGAGGACGCTGCCAACGCGCGGCGCCTGGGTGCCGAGGGGATCGGTCTGTGCCGTACCGAGCACATGTTCTTCGGAGAGGACCGCCTGCCGGTGGTGCGCAGGATGATCCTCTCGGAAGGCGAGGAGGAGGAGCGAGAGGCGCTCGAGCAGCTACGCGAAGTCCAGCGCGAGGACTTCCTGGAGATCCTCGAAGCCATGGACGGGTTGCCCGTGACCGTGCGCCTGCTCGACCCGCCGCTGCACGAGTTCCTCCCGTCGACCGAGGAGCTCGCGATCAAGGAGGCGACCACGGGGCTGACCGACGAAGAGCACAAGCTCTACCGGGCAGCGAAGTCCTGGCAGGAGGCGAACCCGATGCTGGGGACCCGTGGGGTTCGCCTCGGGGTGATGAAGCCGGGGCTCTACGCCATGCAGGTGCGGGCACTGATGGAGGCAGCGCGTGAGCGAGCAGCCGCAGGCGGGCACCCCGTCGTCGAGATCATGATCCCGCTGACGGTCGCTCGCGAGGAGCTCGCGGTCGCCCGAAGCTGGGTGGAAGACGCGATCGCCCAGGTCGCTCGCGGGGACGAGTCGAAGACGAACGAACCCCGGAAGGCCTCGAGGCGGGCGCAGGCGTCTGACAGCGCTCGAGTGGAGGTGAAGATCGGCACGATGATCGAGACCCCCCGGGCCGCCCTGCGCGCAGGAGAGATCTCGGAAGTGGCCGAGTTCTTCTCCTTCGGCACGAACGATCTCACCCAGATGACCTTCGGGTTCAGCCGCGACGACGTCGAGGGGAGGATGATGTCTGCGTACCTCGACCAGGGGTTGCTCTCGCGCAACCCGTTCGAGACCGTGGACACCGACGGCGTGGGCGAGCTCGTCCGGCTCGGGACCTCGAGGGGCCGCGAGACGCGGCCGGACCTGAAGGTCGGGGTCTGTGGCGAGCACGGTGGCGACCCGGCGTCGATCCGCTTCTTCTACGACGCCGGCCTCGACTACGTGAGCTGCTCACCGTACCGGGTGCCGGTTGCCCGCCTCGCAGCAGCCCAGGCGGTCATTGCGGCCGGGGGCAGCGAAGACGAGACGCGCGTGTCGGCAGGGAAAAAAGGCTCTCCGCGAGCGCGGGGTGGCGAAGGACAGGCTGCGTCGAAGGCCGCGCCGTCGGCGAAGCGAGGGTCGAAGGCCGCCAAGCGGCAGGAGGGGGTCGACAAGCCCCGCTCCGACAGGGCGCTGGGGTCCTCGAGCCCGGTGGAGGCGGTACGGCGACGTGACGCTCACAACGGCAAGCAGGATGGGCGTCGCTGAGCTCTGGGTCACCGGCCCCGGGCAGGTTCCCGGCCAGCTTGTCTGAGGGCGCAACGAGGCACCGGCGCTGCGTGTGCGGGCGGGTACCCTCCCCAGCGTGAGCATTCCCGACGAGGAAGTCGCGCAGGTCCGCGCGTCGACCGACCTCGTCTCCCTCGTCTCCGAGCACGCGGCGCTCAGGCAGCTGGGTCGCCGTTGGGTCGGCCTGTGCCCGTTCCACAGTGAGAAGACCCCGTCGTTCAGCGTCAACGCCGAAGAGGGTTTCTACTACTGCTTCGGCTGCCAGGCCTCGGGTGATGCGATCACGTTCGTTCGGGCGACCGAGCACCTGGACTTCGCGGAGGCCGTCAGGTTCCTCGCGGAGCGGGCGGGGATCGTCTTGCACGAGACCGAGGAGGGCACCGAGGACCGCAGACGCCGGGGGGAGCTGCTCGACGCGATGGCCAGGGCGGTCGCGTGGTACCACGAACGCCTGCTCTCCGCGCCGGACGCGGGCCGTGCTCGGGACTACCTGCGCTCGCGAGGCTACGACGGCGCCGTCGTGCGCCGCTTCCAGCTGGGGTGGGCTCCGGACGACTGGGATGCGTTGACCCGCGCGCTCGGGCTGACGGCGCAGGTCGCCGTCGGAAGCGGTCTCGGGTTCGTCAACCGTGCGGGGCGGCTCCAGGACGCCTTCCGCGCGCGGGTCCTCTTCCCGATCTTCGACCCTTCCGGTCGGGCCATCGCCCTGGGCGGCAGGATCCTGCCGGAGCGAGCGGGACCGGGGGTGGCGTCGGACGCGCAGCGGCGTGCCGAACCGAAGTACAAGAACTCTCCCGAGACGCCCGTCTACTCGAAGCGCCGCACCCTCTACGCGCTCAACTGGGCGAAGCACGACATCGTGGCGACCGGGGAGGTGGTGGTGTGCGAGGGCTACACGGACGTCATCGGGTGCTTCACCGCCGGGATCGAGCGGGCGGTGGCGACCTGCGGCACGGCACTGGGGGAGGAGCACTTCCGCCTCCTTCAGAACTTCGGCCGCCGCATCGTGCTCGCGTACGACGCAGACCAGGCGGGACAGTCTGCGACTGCTCGGGTCTACGAATGGGAGCGTCGCCACGACGTGGACCTGCGCGTGGCGGCGCTGCCGCGAGGCTCCGACCCCGCGGACCTCGCGCGTTCGGATCCCGAGGCGCTGCGCCAGGCGATCGCCTCGGCCGTGCCCTTCCTTCGCTTCCGCGTCTCGAGGACGTTGTCCGAGCACGACCTGTCGACGCCCGAGGGTCGTGCCAGGGCGGCGAACGCGGCGCTGGCGACCGTCGCCGAGCATCCCGACCCGCTCGTGCGCGACCAGTACGTCATGGCCGTCGCGGACGCCACGCGGCTCGACGCCGAGCTCCTGCGCTCCCAGGTGGCGGTGTCGGCCGCACGCGTTGTGCCCGCGGCGTCCGCTCGAGACGGGGGGCTCTCCAGACGTCGAGACAGGGCGGCACCGGGCCGCCCTACGGTCGTTGACGCCGCTACCCGGGCCGGGGCCGGGCGCGGTGCCCCGCCCCGGGTGAACCGTCCGGGGCTCGAGGCGCTCAGGCTCGCGGTTCACCGGCCCGACCTCGTGGCGGACCGGCTCGAGGACGTGCTCTTCGCCGACGAGCTTCAACGCCGCGCGTTCCTCGCCCTTGCCGGCGCCCGCAGCGTTCGGGAGGCCGTCGACGGTGCGGACGACGACGTGGCTGGCCTGCTGCGCCGCCTCTGCGTCGAGGAGCTGGCGCTTCCTGATGACCCGCGGGCCGACCCCTCCGACTCGGTGGTCGCACAGCTCGCCCGAGAGGCCGCGAAGAAAGCGCTCGCGCACCGTCAAGCTGCCGCGCGCAGCGGCCATGCGGAGCTCGCCGACGTCGCCGCCGAGACCGCACGGGTACGGCGGTGGATCGAGGAGCTGGACGAACCTGCGCGCTGCCGCGAGGCCGCGGACCGATTGGTAGCGTGGTTGGTCGGCCCACCACAGGAAGGTCCTGTACGGGAAGGAACGCGGACGAGGACGACGGAGCCTGGATGAGCACGAACGGGAGACCCCCGCAAGAGGAAGGCACCGTTCGCAGCGTCGAGACGGCACGCAGCGCTGCTCGGCCCCGCGCTCTGCGCAGGACGAAGTCTTCGTCGGATGGCTCGCCACGCACCTCCGAGTACGTCAGCACCAGCGCAGAAGATCCTGTCCACACCTACCTGAAGGAGATCGGGAAGGTCCCGCTGCTCAGCGCGGAGCTGGAAGTCGAGATGGCACGCCGGATCGAAGCCGGCAATGAGGCGGCGGCACGCCTGGCAGCGCACGAGGAGGCGGAGGCCCAGGGGGGACCGCCTGAGGGTGTCCTCTCGCCCGACGAACAGGCGCGCGAGCGCCGTGCCGTCCGTCTCGGCGAGCAGGCGAAGGAGGTCCTGATCGAGGCCAACCTCCGTCTCGTGGTCTCGATCGCGAAGCGCTACCGGAACCGGGGACTCGCCTTCTTGGACCTCATCCAGGAGGGGAACCTCGGGCTCATGCGGGCGGTCGACAAGTTCGACTACGAGAAGGGCTTCAAGTTCTCGACCTACGCGACGTGGTGGATCCGGCAGGCCATCACGCGAGCGATCGCGGACCAGGCCCGCACGATCCGAATTCCGGTCCACATGGTCGAGACGATCAACAAGGTGGTGTGGGCCCAGCGGCATCTGCTCCAAGAGCTCGGGCGCGAGCCCACCCCAGAGGAAGTGGCACAGCGGGTCGAGTTCCCGATCGAGCGGGTGCGGGAGATCCAGCGACTGAGCCTCGACACCATCTCCCTCGAGCAGCCGGTGGGTGAGGAGGACGACTTCAGCCTGTCGGACCTGATCGAGGACCGCAGCGCGGTCGTCCCGGACGATGCCGCCACGCGCGCCATGCTCGACCGGGCGGTGAAAGCCGCGCTCGCGTTCTTGACCGAGCGCGAGCAGGACATCGTGCGGCTCCGTTTCGGTCTCGACGACGGCAAGATCCGCACCCTCGAAGAGGTGGGGAAGGAGTTCGGCGTGACGCGCGAGCGCGTGCGCCAGATCGAATCGAAGACGCTTGCCAAGCTCCGGCGTCCGGACGCGGCGTTCTTGCTGCGTGACTACCTTGAAGAGGCCTGAGGCCGGTCGGCACAAGGACCGAGGCGACCTTTGGCAGGCCTTTGGTAGGCTGGTGGGCCGACCCTTCCGGGGTGGCGCAATCGGCAGCGCAGCGGACTGTTAATCCGTTGGTTCTGGGTTCGAGTCCCAGCCCCGGAGCGCTCGAGGTCTTCACGTTTTGGTGGGGACCC
>JAJZVL010000010.1 GCA_021845725.1 Actinomycetes bacterium | reverse complement strand
GAGCAGCAGCTGCGGCGGATCGTCGAGCTCGCTGGCATGGTCGAGCACTGCGACTTCGACGAGCAGGTGCATGGTGAAGGCGAGTCGGGGCGTGCACAGCGCCCGGACATGGTCGTCCACCTCCCGAACGAGCGCCGCGTCGTCGTCGACGCGAAGGTCCCGCTCGATGCGTTCTTGGAAGGGCTCGCCGCAGGAGATGCGACCGAGCGCGATCGTTGCATGCAGCGCCATGCCCAGCAGCTGCGCGCCCACGTCGAGCGCCTTGCCAAGCGCTCCTACGCGAAGGGGGTCGAGGGGTCGGTCGACTTCGTCGTCGCGTTCGTCCCGAACGACGCGCTCCTCGCCGCCGCCTACGAGCAGGACGCAGCCATCGTCGAGCGCGCAGTCGCCGATCAGGTGCTCATCGCGACGCCGATCACGCTGATCGCCCTGCTGCGTGCCGTCGCCTACGGCTGGCAGCAGGACGCCGCGGCGCGAGACGCCCAGGCGATCGTGGCGGCGGGACGCACGCTCTACGAGCGGCTTGCCGTCCTGTCGGGCCACATCACCGACCTCGGTGGGCGGCTGCGCGGGGCGGTCGACTCCTACAACAGGTTCGTCGGCTCGCTCGAACAGCGCGTGCTCCCCCAGGCGCGGCGTTTCGAGTCCCTGCGTCCTCCGGGCGCGGCGAGCACCGCACTCGACGACCCGTCGCCTGTGACCGAGGTGCCCAGGCCGCTCACCGCACCCGAGCTCACGGTCCCGCCGGTCCGGGCGCAGGCCAGCGACAGCGAGCCCGGCGACGGCGAGCCCGGCGACGGCCCGGCGACGCTTCTTCCCGATTGACTCAGTCCGTGCTCACGAAGACGCAGAAGGGGTGGCCTGAAGGATCGGTGTAGACGCGGAGCGGTTCTGTGGGGTCCTCGCTCGAGTCGAGGACGAGCGTCGCACCGAGGTCGAGCGCTCGGGCATGCTGCGCGTCGAGCTCCTCTTTGCCGGGCACCGTGAGGTCCAAGTGGAGCTGCTGAGGGACCTCGCCCTCGGGCCAGGTCGGCGCGCGGAGGCGCTCGACCTGCTGGAAGGCGACGGCGACCCCGCCGGGTCCTTCGAGGGTGAGCCACTCCCGGCCGTGCACGTCGTCGTCTCCGGGCGCCGGCGGCTCGTCGCCTTCCTGGTAGGTGTAGCCGAGCAGCTTCCGGTAGAACTCGGCGAGTGATCGGGCATCCGTCGTGTCGAGGACGACCTGACGCAGCACCGGGTACGTCTCTTCGGTCATCGGTCGCACCTCCGCGAGTCGAGCACCGCGCCCACGCGCCGCGCCGGCGGGAGTCTCTCATGTCGCAGGCCCCGACGCTCGAGGGGAGGTGGGCCGCCCGGGTCTCGATCCCGGCACCTTGGGATTAAAAGTCCCCTGCTCTACCCGATGAGCTAGCGGCCCGGGACTGCAAGATAACGTACGCCCCCTTGGTCGGTCGCGATGGCCAGGAGCTGGCCTGCATCCCACTGGTGAGACGAGCTCCAGGGACCGACCGTCGCAAGAGGGTCCTGCTCGGAGGGTGAGAGAAGACGGGTCCATTGCGGTGCCGGGCAACTTTCCGAGCGGGAGCGGTGTCAGCCGGCACCGTGGCGAGGGCGCTCGCGGCGATGGTCAAGTCGTGCGCCATTCACCGGAGCAGATGGTCATCTTCACTTGCCTCCTGGCAACGAGCAGGAGGTCCCCCGGTGCCGCTCGTCAGGGCTGCAACACCTCGTCGCGCGCAGGCGGCTCCACGACGCATCGAACCTCGAACCCGCGGACAAGGCCTTCGAGCAGCCCGGCCAGCAACTCCAGCTCTCCGACAGAGCCCGCTGCCGCCATCTCCACCAGCTGCGCGCCCAGGTGCCGGTCGACACTGGCCAGTGCGGCACGCCCTCGCGCGGTGAGCCCGAGTTGTACTCCCCGGCCGTCGCCGGCCACCGCGTGGCGTGCAAGCAAGCCAGCCTGCTCGAGCCCACTGACCACCGCGCTCAACGTGGCCCGTTGCACGTCGACGCGGGCTGCGAGCGCGGAAGCTCGCTGGGGCCGTTCGGCAACCAATGCCAGCACTCGGTACTGTGCCAGGGACAGGCCCGCCTGCGACGATGCCTGCTCCAGGATCCGTGACAGCCGTGCGAGCGCGCGCCCTGCCCGGACCGCGGAGGTGTCGAATGGCGCCGATGGGGACCCGCTCACAGGTAGTTAGACTACCGCGTCATCTCCGCCGTCGACGTCTCCTCCGCCGATCCGCAGTACATTGCGTCCAACCTCCCGTGGCTCTACACCGGGCGGGCCGTGCGGAGCTTCGCGACTGCGTTCCTGACCGTCGTCTTCCCTCTGTACCTGGCCCAGCAGCACGACTCGTCGACGCAGGTGGGCGCCATCCTGACCATCGGAAGCCTGGTGGGCGCCGTGCTGATGGCGGCCGTCGGTGTCGTGAGCGACCGGATCGGGCGCCGCCCGGTGCTGGTTGCCGTGGGGCTCTTGGGTGCTCTCGGCGCCCTGGCGCTCGCGGCGAGCACTGACGTCGTGGTGGTCGTGGTCGCGAGTGGCCTCGGCGGCATCGGTCGAGGCGGCGGTGCCGGCAGTGGAGGCGCCTTCGGCCCGTTCTTCCCCGCTGAGCAGCCCCTGCTGGCCGCGTCGGTGCCTGCTGAGCAGCGGACGAAGTCCTTTGGCCGTCTCGGTTTCATCGGGGTGCTGGCAGCCGCTGCCGGCTCGCTGGTTGCCGCCGTGCCGACGGCACTCCACGGCGCCGGGATGAGTTGGACCGACGCCTACAAGGTGGTGTTCCTGATCGGTGCCGGCGCCTCGCTCCTGGTGGCAGCCGTATCGGTCCCGCTGCGCGAGCATCGGCTGCGTCGGGTGAGCCGTGGCGCAGCCGCCTCGGGAACGTCCGCCACCACGACGTCCAGCCCGGTGGGGCTCACCACCAGCCAGCTCATCGGCCGCCTCGGCTTCACCAACGCCTTGAATGGCTTCGGGTTCGGGTTCCTCGGACCGCTCCTCACGTACTGGTTCCACGTTCGCTTCGGCGCCGGGCCCGCCGAGATGGGGGTGCTCTACACCGTGGTCAACCTGGTGAGCGCTCTGCCGTTCCTCGGCGCGCACCGCCTCACCCGGCGTCTGGGCGCCGTGCGCACCGTGGTCGTCACCCGAGGCGCCTCCGTGCTCATGCTCCTCCTCATGGCGTTCATGCCCGGTTTCCTGCTGGCGGCTCTCCTACTGAATCTACGCACCATCTGCAATAGCCTCGGTCTTCCCGCCCGCCAGTCCTACGCGATGGGCGCCGCCGATGATCGCCGTCGCGGCACGGTGGCAGCCTTGAGCACGCTGCCCTCCATGCTCACCTCCAGCGTGAGCCCGGCGGTGGGCGGGGCGCTCATGGGCGTGTTCGTCGACGTCCCGGTGCTGGGTGCCGCGGTCTTCATGGCCGCCAACACCGTCACCTACTACCTGGCCTTCCGCCACGCCCCTTTGCCTGGGGAAACGTCTGGCAGGATGCGCCCCTGGCGACGTCCGACCGCCGATGCGCCGCTCCCGGGGCCTGCAAACGAGCCGCGGGCGTCCGCCTCGCCGGCTCCGCCCGGCTCCCGCGCGCCGCGTTGGACGCGGACCCCTCCGGCCCCGGCGACCCCTCCGGCCCCGGCGGCCCCTCCGGCCACGGCAGCCCCGGCGGCCCCGGAGCAGGATCGAGGAGCCGGCTGATCGAGTGCACGAGACGCCTGCTCCCGTCACTTCGACCGACCAGGTCTGCTCGGCCGAAGCTCGGTCTGTTCGAAGCCTGACGGCGTCACCGCCTGGCGAGGCGCCGTCCGCTCTCCGTGCCGATCGCCGTGTAGTTCATGCCGAAGTGGTGATAGAGCGCGGCCTCGTCATCCTGGGACAGCCCCTCACCGTGCATGTCGATGTGCGGAGCGGACTTCACCTGATCTTTCGTGACGGATACTTGTAAGTAGTCCGGACCGATCTGAAGGCCTGCCAGTGGTACGAAGGCCAGATGGTGGTGGACGAGCCCTTCCTTCACCGTGCCGAACTGGGGTTCGTCGTTCTCCACGTCGACGTAGACGTCTTCCAGCTTTCCGATCTTCTCGCCGTTGCAGTCAAGAAGCATCTTCCCGTGCCATTCGGCCGCGTTCCAAGTGATCCCGTCCGACGCATCGGTCATCTCGACCCCCTCTCTCCCAGTCGCCCGTCGCGCTTTTCATGGAATGAACGCGAAACGATCAGATCACAACGTCACTTCCCTCTCACGAGCGTACTAGCCGGCGCGGAAATCTCGCAGGGCCGATCGTCCCAGGGAGGATTCCACGAGTCACGATGAGCTCGAAGGCGAGTGAAATGTGATCGTGGCTTGCCCGCCGACCGGGCGCGCGTTGGAGGAAGCCGGCGCCTGGCACGAGCGCACCGAGCGCCAGGACTCCTTGCTCACGCCGGCTCTGCTCCGAGCGCCGGCCGAGACCTTCTTCGGGTTCGAGCGAGGAGCGCCAGCCGAGATGCACCTTCGTCCGCGATCTGGCGAAGCTCCGCGACGGACGCTTCCAAGACGGCTGCACCTTCCGGCGTGAGCTCGTACGGGCGCCTGCGGTCGTTCGCTGGCATGGCCGCAGACGTACTACGTGAGGCGTAGCTACGCAGGGCGCGAGCTCAGCTCCGGGCGCACCCTCCGCCCACACTGCTCGAGAATGCCCACCACCCGGCTGTTGTCGCCGGGAAGAAGTCGCCCGTCGCGGTGTCTTGCACGTAGTCCACGGGCGAAGGGGATCCCGAGGCCACGGCATGCAACGCGTCCAGCAGTGCTTCGACGTCGCCGACGGTCGTCCCGAGCCCGGCGCTCGCACGGACTGCGCCGGGGATGTGGCGGCGGTCCCCGCGCAGGGCCTCGGCCCTCGCTGCTGCGACGCCGTCGGGGCCGATGCCGAGGAGCCGGAGGAGGTAGGGATGGGCGCAGAAGCACCCGTGGCGCACGCCGATGCCGAACTCGGTTGCAAGGCGCGCCGCAACCAGCCCGTGGTGCATGCCTTCGACGGTGAAGGTTGCCACGGCAAGCGTCTCGGTCCCCGGGGGCGGCCCGAGCAGTCGCACGCCGTCGATGGCGGCGAGGCCTCGGCGAAGGCGGTCTGCGAGCACGGCCTCGTGACGAGAGATCGCCTCCCAGCCGATCCCGCTGAGCTCGTCGGCCGCCGCTCCGAGGGCGACGGCGCCGACGACGTTCGGTGAGCCGGCCTCCTCGCGCTCGGGGGGCGCCGACCACAGCACCTCGTCGAGGTCCACGAGCTCCACCGCGCCGCCGCCGGCGAGGAACGGCTCGCCGTCGGCGAATGCGGCTGCCGGCCCGACGAGCACGCCGGCACCGAAGGGTGCGTACATCTTGTGACCGCTCCAGGCGACGAAGTCCGGTCTTTCCGCCCCACCGTCCCCGCCGGGGATCGGTCGGTGCGCAGCGAGCTGCGCAGCGTCCAGGACCACAGGGATCCCCCGGGCATGCGCCGCGGCGCAGAGCTCCTCGACGGGGGGGAGCCAGCCGGTGACGTTGGACGCCCCGGTGACCGCGAGCACCTTGGGAGCAGGCGTGGCGTCGAGCCCCGCCACGACATCGTCCACGCTGAACGTGCCGTCGGATCCACACTCGACGTAGCGGCGCCGCGCGTAGCGTGCCCACGGCAGCAGGTTCGCATGGTGCTCGAGCACGGTGGTGAGCACGACGTCGTCACGCTCGAGGCGCAGTCGATAGGCGAGGTGGTTCAACGCCTCGGTCGTGTTGCGGCAGATGATCGCCGTGTCGGCGCCACCCTCGCGTCCGGCGTAGCGCAGGGCGCGGCTCCGTGCCGTCTCGTATGCCTCGGTCGCCGCGCGTGACTTGAACCCCGCGCCGCGGTGGACGCTCGAGTAGCGGGGGAGGAAGTCGTCGACCGCTGCGGCCACCGCAACGGAGGACGGCGTCGAGGCTGCGCAGTCGAGGTCGACGTAGGGCCGCTCGATGCCGTCCAGGCACGGCACGCCGAGCCCGGCTCCCACGACCTGAAGCAAGGGCCCGACGGCAGCGATCGGGGTATCGGGCTGTGCACGGGCCATCGGTGACAGCCTACGGACCGTGGCCGGTCGATTGCCGGCAAAGGCGGCACGGCCGACAGCAAGGCCGCCGACAGCAAGGCCGCCGACAGCAAGGCCGCCCGCCGACAGCAGGGCCGCCGACAGCAGGGCCGCCGACAGCAGGGCCGCCAGGAGCGACGCCGGCGACAGCGAGACCACGCCGGGGACGCGAGATAGCCTGCGCGTCGATGTCGATGCCCGGAGATGCGCGAGGCGAGCACCCCGTGGCGGTCACGAAGGAGCGAATGGCCGAGCCCGGTCCGCCGCCCGAGATCGAGGAGCAGCGGGTGCTCCTGCACGCGGCCGAGCGGCTCCTCGACGGCGTGGACCGCGCTCTCGCCCGGCTGGACGACGGGACCTACGGCACCTGCGAGGCGTGCGGAGCTGCGCTCGATGAGCGTGACCTGGAAGGGGACCCGCTCCTCACGCACTGCGTCGCGCACCGCTCGCCTGACGCCTGAGCGTGGCCTGCACCCGTGTCATTGTCTCGTCAAGGTGACGACGCAGGGATTCGAGTCCTCCTCCCGAAAGCGAGCACGCGTCCTTCGATGTGGCAGACCTGGCGCGCGGGCGCGTGCAGGTACTCGGCCACGAGCCCGTCGAACCTCTCCTCCGAGAGCAGTCCCGTGCCGACGATCCCTTCGCGAGCCCGACCGAGGTGCTCCGCGGTGAGACGGCGCTCCTCGCTCCCTGGCGATGTGACCGAGAAGCGGGCCTGGGGCAGCACGTAGACCTCGACGTCGTCGAACCCTGCGCCGGCCAGGAGGCCGGGGATCTTCCGCCCGACCCGCCGGTCGCCGCCGTAGCCCGATTGCCAGGTCGACAGCGCCTCGCCGAGGCGAAGGAGCGCCGGTGTTTGCGGGTGCTCGGCGCCGAGCCCGTCGTCCACGTCGAAGAACGCAGCGATCCCGCCGGGACCGAGCACCCGGAACGCCTCTGACACCACCTCCGCGGGGTCGGCCACGTGCTCGAGCAGAAGGCTCGCAGTGGCGAGGCGGAAGCCGCTCCGAGCGGGGATCGGAAGGCGGGTCGCATCGGCCGTGACGAACTGGGCTCGCGCCGAGGGCCCGAGAGACCTCGACGCGATGTCCTTGGCGCCGTGGAGCACCCGTTCGTCACGATCGACCCCGACCACTCCGAGACCCATCGCCGCAAGCCGGATGGCGATCGGGCCGTAGCCGGTGCCCAGGTCGAGCACCGGGCCAGATGAACGCTGCGCGATCAGCCCGGCGACGACGTCGTAGAGGGAGGCGAGGCCGATGCTCTGGTCCAAGAGCCAGCGCTCCGGGATGCCGGGATGCTCGTCCGCGAAGCACCTGTACGCCTCGAGGAGCTCAGTCACGTTTTGCCTGGCGCTGACTGGGGGTGCGCGGTGTCGCCCCTCGAAGACAGGGGATCAGGCCTTCTTCGTCTCCCAGAAGATGGTTGTGATCTCGGCGATCTCGTCGAGCAGGCGTTGGCCCACCGCGACGTCCGTCGTCTTCTTGGACTCCCCGGCGGTCTTCGTCGCCTTCCAGAAGAGCTCGTGGAGCTGCGGGTACTTGGCGAGGTGCTCGGGCTTGAAGTAGTCCGTCCACAGCACCCAGAGGTGGTGCTTCACGAGCTCAGCGCGCTCTTCCTTGATCTGGATGGCGCGCTGGCGGAACTGCTCGTCGCTCGACGCGTTGTGCTTCTCCTGGATGGCCTTCACCGACTCTGCCTCGATGCGCGCCTGCGCAGGGTCGTAGACGCCGCACGGGAGGTCGCAGTGTGCGTGAGCGACGGCGGGCGGGCGGATCGCGTCGAGGGCGGTCAGCACGAGGTCGAGCATGCGCATGAAGGCTCCTTTTTTCTTCTCATCGACCGGCACGCGAGCGACCGGTCGTGCACAGTGAAGGCATGTTCGTCGCGTGCAGAGTATCCCTTCTGTCCCGCAACCATGGGCGCAACCACGGATGCAGCCGCGGGCGGGACAACGAGCACCGGCTCGGGCGCAACCCCAGTCCCAGTCCCAGGCGCAGTCCCAGTTCCAGCCGCAGCCTCAGCCGCAGGCTCAGTCGTGCGACGTGGCGGTGCGTGGGGCGCCGGCTCCTGCGCATCGCGCTCTTCGGAGCCGTGGCGCTCGCCGCGTTCGGCACCGCGGGCATCGGTGCCGCGGTGCTCGTCGGCGCGCGCCTCGGCACGCGCCGGGTCGTCGTCGAGGGCAGGAGCATGCTCCCCACCTTCGAGCCTGGAGACCGGCTGCTCGTCGTGCGCATCCCCCGGAGGTGGCCGCTCAGATGTGGCGACGTCGTCGCGGTACCGGACCCCCGGATGCCGGACCGGCTGCTCGTGAAACGCGTGGAAGGCGTGTCCTCGGGCCTTGTGACGGTCGCCGGCGACAATGCCTCCGAGAGCACCGACAGCAGGAGCTTCGGCCCCGTCGACCGGGCCCAGGTGTGGGGGCGTGCCTGCTACCGCTACGCGCCCCGGGAGCGGAGCGGCTGGGTGTGCCGCCGGACGTCTGGAGCATGAGCCCGATGACGTGCGTCGAGGAGGCGAGCGCTCGGTACGCTCGAGTCGTGCCCCCGGACCCTGTCGAACGTTGGCACGATCTCGGCTCGTTCATCCGGGCTCAGCGTGCCGGCGCACGGCTGTCGCTGCGACGGCTCTCCGAGCTCGCGGGCGTCTCCAATCCCTACCTGAGCCAGATCGAGCGAGGGCTTCGACGTCCGTCGGCGGACATCCTCCAGCAGCTCGCCAAGGCGCTGCGCATCTCCGCCGAGACCCTCTACGTGCAGGCCGGCATCCTCGACCCGCCCGCGCAGGGAAGCGACCTCGTCGCCCACATCCGCGCCGACCCGTACCTCGCAGAGAGCCAGAAGCAGGCGCTCGTGCAGGTGTACCTCTCCTTCCGTCGCGAGCACGAGGAGGGGGTCCCCCCTGTCGCGAGCGAGCATCCTGACCCGAGCGGGCATGTGGATCGGCAGGACGTGCTCGTCGCGCCCCCTGGAGGATCTGGAGGAAGCGCCCGTTAGGCTCCGTCGGCGATGCGCCGGCTCGCGATCCTCTCGTTCCACACGTCGCCGCTCGCCCAGCCGGGCACGGGCGACGGAGGCGGGATGAACGTCTACGTCCGTGAGCTCGCCACCGCGCTGGCTCGCACGGGCGTGTCCTGTGACGTCTTCACGCGCAGCTCCTGCGAAGACCTGCCGGGGACCATCGACGTCGAGCCTGGGCTGCGCGTCCACCATGTTCCCGCCGGCCCCGAGAGCCTCGTTGCCAAGGAGGAGCTCCCGGCGCTCGTCGGCGAGTTCACCGAGCGCGTGCTCGAGCTGATGGCCGGCGACGCCGGACTCCCCCTCGTCGACCAGGATGCCGGACCTTTCGAGGCGGTTCACGCGAACTACTGGCTCTCGGGGCTCGCCGGGCACGCGATCAAGCACGAGCTGGACCTCCCGCTCGTCTCCACGTTCCACACCCTCGACCGGGTGAAGGCCGAGCTCGTGCCCGAGGAGGTGGAGGCGGACATGCCCCATCGTCGTGCGGAGGCGGAGGCGGCGATCATCGCCTGCTCGGACGCGGTGCTCGCGTCCTGCAGCGTGGAGGCTGACCAGATCGTGCAGCTCTACGGCGCCGATCCGGCGCGCATCTCGGTCGTCGCTCCAGGCGTCGACCATGCCTTCTTCGCGCCGGGGTTCCGGCCCCAGGCCCGCCGGGCGCTCGGTCTCCCGGCCGGCGGCACCGTCCTGCTGACGGTCGCCCGGATCCAGCCGCTCAAGGGCATTGACGTCGCAGTGCGCGCGCTGGCGGCGCTGTGCGCCGACGGTGACGGCGTCCCCGGTGCCCCCTTCCGGCTGGTGGTCGTCGGAGGGCCGAGCGGACCGCGGGGAGAAGAGGAGCATGCCCGGCTCCTCCACGTCGCCCGGGAGCTGGGCGTCGAGGGCCGCGTCGTCTTCGTCCCACCCCAGCCCCATGAGCTGCTCTCGACGTACTACCGGGCCGCCGACGTCTGTCTGGTGCCGAGCCGGTCGGAGTCCTTCGGCCTCGTCGCGCTCGAAGCGGCCGCCTGCGGGACGCCGGTGGTCGCGTCCGCGGTCGGTGGGCTCACGACGCTCGTCGACCACGGGCGAACCGGCTTTCTCGTCGACGGCTCGGACCCCGACGCGTTCGCGTCCTGCGTGAGGCGCCTCGTGGCAGACCCGCTCTTGGCCGAGCGCCAGGGATGTGCTGCGGTGCTGCGCGCCAGGGACTACACGTGGCGTGAGGCGGCGTCGAGCCTGTGCGCGATCCACGACGAGCTCCTCACGGGACGGCTCGTCGAGTGCTCGTAGCGCCGAGGTGCTGACGTGCCGCTCGTCGACTTGCCTGGTGCCGAGCAGCTCGCGGCCGTTGCTGCGCGCGTCGACGCCTGGGTCGAGCGGGAGCGCTCGGACGAAGGCACCTTCGGCCTCGTCGCCGCCGAGCGCCAGGACGTGATCGACCGGACCGCGTCGCACAGGTGGTACCTGCGGTTCCGTGGAGACGAGAAGGACGACATCACCGTCTGGCTGACGCTCCGACAGCGCACTCTCCACCACGAGACCCAGTTCATGCCCGCGCCCGAGGAGCATCGCGAGGAGGTATTGCGCTACCTCATGCGCCGCAACGCCGAGCTGTACGCGATGGCGTTCTGCCTGGGCCTCGAAGATGCCGTCTACCTCGTCGGCAGGGTGCCGGCCGGGCTCGTCGACGACGAGGAGCTCGACCGCATCGCCGGCTCCTCGATCGTCTACGTCGACGACCACTACCCGACGGCCATGGCGCTCGGCCATCCCGCCGTCTACCGGCGCCGCCCGCGCCGGCGCTGAGCCGAGCTTCCACGCGCCACTCCGAGCCGAGCCGCACGCGACGCCGGGTGTTGGCGCGGCGGGCGCCGGTGGGGCGGTACGGTCTCGGCGTGGGCGCATCGCTTGTCGTCGCAGGTGCAGGGCGTATGGGCGGGGCGATCGTGACCGGTCTCCTGGCTCGCGGTGGGTGGTCGGCAGGTGACCTCGCGGTGGTCGAGCCCGATGCAACCCGCCGTGCCGAGCTCGTCGCCGCGCACCCCGGCCTTCACGTGGCCGGGCATGCCGAACCGGGCTTCGCCGAGCCGGATGCCGGCGCGGTGCTCGCCGTGAAGCCCGACATGGCCGAGTCGGCGTGCCGTGCCCTCGGCGCGGCGGGGATCCGACGGGTGCTCTCCGTCGTGGCGGGCATGCCCGCCGCGCGTCTCGAGGCAGCTCTCCCCGACGGTGCGGTGGTCGTGCGGGCCATGCCGAACATGCCGGCTCTCGTCGGCGCAGGCGTGAGCGCGGTCTCCGCCGGCAGCAATGCCCGCGCCGCGGACCTCACCTGGGCCGAAGGACTGCTCGGGGCTCTCGGCTCCGTCGTGCGCGTCCCCGAGCGCCAGCTCGACGTCGTGACCGCGCTCTCGGGCTCGGGCCCCGCCTACGTGTTCCTCGTGGTCGAGTCGCTGGTCGAGGCCGGCGTGCTCGCAGGCCTGCCCCGTGACCTGAGCGCGACGCTCGCCACGGAGACGGTGAGGGGTGCCGCGGCGCTGCTCACCGAGACCGGCCAGCGTCCCGAGCTGCTGCGAGCGGACGTGACCTCGCCGGGAGGCACCACCGCGGCGGGCCTCAGGGCGCTCGAGGCAAGGGGGGTGCGGTCCGCCTTCATCGAAGCCGTGCTCGCCGCCGCCGAGCGGGCTCGGGGCCTCGCGCGCTGAGCGAGGCGCCACCCCGCACTTTCGCGGCCCTGGCGAGAGGCGTTACAGTCGTTGGTGGAGGAGAAGTCGGACACCATGGCCCAGTCTCACGAAGGGACTCAGAGTCGTTTCATGACCGTGGGGGAGGTCGCCTCGGCTCTGCGCGTCTCGAGCATGACCGTCTACCGCCTGATCAACGCCGGAGAGCTCCCGGCCGTGCGGATCGGCCGGTCGCTGCGGCTCCGCAGCGAGGATCTCGACCGGTACCTCGCCGATCGCTTCACGAAGGCCGGCTGAGCGCTCCGTTGCGCGGCTGGACGCCTCCGCTGCGATGACGCGCCCGGTGGTCTTCTTCCTGTCGGACTACGGGCTTGCTGACGAGTTCGTGGGTGTGGTCCATGCGGTGCTCCTGCGGCTCTTGCCCGACGCCGCCGTGGTGGACCTCACCCACGGGATCCCGGCGTTCGACGTGCGCGCCGGCGCCGAGTCCCTCGCTCGTGCGGTGCCCCACCTCGGGCCCGGCGTGGTGCTCGGCGTCGTCGACCCCGGGGTCGGCAGCGCCCGGCGCGGCATCGCGGTGCGCGCTGCGGACGGGCGGTGGTTCGTCGCGCCGGACAACGGCCTCGCGGTGCCCGCGGCGGAGGCGAGCGGGGGCGTGGACGCCGTGCTCGCCCTCAGAAAGCCCGAGGATGCGCCGCCGACCTTCGACGGACGGGACGTGTTCGCGCCGGCTGCTGCCGCCTTGGCCAGCGGCCGGGCTCCCGCGTCCGTGGGCGACGAGGTGGACCCTGGCGCCCTCGTGCGCCTCCCGCCGCTCGAGACGACCCGGCGCGAGGAGGACGGCCGCGTCCGCCTTCGGGCGCCGGTCACCTGGGTCGACAGGTTCGGCAACGTGCAGCTCGGGGTCCCCGAGCTCGACGGGCCTCCACCAGCCACGGTGAGGCTCGCGCTGAGGATCGCCGGCGAGGAGCGGGCGGCGCGGCGGGTGCGCTCGTTCTCCGAGCTCGACGACGGTGAGCTCGGGGTGCTCGCCGACGCCAACGGGCGGCTCGCCGTCGTCGTGCGCGAAGGGTCGGCTGCGGGCGTGACGGGGCTCGAGACTGGAGGCGACGTCGAGCTGATCTGGTGACCGACCTCGTGACCGAGCTGATCTGGTGAGCGGCACGGACCCTGCCGTACGCTCGGCGCCCGATGACCGCGCGGCCCACGAACGGGAGGGAGACCCACCCGCGGCGGATCCCCGAGGCAACCGTCGTCAGGCTCCCCCTGTACCAGCGGATCCTTGCCGAGATGCTCTGCGCGGGTGCGACCACCGTGTCCTCCGAGGAGCTGGCCGCGCGCGCCCGTGTCAACGCCGCGAAGGTCCGGAAGGACTTCTCGCTCTTCGGGTCGTTCGGCACTCGTGGCACCGGCTACGACGCCGCCTTCCTGGCGGCCCAGATCGACCGGGCGCTCGGCTCCGACCGTGACTGGCCGATCGCCATCGTAGGGATGGGGAACCTCGGCCGGGCTCTCGCGAACTCCGACGGGTTCTCCTCGCACGGGTTCCGGGTCGCGGGCCTCTACGACGTCGACCCAGCCATCGTCGGCACCAGCGTCGCCGGCATGGCCGTGCGCCATCTCGACGAGCTCGACGCGGGCGAGCGGCCGGCGATCGGGGTGATCACCGTGCCGGGTGGCGCGGCCCAGACGGTTGCCGACGTGCTCGTCTCCGCGGGCACCGCGTCGATCCTGAACTTCGCGCCGAGAGTGCTGTCGGTGCCTGCAGGGATCCTCGTGCGCTACGTCGATCTGTCGATCGAGCTGCAGGTCATGAGCTTCTTCATGGCGCGGCGTGAGCCCGACCTGCCGCCGGTCGGGGTCGAGCCAGGTCTGCGCCCTGCCACGCGGCTCCGGCGTGGCGATGAGCCGACCAGGGCAACGCCGACCGGGTAGAGCGTTCTACACGGCCGTTGCCCCAGGGCGATCTGCGCGCCGGCGTCTTGGCGTCGTAGCGTGTGGCGTGCCCAGGAGCGACGTCGAGCGTGCCCTCGCAGGACGTCGCCACGCCCACCGGATGCCTCTGGACCAGGGAGGAGGGCTCGTTCAGCGTTGTCGGTCGTCGTTGTAGGGGTCGAACATCAGCAGGCGCCCCTCGAGCTGCTCGAGCGGGTGATCGTCGGCGACGCGGACCTGGCGAAGGCGCTGGGCACGCTGCGGTCCTGGGAGAACGTCCAGGAGGCCGTCGTGCTGTCCACGTGCCTGCGCACCGAGGTCTACGCGGTCGTCGACCGGTTCCACGATGCCGTCGACGACGTCTGCGAGCTCCTCGCCGGGCGCGCAGGGCTGGACGTCGACGACTTCCAGCAGCACACCGCGGTCCGTTTCGACGACGACGTCGCGGCCCACCTCTTTTCCGTGGCCGCCGGTCTCGAGTCCGCCGTAGTGGGCGAGACGGAGGTGCTCGGACAGGTGCGCCGCGCGTGGGAGCGTGCACGCGCCGAGCGGGCGTGCGGCCCGGTGCTCGAGGAGCTGTTCCGTCACGCGGTGCGGGCAGGGAAGCGGGCACGCGCCGAGACCGGCGTCGCCCGGGGCACGACGTCGTTCTCGTTCGCGGCCATCGAGCTTGCCGGCGAGCGTCGGAGTGGAGGCCTGGCGGATGCCGCGGTCACGGTGGTGGGCGCCGGTGCGATGGGCTCGGGCATCGTCCGTGCGCTCGCTCGTCTCCCCGAGGGCCGCCGTAGTGCCTCGGTCGTCGTCGTGAACCGGAGCCGGGACCGTGCTCGCAAGCTCGCCGATTCCGCCGCTCCCGGGCTCGGGGCACGCGCAGCCGGCATGGACGAGCTCCCGAGCGTGGTCGCCGAGTCCGACGTCGTCTTCACGGCCGTGGAGTCGGGAGGGCCCGTCCTCACTGCAAGCGCGCTCGCTGCCGCCTCGACCCGCCCGGGCGGTCTTCTCGTGGTCGATCTCGGCATGCCGCGCAACGTGGACCCCCAGGCCGCCGTGCTCGATGGCGTGACCCTGCTCGACATGGACGACCTGCGCTTCGCGGTGACACAGGCGGTCGGCGAGCGGCGAGCGGAAGCCGAGCGAGCCCGGACCATCGTGGCCGAAGAGCTGGTGCGCTACCGTGCGGCGAGCCGAGAGCGGGGCGCAGCGCCGATGGTGAGCGCGTTGAGGACGCGCCTCGAGGAGCTGCGGGTGAGCGAGCTGCAGCGCCACCGTGGCCGCCTCGGCCGGCTCGGCCCCGAGGTCCTCGACGAGGTCGACGCCGTCACCAAGGCGGTCCTCGCGAAGGTGCTGCACGAGCCCACGGTGACGCTGCGCGAGACCTCGGGCACCGTCAAGGGCGAGCGGCTCGTCGAGGCCCTGCGCACGCTCTTCGACCTGTGAGCGCTGCGAGCGGCGCGCGCGTGGTCCGGCTGGCGACGCGGGGCTCTCCGCTCGCCCTGGCGCAGGCCGGCATCGTGGCGAACCTTCTCGAAGCCCGGGACCCCCGGGTACGCGCCGAGCCCGTGGTCGTGCGGACCGAGGGAGATCGCCGGTTCGACGAGGACCTCGAGCGCATCGGCGGCCAGGGAGTCTTCGTGAAGGAGGTACAGGCTGCGGTGCTCGACGGACGGGCAGACGTCGCGGTGCACTCGGCCAAGGACCTGCCCCCGCTGACCCCTGACGGGCTCGTGCTCGCCGCGGTGCCCCCGAGGGCCGATCCCCGAGACGTGCTCGTCGGAGCGTCGCTCGACGGGCTCGCGCCAGGAGCCCTGGTCGCCACCAGCTCGGCGCGCCGACGAGCGCAGCTCGCCGATCTGCGTCCCGATCTCGGCTTCGTCGGCCTGCGCGGCAACATGGCCAGGAGGCTCGAGCGCGTGGAGGACGGGACCGTGGTCGCCGTCGTCGCGGCGGCGGCCGCCCTCGATCGCCTCGGCTGGCAGGATCGCATCGCCCAGCGGCTCTCCCCGACCCAGTGCCTCCCCCAGGTTGGCCAGGGCGCGATCGCACTGGAGTGCCGCAGCGGCGACGAGCGATGCCGAGCGCTCCTGGGGCAGATCGACATGCCCGAGGACCACCGCGCGCTGGAAGCGGAGCGCGCGTTCCTCCAGGCTCTGGGCGCAGGCTGCACGCTGCCTGCGGGTGCGCTGGCGCGACCCGCCCCCGGGGGTGGTCGCGGCCTCGAGCTGGAGGGGATGCTCGCCACCGGCGACGGCCGCGTCGTGGTTCGCGCCACGCTCCCGGGCGACGACCCCCAGGCGCTCGGCAGGGCGCTTGCCCAGCACCTCGTGCACGGCTGCGGGGCATCCTCGCTGCCTGAGTGGGCCGAGGCGTGAAGCCGTCGCTCAAGGGCGCCGGCGTGAGTGGCTTGCCAGGCGGCGGGGCCCGGCTCACCGGTGTGACGGTCGTCGTGACCCGTCCCCACGGCGACGTCGACGACGTCGCCGACGCGCTGCGGGCGGCGGGGGCCACAGTGGTGCAGTTCCCCGTCCTCGAGATCGCCGATCCCGAGGACGGCGGCGCCGCGCTGCGCCGCGCCGCGGCGCAGCTCTTTCGCTTCGAGTGGGTCGCCTTCACCTCTGCGAACGCAGCGAGACGCCTCCTCGACCTCGTGCCCGACCCGAGCGCGCTGCGGGGCGTGCACCTCGCGGCGGTCGGTCGGGGGACCGCGGCGGTGCTCGCGGCGAAGGGTCTCGGGGCGGACCTGGTGCCCGAGCGCGCGAGCGCCGAGGGGCTTGCCGAGGCGTTCCCCCGCGCCAGCGCGCCAGGAGCTGCGGTGCTCTTCCCCGCCTCGGCCTCGGCGCGGCCGACCCTGCCTCAGGCGCTCCGCGCGAAGGGCTGGATCGTCGAGCAGGTGGTCGCCTACAGGACCGTGCCCGTTGCCGGGCCTCCTGCCGGTCGAGCCCGGGACCTCGAGGACGCGAGCGCGGTCGCGTTCGCGTCGCCCTCTGCGGTGCAGGCGTATGTCTCGCTGCGCTCGCGCGACGGCCGGCCGCTCCCGGTGCCTGGGATCGTGGCCTGCATCGGCGAGGTCACCGCGGCGGCGGCGCGGGCAGCGGGGCTCCGCGTCGCGGCGATCGCCGCTGGGGCTTCGGGCGTCTCGCTCGCCGATGCGCTGGCCGATGCGCTGGGGAATGTGCCCGAAGGCATGTCCGCCGAAGCCTCGGGGCACGTTCCTGGGGGGGTGCCCCCTGATGCGCCCGGGGACGCCGAGCTCCGGCCCCGGTAGGCTCGGCGCCCGATGCGACCCGGTGCCGCCTTCCCAGCACGGCGGATGCGCCGGCTGCGGCGCACCCCGGCGCTGCGGCGCCTTGTCGCGGAGACCAGGCTCTCCGTCGACGACCTGGTCGCGCCGCTCTTCGTCCGCGAGGGTGCCGACGGGCCCCTTCCCATCGCTTCGCTTCCCGGTCACTTCCAGCACACGGTCGATTCCGCCGTCGCGGAGACCAGGCGGCTCGCGAGCCTCGGTGTGCCGGCGGTCGTCCTCTTCGGCGTCCCTGCCCGCAAGGACGCCGTGGGCTCGGGGGCGTGGGACCCCGACGGCGTCGTGCAGCGTGCGCTGGCCAGACTGCGCGACGAGCTCGGCGACGAGGTGGTGCTCGCCGCCGATCTCTGCCTCGACGAGTACACGGACCACGGTCATTGTGGCGTGCTCGCCTCGGACGGTTCGGTCGACAACGACGCCACGCTCGAGTTGTACGCACGCGTTGCGCTGGCCCAGGCGGCGGCGGGCGCGGACATCGTCGCGCCGAGTGGGATGATGGACGGGCAGGTCGCGGCGATCCGCCGTGCGCTCGACGCAGGCGGCCACGACCAGGTGGCGGTGCTCGCCTACGCCGCGAAGTTCGCCTCGGGCCTCTACGGGCCGTTCCGAGACGCGGTGGACGTGTGCATCGCGGGGGGCGGCGACCGCCGCGGGTACCAGGAGGACCCCGCCAACCGTCGCGAGCCGCTCGCCGAGGTCGCGCTCGACGTCGCAGAGGGTGCGGACATCGTCATGGTGAAGCCCGCGCTCACGTACCTCGACGTGATCGCCGAGGTACGGCGCGCCGTCGACGTTCCCGTGGCCGCTTACCACGTGAGCGGCGAGTACGCCATGATCAAGGCCGCCGGCGCCAATGGATGGATCGACCCGCAGGCGGTCGCTCTCGAGCAGCTCCTCGCGGTCAAGCGCGCGGGTGCTGATTTCGTCCTCACCTATCTCGCAGGCGAGGTGGCCGAGGCGCTCGGTGGCTGACGCAGGCTCGGGCACATGGCGCACGCCCCCCGCGGGTGCGGCGGGCGGCGCAGCGACGGGGGCGGCCCATGGTGGCGGTGAGCGCCCGGCGACCGGGACGAACGCGGCGTGGTTCGAGCGAGCCGTCCGAGCGATCCCCGGCGGCGTCGACTCCCCGGTGCGCTCGTTCGCATCGGTCGGCGGCACGCCCTTCACGGTCGGGCACGGCGAGGGACCCTGGGTCTTCGACGTCGAGGGTCGCCGCTACCTCGACCTCGTCCAGTCCTATGGCGCGGTGCTCCTCGGCCACGCGCACCCGGTGGTCGTCGAAGCGGTGTGCCGGGCTGCGTCGCTCGGGAGCTCGTTCGGGATGCCCACTCCTGGGGAGGTCCTGCTCGCCGAGGCGATCTGCGCTCGCGTCCCGGACTGCGACCAGGTCCGCTTCGTCTCGTCGGGCACCGAGGCCGCCATGAGCGCGCTCCGGCTCGCTCGCGGGGTCACCGGCCGTTCCCGGGTGGTCAAGTTCGACGGGTGCTACCACGGCCATTCCGACAGCCTGCTCGCCGGCGGGGGGAGCGGTGTCGCGACGCTCGGCCTCCCGGGGTCCGCCGGCGTGCCCTCCGGCGCGGTCGCCGACACCCTCGTCGTTCCTTACAACGTCGTTCCCGAGCTCGACGACCAGGTCGCCTGCGTCATCGTGGAGCCCGTGGCCGCCAACATGAACCTTGTCGCTCCGCGGCCCGGCTTCCTCGAGGGCCTGCGGCGCGCCTGCGACGCCGTCGGCGCGCTGCTCGTGTTCGACGAGGTGATCACGGGCTTTCGCATCGGTCCGGCAACGGCGAGCGTGCTGACCGGGGTGACCCCCGACCTGTGGTGCTTCGGGAAGGTGGTGGGCGGCGGGCTGCCGATCGGCGCCTTTGGCGGGCGCCGTGAGCTGATGGCGGCGCTCGCGCCGTCAGGCCCCGTGTACCAGGCGGGGACGCTCTCGGGGAACCCGGTGGCGACCGCGGCCGGCCTTGCCGTCCTCGACGAGGTCACGCCCGCCGATTACGACGAGCTCGCCTCGCGCGTCGCCCGCTTCGCCGGCGCGCTCGCCGACGCGATACGGGCCGGCGGGCTGTCGGCGGCCGTGCCGGTGGCAGGGACGCTCGCCGGCCTCTACGTCGGGCCGCCACCGGGCTCGCCGCTCGAGGCCCCCTCCGACTTCGGCGGGGCGCAGGCGATCGCAGCGTCGGGTGTCTACCCGCTCTTCTTCCACGCGCTCTTGCGGCGCGGGGTGATGGTCGCACCAGGTGCCTACGAGGTGCTGTTCTGCGGCTTCACCCACGGTGACGCAGAGCTCGACGCCGCCGTCGAGGCGGCGGGGGAGGCGGCAGCGGAGGTCGCCCGGTCGCTCGGGTGAGGCGGCTGGAGGTCGCCCGGTCGCTCGGGTGAGGCGGCTGGAGGTCGCCGCCGCGCCGGGTCAGGCGAGGAGAGCCGCGGCCTGGTCGGGCATCAGCTCCGCGATGCGGACGAGCGCGTCGTAGCCGATCTCGGCTGCGCCCGGTGCCCCGGGGCGCATGAGGTTGGCCATGATGCGCAGGAGCTCTTTCATGAAAGCCTCCGAGCGCATGCCCACGGCGACGCACCAGTGCATCGCGGTCGGGTTCGAGATGAGCCGCACGAACGCCCGGCCGACGCGGTAATAGTCGTCGTAGCTCTCCATGAGCCGCTCCTCGTAGCGGGCGATCGCGGCCGGCCCGTCGCCTGCCAGGGCCTCTGACAGGGAGGCCGCGGCGAGGCGGCCCGTCTCGTAGCCGTAGGCGATGCCCTCTCCGTTGAACGGGTTGATGGCGCCGGCGGCGTCGCCGACGACGATGACATTGGGCCCGGTGTGCGGCCCGACGGCGAGGCTCATCGGGAGCTTCCCGCCGGTCGGCGGCCCGCAGCTCGTCTCCTCCGAGAGTCCCCAGCTCTTCGGCGCGCCCGCCACGAAGGCCTCCATGAGCCGCGTCGTGTTCACGCCCTTCCAGCGCTGCTCGGTCGAGAGGAGCCCGACGCCCACGTTCACCCGGCCGTCGCCGAGGGGGAAGATCCAGCCGTAGCCGGGGACCACCTCGCCCGCGGCATCGCGGATGTCGAGGTGGGACTCGATGCAGGGGTCGTCGTGGCGCTCGGAGCGGTAGTAGCCGCGCAGGGCCATGCCGAGCGGGTACCCACGTCGGCGGGCAGTGCCGAGCGCGCGCCCGACCCGGGAGTTCGACCCGTCGGCGACGACGACGTAGCGCCCCAGGACGTCGCGCGTCTCTCCGGAGGTCAGGTCGCGCACCGTGACGCCGCGGCACTCCGACAGCGTGGAGCCAGGCCTCGCGCCCGCGCCAGGCTCCCTGCCCGCCGGAACCGACGCCGGTGCCGGCGGCGTGGGCGTCGCCTGGAGGTCGTCGGCGAGGAGGGGCGCCAAGGCCTCGGTGTGCTGATGGAGCACGGCACCGGCCTTCTGGGCGCGCTCGGCGACCATCTCGTCGAGGTCGTGGCGGGTGATCGTGTACCCGTATGGAGGGAAGGCCGGGTGGTCGGGCCAGGGCATCTCGAGGACGTGCCCCCAGCCGCACGAGCGCAGGCCGGTGTGGCGGTGGGAGCCGGCGAGCGCGCCTTCGAGCCCCATGTCCGCCAGCTGGCGCACGGCACGGGGGGTGAGCCCGTCCCCACACGTCTTGTCCCGAGGGAACTGCTTCTTCTCGATCACGGCGACGTCCCAGCCGGCGTCTGCCAGCCAGTACGCGCACGCCGAGCCGGATGGTCCCCCGCCCACCACCACGACGTCGTGGACGTGCGCCTTCGACCGGCTGCTCCCGCGCCGCTGGGAGGCAGCGGCGCGGGTCTGGGCCGGCGCGCGCCCCTTCGAGGTGGCACTGCCGGAACGCCGGCCGGGGGTCGGCACGTCCTCCGGGGTCACGTGCAGGATCGTAGGCGCGGGTAGCCGATGCGGGCGACGCGACGGCCGCCGACGTGGCGTGCGGCGAGGCGATGGCCAGGATGTGCTTGCGTGCACGAGCCCGTGATAGAACGGATTTGCCGTGGACCAGTACCTTCCGATCCTGCTGATGCTCGTCCTCGGAGCGCTCTTCGCGGGGCTCTCCTTCGCCGGGTCCAAGCTGCTCGCGCCGAGGCAGAAGCCCTCAGCGCAGAAGGTGGCGCCCTACGAGTGCGGGATCGTGCCCAGCCGCGAGCCCCCCTCGCGTTTCCCGGTCCGCTTCTACCTCGTCGCGATGATCTTCATCATCTTCGACATCGAGGTGATCTTCTTGTACCCCTGGGCGGTCGTCTTCAGGCAGCTGCGGGCGTTCGGGCTCGTCGAGGTGCTGGTCTTCGCCGCGGTGGTCCTCGTCGCGTTCATGTACCTGGTGAGCAACGGGGCGCTGCAGTGGGGGCCGGCGCGACGGCTCGAGCCAGGCATTCCTGCGAGGACCTCGGAGTCGACGATCACCCGCGTGCCCTCTGAACCAGGGGCGCCAGGGCAGGCGGCGTAGGGGCGCGTCCCGTGGGACTCGAGGACCTCCAGCACAATTTCCTCACCGGCAGGCTCGAGGACCTCGTGAGGTGGGCCCGCCGGAACAGTGTCTGGCCCGCCACCTTCGGCCTCGCATGCTGCGCGATCGAGATGATGGCCCTCGGCGCGGCGGATTTCGACATCAGCCGTCTCGGCATGGAGGTCTTCCGCGCGTCGCCGCGCCAGGCGGACCTCATGATCGTGGCGGGACGCGTATCGCAGAAGATGGCCCCGGTCCTCCGTCAGGTCTACGACCAGATGATGGAGCCCAAGTGGGTGATCTCGATGGGCGTGTGCGCGTCCAGCGGCGGCATGTTCAACAACTACGCGATCGTGCAGGGCGTCGACCAGGTCGTTCCCGTCGACGTGTACGCGCCTGGCTGCCCCCCGTCGCCCGAGACGCTGCTGCACGCGATCCTCACGCTCCACGAGAAGATCCGCACCGGTGCCATCACCCGGCGTCCGGCACGCGTGGGCGGGCAGGGAGAGCAGCTCGCCGGGTGGGTGCCCGAAGCCCCCGACGCGGTGCGCGTCGCCACGCCGCGATGACGGACGCCGCACCGGCCTCGACTGGCGAGGGGGTGGCCGCGCCCTCCGAGCCGGGCACGCCGCAGGCGCCCGAGCCGGGCACGCCGCAGGCGCCCGAGCGGCGGGCGGACGAGCTCGCGTTTCCGACGCGGGAGAGCTACCACGACCTCGTCGCCTCGTACAAGGCTGCGGGTTTCGAGATGCTCGCCGACCTGACCGGCGTCGACTACCTGTCCCATCCCGGGCGAGCGCTGCCGCCGGGGATCCAGGCCGAGCGCTTCGAGGTCGTGGCGAACCTGCTCTCGCTCTCGCTGCGCCGGAGGGCGCGCGTCCGTGTGCAGGTCCCCGAGGACGACCCGGTCGTGGACACGCTCTGGGACCTCTACCCCGGAGCCGAGGCGATGGAACGAGAGGTGTTCGATCTCCTCGGGGTGCGCTTCGACGGTCATCCCGACCTGACGCGGATCCTCATGCCCGAGGACTGGGAGGGGCATCCGCTCCGCAAGGACTACGGCGTCGGCCGGGTGCCGGTGCAGTTCAAGGAGGCTCCGGGTCCGCGGTGACCGACGGCTTCGATGCTTCGAGCACCGACCTGGTCGGTGGGGTCCGCCGTGCGCCGCGCGCCCCGGTCGCCGAGACCTCCGAGGGCGCCCAGGAGCTCGCGACACGCTCCGCGACGCCCCCCGAGGAGCTGGCGCGCGAGGTCGGGGCCGCGGTCCTGCGCATCCCCGAGGGAGGAGTCGCCGGTGCCGGCGACATCGACGTCGAGCGCCCGAGCGACGAGACGATGATCATCAACATGGGTCCGCAGCACCCATCGACCCACGGGGTCCTGCGGCTCATGCTCGAGCTCGACGGTGAGACGGTGCTTCGGACCAAGCCCGTCATCGGCTACCTGCACACCGGGATGGAGAAGACCGCCGAGGAGCTCACCTACGTCCAGGGCGCCACGAACGTGACGCGTATGGACTACCTCTCGCCGCTCAACAACGAGCTGGTCTTCTCGCTGGCGACCGAGGCGCTGCTCGGCGTGGAGCTCCCGCCGCGCGCGACGTGGATCCGCATGCTCTTCTCCGAGCTCCAGCGCATCTCGTCGCACCTCATGTGGATGGCGACCAACGGGATGGACCTGGGGTCCACCTCGATGATGATCTACGGCTTTCGCGAGCGCGAGATGGTGCTCGCATTCTTCGAGAAGACGACCGGGCTCAGGATGAACCACAACTACATCCGACCAGGGGGCGTCGCGGCGGATCTCCCCGACGGATGGGAGGACGACATCGCGGTCATCTGCGACACCGTTCTCGAGCGCACCTACGAGTACGACGAGCTGCTCACCGGCCAGCCGATCTTCCGGGAGCGCACGGTGGGTGTGGGTAGCCTCGGCGCCGAGGAGGCCATTGCGCTGTCGCTCACCGGCCCGATCCTGCGCTCGACGGGCGTGGCGTGGGACCTGCGGCGCACCATGCCCTACCTCGACTACGCGAAGCTCGACTTCGACGTCATCGTGGGCACCTACGGGGACAACTTCGACCGCTACGCCGTCCGCCTGAACGAGATCCGCGAGTCGATCGGTCTCGTGCGCCAGATCGCCGAGCGCATGCCTCCGGGCGACTACCGCGTGCAGGACCGCAAGGTCACCCCCCCACCTCGGGCTCGGATCGACGAGTCCATGGAGGCGCTGATCCACCACTTCAAGATCTTCACGGAGGGGTTCCGGGTCCCCGAAGGCGAGGCGTACGTGGCGATCGAGTCGCCTCGGGGCGAGATCGGCTGCTACCTCGTCTCCGACGGCACCTCGAAGCCGTACCGGATGCACATCCGCGGGCCGAGCTTCGTGAACCTCCAGGCCCTGCCGACGCTGCTGCGGGGCGGGCTCATCGCCGACGCGATCGCCACCATCTCTTCCGTGGACCCCGTGATGGGGGAGGTCGACCGGTGAGCCGCTTCACCCCCGAGATGGCCGCGCGCGCGGCAGAGCTCGTCTCGCTGTACCCCGAGCCGCGATCCGCGCTCGTCCCGCTCTGCCACCTCGCCCAGGAGCAGGACGGTTGGCTCACCCCCGAGGCCATGGAGGAGATTGCCGAGCTCGTCGGGGTGACCCCGGCGGAGGTCCGCGGGACCGCCTCCTTCTACGACATGCTCCACACCGAGCCGGTCGGGCGGTACCTGGTGTCCGTCTGCACGAACATCGCCTGCCTCCTCGGCGGTGCCGAGGCACTGCTCGAGCATGCCGAGCGCCGCCTCGGCGTGCGGGCTGGCGGGACCACCGCCGACGGGATGTTCACGCTCGAGGATGCCGAGTGCCTGGCGGACTGTGACCGCACGCCGTGCGTGACCGTCAACCACCGCTACGTCGGTGGCCTTTCCGCAGAGGCCTTCGACCAGCTCGTCGACGACCTTCGCGCGGGGCGCCGCGACGACGAGATCCCGCCACACGGGACGCTCGTGCGGGTGCGGCGCAGCGGAGGTCTGCGCGTGCCCAGGGACCAGGTGGCGTCCGAGCGACAGGCGATGGCCGCGGCCACCGCCGCACGCGCCGAGGCCGCCAAGGCGGCTGCCGAGGCTCAGGGCGCCGAGGGTGCGCAGGGGAAGGGCGCCTGATGGCCGTCACCGACGCACCGCGGATCGTCACCGCCCGCGTGGGCTACGAGGACTCGTACACCCTCGAGCGCTACCTCGCGACCGGCGGCTACGAGGGGCTGCGCAAGGCGCTCTCCATGACGCCCGAGGCCGTCGCCGCCGAGGTCGACGCGGCGAGCCTCCTCGGGCGGGGTGGCGCGGGGTTCCCCGCCGGCCGGAAGTGGTCCATGCTGCGCAAGGACCCCGTCACCTACCTCGTCGTGAACGGTGACGAGAGCGAGCCCGCCACGTTCAAGGACCACCTGCTCGTCGAGCGCGATCCGCACCAGCTCGTCGAGGGCGTGCTCATCGCGGCCTATGCGCTGCAGGTGAGCCAGGCGTTCATCTTCATCCGGGGCGAGTTCGCCCTGGGCCTCGAGCGGGTCACCCAGGCCCTGAACGACGCGTACGACCACGGCGCCGTCGGTGCCGACATCTTCGGCTCGGGGTTCTCGGTCGACGTGGTCGTGCACCCTGGTGCGGGGGCCTACATCTGCGGCGAGGAGACCGCGCTCCTCGAATCGCTCGAGGGCAAGCGCGGCTTCCCCCGCATCAAGCCGCCGTTCTTCCCCGCCGCGATCGGCCTCTACGGCCAGCCCACCGTGGTCAACAACGTGGAGACCATGTCGAACCTCCCGTGGATCGTGCTCCACGGCGGCAAGGCGTTCGCCGGTCTCGGCCAGGGGCGCTCTGCGGGCACCCGGCTGTTCGCGCTCTCCGGGCACGTGAAGCGGCCGGGGACCTACGAGGTCGAGATGGTGAAGACCACGTTCCGCGACCTCGTGTACGCACCCGTCTACGGCGCCGGGGTCCGCGGCGGCCGCGAGGTCAAGGCGTTCATCCCAGGCGGCGTCTCCGCGCCGTGGTTCGGTCCGGACCAGCTGGACCTTCCGCTCGGCCAGGACGAGGTGGGCGCGGCAGGCTCGATGCTCGGATCGGGCGCGATCACCGTCATGGACACCTCCACGTGCATGGTCCGTGCAGCGTGGCGCATCGCGAAGTTCTTCGCCCGTGAGTCGTGTGGCCAGTGCACGCCGTGCCGGGAGGGCTCGGGCTGGCTGGAGCGTGTGCTCCGGCGTATCGAGCAGGGCGAGGGGCGTGAGGAGGACCTCGACCTCCTGCTCGACGTGAGCGACAACATCTCGCCCGGGTTGCAGTGGCCGCCGCAGCAGACCACGATCTGCGTGCTCGGGCCGTCGATCCCTTCGTCGATCCACTCGGGCATCGACATGTTCCGCGACGAGTTCCTCGTCCACGTGAAAGAGGGGAGGTGCCCCGTTGGCTGAGCACGCGCCCGGCGAGCGTCCTCGCCTCGACGCCGAGACGGACCCGGCCACGTCCGGCGCGTCCCAGGCCGACGCGAGCGAGACCGCCGACGCCGACGCCGAGGCGGGCACCGTGCCGTTCACCCTCGACGGCCGTCCGGCGAAGGCCCGCCCAGGCGAGGTCATCATCGCCGCGGCGGAGCGAGCGGGCACCTTCATCCCGCGCTTCTGCTACCACCCCCGGATGAAGCCGGTGGGGATGTGCCGCATGTGCCTGGTGGAGGTGAGCGGCCCACGCGGTGCGACGCTGCAGCCCGCGTGCTTCGTGACGGTCGCAGAGGGCATGGAGGTCACCACCACCTCGGACAAGGTGAAGAAGGCCCAGGACGGGGTGCTCGAGCTCCTCCTCGTGAACCACCCGCTCGACTGCCCGGTGTGCGACAAGGGCGGGGAGTGCCCGCTCCAGGACCAGACGCTCGCCTACGGGCCCGGCGAGAGCCGCTTCGTCGAGGAGAAGCGGCACTTCGAGAAGCCGGTCCCCATCTCGGACCTGGTGCTGCTCGACCGGGAGCGCTGCATCCAGTGCGGCCGCTGCACGCGCTTCGCGGCCGAGGTCGCCGGAGAGCCCCAGATCGACTTCGCCGGGCGCGGCGAGCGGGTCGAGGTGGCGACCTTCCCCGACCGCCCGTTCTCGTCGTACTTCAGCGCCAACACCGTGCAGATCTGTCCGGTCGGGGCGCTCACCGCCAGGCCGTACCGGTTCAGCGCGCGACCCTGGGACCTCGACCAGGTGGAGTCCACGTGCACGACCTGCGCGTTCGGCTGCCGCGTCGCGGTGCAGGCGTCGACCGACCGGCTCACGCGCCTGCTCGGGCTCGACAGCGACCCCGTGAACCAGAGCTGGCTGTGCGACAAGGGACGCTTCGTCTTCGAATCCGTGAACGGGGACCAGGCCGCCGGCGCGCCCGCGCCGCGTGACCGCCTTTCCGAGCCGCTCGTCCGAAAGGACGGCGAGCTCGTGCCCGCCGGCTGGACCGAGGCGCTCGCGGCGGCAGCCGAGGGCATCCGCAGGGCCACCGACGAGCACGGCCCCGGGGCGGTGGCGCTCATCGGCGGCGCGCGTTGCACGAACGAGGGTGCCTACGCCTGGACGAAGCTCGCCAAGGGGGTGATCGGCACCGACTCGGTCGACGCGCAGCTGGCCGACGGCCTCCCAGGAGAGGCGGTGCTGTCCCTGCCACGTGCGTCGGTCGACGACGCGTGCCGCGCCCGCGTGGTCCTCGTGCTCTCCGGCGACGTGCGCGAGGAGCTGCCGGTGCTGTTCCTGCGCCTTCGTGCCGCGGCACTCGAGGGAGGGAGCCACATCGTCGAGGTGGCGGCAGCGGAGACCTCGCTCACGAGCTACGCAGCGGTGTCGCTGCGCGCCCGCCCAGGCGACGTGCTCACCCTCACCGAGGCCCTGACGCCGCAGGGCGCCGCTGTGCCGCCCCCTGCACACCCGCAAGGCGCGCTCGTGAGCGCCGAGGAGCTGGCTCGGGCCCGTGCCCTTCTGGCAGGCGACGACGGGGACGGCTCCGGCGTCGTCGTCGTGCTCGGGCGGCCCTCGCTCGCAGAGCACGGAGCGGTCGTGGCCGCTGCGGCCAGGCGCATCGCCGGCGCGTTGCCGGCCGCCCGGTTCCTGCCGGCGCTGCGGCGCGGCAACGTGATGGGTGCCCTCGAGCTCGGCATGGGACCGGGGCTCCTTCCCGGGCGTGTGTCGCTCGACGCAGGGCGCGACTGGTTCGCCGCCGCCTGGGGTGGGACGCCCGGAACGCGGGGCCTCGACACCACCGGCATCCTCCAGTCGCTCGCAGACCCGCAGGGCGGCACAGGGGTGAGGGCGCTCCTCGTCGTGGGGGCGGACCTCCCCCAGGACTTCGTGGACGCCGCGCTCGCGCGGCGTGCCCTGGACGCGGCGGACTTCGTCGTGGCCGTCTGCGGGCATCCTGGCGGGGTCACCGACTGGGCCGACGTCGTGCTGCCTGCGGCGATCGAGCACGAGCGTCCTGGGACCACGGTGAACGTGGAGGGCAGGGTGACCCGGCTCGGTCAGAAGCTCGTCGCGCCCGGACAGGCATGGCCGGACTGGATGATCGCGACCGAGCTCGCGGCGGAGCTCGGGGCCGACCTCGGGTTCGCGTCGACCGACGACGTGTGGGACGAGATCGAGCGGCTGGCGCCGGTGTTCGCCGGGGTGACGAGGGAGGTGCTCGCCTCGCCTTCTTCCCGCGACGGGGTGGTCGTCCAGCGGCCCGTGGGCGGTGTCGCCGCCCGGCAGGTCCTGCCGATCGATCCGATCGCCACGCCTGGCGTGGAGTCCGTTGAGCGCCAGGGCGCGCCCCCACGGGTGGGGCTCGCCGAGCCGCCGGGAGCGGAGGAGCTCCCGCACGAGCGCCGGCCACGGCTGGCGCCCGCGGGCGGTGGGGAGCCCGTTGCGTCCCCGGCGCCGGGTGCCGGGCTCGAGGAGGCGGCCAACGCCCTCGGGACGCCTCACGTCGTGCCGGCGGACCGCTACTCGATGCGCCTCGTGTCGGTGCGGCGCCTGTACGACGCCGGGTCTGCCGTGGCCCACTCGCCGTCCCTCGTCCCGCTCGTGGGCGACGCGGCGGCGCGTGCGAACCCCCATGACCTCGACCTGCTGGGTGTGCAGGGGGGCGACGCAGTGGCGGTGCGCTCGGCACGCGGGATGCTGACCCTGCGCTGCGAGCAGGACGCGCGCGTGCCCCGCGGCGTGGTGGCAATCGACTTCAACGTCGCCGCCTCCGACGACGGGGCTCCGAACGCCGCGGCGGCGCTCATCGACGCCGCCGAGGCCGTGGTCGACGTCCGGCTGGAGTCGCTCCGATGATGCGGGGCCCGGCCGTGCACGCCTCCCCGGCCGTGCTCGCGGCGGCGCACGCGCTCACCACGCACGGTGATCCGCTCTTCTTCCACGGCGTCGGCTGGTTCGTCTGGGTGGTCGTGCTGATCAAGGTGCTGGTCGCGTTCATCGTGCTCCTCGTCTCGGTCATGCTCATGATCTGGTTCGAGCGCAAGCTGATCTCGGACATGCAGAGCCGGATCGGGCCCAACCGCGCCGGTCCGTGGGGACTCCTCCAGACCCTCGCCGACGGCACGAAGCTCTTCTTCAAGGAGGACCTGCTCCCTGCACAGGCGGACCGCACGGTCTTCCGCCTCGCGCCCTACCTCTCGCTCGTCCCTGCGTTGCTCATCTTCACCGTCGTGCCGGTCGGCGGGTTCGTGACCATCGCGGGGCATCGCTTCGAGCTGCAGGTGGCGGACCCCACCATCGGGATCCTGGTCGTGCTCGCGATGTCCTCGATCGCCGTCTACGGCGTGATGCTCGCCGGCTGGTCCTCGGGCTCCAAGTACCCGCTTCTCGGCTCGGTCCGTGCCTCGGCGCAGATGATCTCCTACGAGGCCGCCCTCGGCATCACGGTGGTCACCGTGGTCCTCGTGACCGGGTCGCTCTCCACGCGCGCGATGGTCGAGTCGCAGGCGCCTGCGTTCTGGGACTGGAACCTGATCCGGCTGGGCATCGTCCCGTTCCTCCTCTTTCTCACCGCGATCACCGCGGAGCTCACCCGCCCCCCCTTCGACCTCACCGAAGCCGAGTCGGAGCTCGTCGGCGGTTTCCACACGGAGTACTCGTCGATCCGTTTCGCACTGTTCTTCCTCGCCGAGTTCATGAACGTGATCACGATGTCCGCGGTCGTCGTCACCCTCTTCCTCGGCGGTCCCGACGGACCGGTGCCGCACCTGCCGACCTTCGACGTCTGGTTCCCGTCGGTCTGGTTCGTGGGCAAGGTCTTCCTGTTCCTCTTCCTCTATGTGTGGCTGCGCGCAGCGCTCCCGAGGCTCCGCTACGACCAGCTCATGACGCTCGGCTGGAAGTACCTGATCCCGCTCAGCCTCGTGTGGCTCCTCGCCGTCGCGGGGTTCCTCGTGAACGGCTGGTGGGGAGCGGGCATCGTCGTCGGCGCGCTCTGCGTCATCGGGCTGCTCGTGCGGGCGTTCACCCTCGGCAGGCGGCGGGCCGAGCGCCAGCCGCTGCTCGAACCCGTCGGCGTCCGCGCGGCGCCGCGTCGACTCGGTGCTGTCCGAGGCGCCGGCGACGGGGAGGTGCGCTGAGTGGGCGTGCTCTCCGACCTGCGCGACGACCTCAAGTTCTTCGGGGGGTTCAAGCTCACCTTCGAGCACCTCACGCGGCCGCGGGTCACCCGCCAGTACCCCGAGGAGAAGCAGCCGAAGCAGCCGCGCAAGCACGGCCGCCACGTGCTGAACCGCTACGAGGACGGCATGGAGAAGTGCATCGGCTGCGAGCTGTGCGCGGGCGTGTGCCCTGCGGACTGCATCTACGTCCGGGGCCTCGACAACCCGCCCGACCACCCGGTCTCCCCGGGCGAGCGCTACGGGTACGTCTACGAGATCAACTACCTGCGCTGTATCCACTGCGACATGTGCGTCGAGGCATGTCCGACGGAGGCGATCACCGAGTCGAAGCTCTTCGAGTTCTCGTTCACGAACCGGGCGGACGCGATCTACACGAAGAGCGAGCTCCTCGTCGACGACGAGGGCCGGCCGAAGAAGCAGCCCTGGGAGGACTGGCGAGAGGGGGAAGACCGGCACACCTCTGGCTGGATGCGTGCGACCTCGCCGTCGGGCAGCGCCGCCTACGAAGGCGAGGTCCAGTGGTCCGGGGAGCTGGGCTATGGAGTGCGGGTCCCCGAGGGCGGGCAGTCCGGGCGCCGGGATGACGCCAAGACCGGGACCTTGGCCCTACGCGAGGTTCTCGAATCGCACCTGCTGGCAGAGGACATCCCCTTCGAGCATCGTGGGATGCGAGGGCGGCTGTGGCGTGCGCAGCTGTCCGCAGCGCGCAACCGCAAGAAGCTCGAGCGGGCACGGGGGCGGCTGCGGGACGTCCGTGCGGGGAGGCGCAGCGCGCGCACGGCGAGCGGCCAGGACTCCGCGGTCGGAGGGGGGCGCAGGTGAGCGTCCTCGTCGCGGCGACCGTGCCCGACATCATGACCTTCGTCATCTGTGCGGTGGTCGTCCTGTCGGGCGGGATCGGCGTCGTCATGTCGCGCAACGCGGTCCACGCCGCGTTGTCGCTCGTGCTCACGCTGTTCGGGATCGCAGTGCTGTTCGTCGAGCAGCATGCCTACTTCCTCGCCGCGGTGCAGGTGATCGTCTACGCGGGCGCGATCGTCGTGCTCTTCCTCTTCGTGATCATGTTCCTCGGGGTCGACCGGACGGAGGACGTGAGGTCCGAGCCGCTCGAGGGCCAGCGCCCGCTCGCGCTCGTCATGATCGCGATCTCGCTCGCGGGGGTGCTCGCGCTGAGCGCGACGGCGAACTGGGTGACCGGCGCACACCATGTCGCGGGCTCGCTCACCGCGGGGCACCACACCGACACCTTCCTCCTCGGCAAGTCGATCTTCACCACCTACCTGTGGGCGTTCGAGGCCACCGCCGGGCTGCTCGTCGTCGCGGTGGTGGGCGCGGTCGTGCTCGCCCGCCGCCCCTCGCACGTCCACGACGAGGACGCTGCGCCCCAGCGCCCGCTCGAGCACGACCGAGGCGGCCCCGAAGCACCCGGATCGGCGAGCGCTCCCGTGCCCGGGGGCGGGGAGCCTGCGGCCGCCGGGGAGGCCACGGACGCCGGGAAGGCCACGGACGCCGGGGAGGCCGCCGGCGCTGTCAGCCATGCGGAGGTGGGACGTTGAGCATCGGTCCTGCGTGGTACCTGGGGCTCGCGGCCGCGCTGTTCGCGCTCGGCGCGCTCGGCGTCATGGTCCGGCGGAACGTCCTGGTCATGTTCATGTGCATCGAGCTCATGCTCAATGCCGCCAACCTCACGTTCGTCACGTTCTCCCGCGTGCTCGGGGACATCGGTGGGGAGTCGCTCGTCTTCTTCGTCCTCGTCGTGGCTGCCGCCGAGGTGGTGGTCGGGCTCGGCGTGGTCGTCGCCATCTTCCGGCGGCGCGCGTCGACGACCGCGGACGATCTCCATGGGATGAAGGGCTGACTCGTGCTGCACGCCGTGTTCTTGATGCCGCTGTTCCCCCTGGCGGGGTTCGTCGTGCTGCTCGCGTTCGGACGCCGTATCGGCGAGCCGATCGCGGGGTGGATCGGGACGAGCGCGGTCGCCGCGGCGTTCGTGTCGGCATGCATCACGCTGGTGGGGCTGGCCAATCAGCCGTCCAGCGCCCGGCAGCTCACCTGCTCGGACAGCTGCGCGCGCGGTGCCAGCGGGCACGCCTTCTTCACGTGGATCCCGGTTGGCGGCTTGCACGTGAAGGTCGCGATCCTGCTCGATCCGCTCTCGATGACGATGGCCATGTTCGTCACCGGCGTGAGCATGCTCATCCACCTGTACTCGATCGGGTACATGAAGGGCGACCGGGACTTCACGAAGTTCTTCGTCTACCTGAACGCCTTCGTGTTCTCCATGCTCGTCCTGGTCTTGGCGAACAACCTCCTCGTGACGTTCGTCGGCTGGGAGGGCGTCGGCGTCTGCTCGTACTGGCTCATCTCCTTCTGGTTCCACCGGGACTCGGCGGCTTCCGCCGGGAAGAAGGCCTTCATCTACAACCGGATCGGCGACGCCGGCTTCCTCCTCGCCATGTTCCTCATCTTCTCGAAGACGGGCACCCTCACCTACCTGACGGTCTTCGCCCACCGGCACCTCCTCGTCGGCGGTGGGACCATGACCGCCGCGGTCCTCCTGCTCTTCCTCGCGGCGACGGGGAAATCGGCGCAGATCCCGCTGTTCAACTGGCTCCCCGACGCGATGGAGGGCCCGACCCCGGTCTCGGCGCTCATCCACGCTGCGACCATGGTCACGGCCGGCGTCTACCTCATGGTCAGGGTCAACCCGCTGCTCGCGCTCAGCCCGGACGCGATGTGGGTCATCGCGGCGATCGGGGGTGCGACGGCGTTCGTCGCCGCGACGATCGCCTGTGCGCAGCAGGACATCAAGAAGGCGCTCGCCTTCTCCACGGTCTCCCAGATCGGCTACATGGTCCTCGCCGTGGGGACCGGCGCGTACGTGGCCGCCATCTTCCTCATGGTCTGCCACGCGTTCTACAAGGGGCTGCTCTTCCTCGGCGCCGGCTCGGTGATCCACGGGCTCGAGGACGAGCAGGACATGAAACGCATGGGCGGCCTGCGCCGCACCATGCCGTGGACCTTCGTGACCTTCCTCACCGCATGGCTCGCGCTCGCCGCGATCCCGCCGTTCGCAGGCTTCTGGGCCAAAGGCGACATCCTGGCCAACGTGTACGGCAAGACGCTCGTGCTCTACGCGCTCGGCCTCCTGACCGCCTTCTTCACGGCGTACTACATGAGCCGGATCTACTTCCTCACCTTCACCGGGCGCGAACGCTGGGCCGAACCGGCGCCCGACGGGCGGCCGGCCCACCACCGCCCGCATGAGTCCCCCTGGATCATGCGCGCGCCGCTCGTCGTGCTGTCGTTCTTCGCCGTCTTCGCAGGTGCGGTCAACCTTCCCTGGGTCCACACCGGCACGCTCGGACAGTGGCTCGCGCCCGTGCTGGGCAACCGGCTGTTCAATGCGCACGAGAGCCCGACCGAGCTGATCTGGCTCGCGGTCGCCGACGGGATCGTCGCGGTCGGCGCTGCGTACGCCGCGTGGCGGATCTGGCGCCGGACGTCGGAGCGACCCGCGCTCGAGCCGGCCTTCCTCCAGCGCGTGTGGTACTGGGACAACGTCTACGACGCGGTGATCGGCCGCCCGGGGCAGGTCGTGGCCCGGGTGTACGCGGTCATGGTCGACGGGCGGCTCATCGACGGCGCCGTCAACGGCGTCGCTCGTCTCGTGCGGTCGACCGGCAGCGGGGTGCGGCGCATCCAGACCGGCTTCGTCCGCAACTACGTGCTCGGGATCGCCCTGGGCATGGCCGCGATCCTGGCCTTCATGCTGTCGAGGACGAAGTAGCCATGGTGACTGCCGGCGCAACGCACGCCTTCCCGTTCCTCACGGTGCTCGTCCTCCTGCCCGCCGGCGGGGCGCTCGCCGTCGCGCTCTTGGGGTCGGTGCGCACGCTGTCGCGGGTCGCGATCGAGTGGGTCGGCATCGCCGTGTCGCTCGCGACCCTCGGGCTCGCGATCGCGATCGCAGCGCTGTTCGCCACCACCACGGGTGGCTTCCAGTTCGTCACCGACCACTCATGGGCAACTGGCCTCGGCGTGCACTGGAACCTGGGCGTCGACGGCATCTCGCTGTTCTTGGTCCTGCTCGCGGCGGTGCTCTTCCCGATCGTCCTCGCAGGGGCGCGGACGCGCACCGACGCGGTGAGCTTCGTCGCCTGGATGCTGCTCCTCGAGTCGGCCTGCCTCGGGAGCTTCGTCTCGATCGACCTGATCCTGTTCTTCTTCTTCTTCGAGCTGACGCTCATCCCCTCGTACTTCATCATCGCCGGATGGGGCTACACGCGCCGTGCGTACGCCGCCATCAAGTTCTTCGTGTACACGTTCTTGGGCTCGGCCTTCCTTCTCGTGGGCATCCTGGTGGTGGCCTTCGTGCACGAGCACCAGACCGGCGTGCTCACCTTCTCCCTGCCCGCCCTCGAGCACACCCACTTCTCGAGCGCAGGGGACATCCTGCTCTTCTTGGCGTTCACCGCCGCCTTCGCGGTCAAGGCACCGCTCTTCCCGTTCCACACGTGGTCTCCGGACGCGTATGCCGAGGCGCCGACGGGCGGGTCCATGGTGCTCTCGGCGGTCCTCGCCAAGCTGGGCACCTACGGGATCTTCCAGTTCGACCTCCGGCTCTTCCCACAGGCGTCGGTCGACCTCGCGCCGCTGCTGCTCACCCTGGCGGTGATCGGCATCCTCTACGGCGCGATCGTGGCGTGCGCGCAGCGTGACTTGAAACGGATCATCGCGTACTCCTCCCTGGCCCAGATGGGCTTCGTCGCCCTCGGGATCTTCGCCTTCACGACCGAGGGACTGACCGGCGGGGTCCTCCTCATGCTGAACCACGGGCTGATCACCGCGGCCCTGTTCCTCCTCGTCGGATGGATCTACGAGCGACGCCAGACCTCCCAGGTGAGCGAGCTGCGGGGCCTCCAGGCCCCCGCTCCGGTCCTCGCAGGGGTGTTCACCGTGGCGATGCTCGCCTCGATCGGGCTGCCCGGGCTGAACGGCTTCGTGAGCGAGTTCCTCGTGCTGTCCGGGACGTTCCTCACCCACCGGTGGTGGGCGGTGGTGGCAACGGCGGGCGTCATCCTGGCTGCGGTGTACCTCCTGTGGGCGTACCAGCAGGTGTTCCACGGAAAGGTCGATCTCGCCAACTCGACGACCCGTGACCTGAGCTGGGCGGAGCGGGTGGTCATCGCGCCGCTCATCGTGGTCATCGTCTTCCTCGGCATCTACCCGAAGCCCGTGCTCGACCGGATCACGCCCACGGTGAACAGCCTGGTCGCCCAGGTGGACGCCGCGACCCACACGCACCAGCCGGCCGTCGCCCGCCGGGGGGTCGCCGGCACCAGCGCGGCACTCGCCAAGAAGGCGTCGACATGAGCATCGCGCACCCCCTGGCCGGACGCGGCTCCACGCCGTCACGAGCGGTGCTCCTCGCGCACGCCGTCGCGGCGCATCGCACCCGTGCCGCCGACGTGGCCCGCATCGCGACGCCGCACATCCGCTACGAGGCGATCCTCCCCGAGATCGTCATGCTCGGCGGTGCGGTGCTCCTCCTGGCCGTCGGCGCGCTGGTCGAGCGACAGCTACGCGTGCGCGTCGCGACGTTCGGCACCCTGGCCGTGTCGGCCGGCGCCCTCGGGGTGTCCTTGTGGCAGTGGGCCGACGTGACCAGCCACGGCGGGTTCAGCGCGGTGGACCACGCGGTCGTGGTAGACGGGTTCAGCGCGCTCGTCAACATCCTGGTCTCCTGCGCGATGTTCCTCACCGCTCTCGTCGCGGACGGCTACCTGCGGCGTGAGCGGGTGGAGGGTGCCGAATTCCACGTCCTCGCGATGGTGTCGGCGTCCGGGGCGATGATCATGGGCTCGGCGAACGACCTGATCGTGATCTTCCTCGGTCTCGAGATCCTGTCGATCGCGCTCTACGTGCTCGCGGCGTTCAACCACCGCCGCGCCGCGTCGGGCGAGGCGGCCCTCAAGTACTTCATCATGGGGTCGTTCTCGTCCGCGGTGTTCGTCTACGGCATCGCCCTCGTCTACGGCGCAACCGGCACGTCGAACCTCGCCCAGATCGCAGGCTTCCTCTCGACCCACGTGCTCACCTCGGACGGGCTGCTCCTCGCGGGGATGACGCTGCTCATGGTCGGGTTCGCGTTCAAGGTGGCGGCAGTGCCCTTCCACATGTGGACGCCCGACGTCTACCAGGGTTCGCCTTCGCCGGTGACCGGGTTCATGGCGGCGGTCGCCAAGGTGGGAGCGTTCGCTGCGTTCCTCAGGGTGTTCGTCTCGTCGTTCGAGCAGCTCAGGGTGGACTGGCAGCCGATCATCTACGGCATCGCCGTCGCCACCCTCCTCCTCGGCGCGGGGCTCGCGGTGGTCCAGCGGGACGTGAAGCGCATGCTCGCCTACTCGTCGATCAACCACGCCGGCTTCATCCTGCTCGGCCTCCAAGCGGCGACCGCTCGGGGGGTGAGCGCCTCCTTGTACTACCTGTTCGCCTACACGTTCATGGTCATCGGGAGCTTCGCCGTGGTCACGGTCCTCGGCCGCCGGGGCGACGCAGCTCACGACATCGCCTCCTATCGCGGGCTTGCTCGCCGCCAGCCGCTTCTCGCGCTCATGTTCGCGGTGCTCCTCCTCGCGCAGGCAGGCGCACCGTTCACCACGGGGCTGTGGGCGAAGCTCCAGGTCATCCTCGCCTCCGTGGACCATTCGGTACCGCTCGCGGTGATCGCGATGCTCTCCGCGGCGATCGCCGTGTTCTTCTACCTGCGGGTGGCCGTGCTCATGTACACGCCGGTTCCCCTCGCCGGAGCGACGCCAGGCGTCGAGGTTCCCGCAGAGGAGCCGGTACCCCTCGGAAAGTCCGTCGCTCCCCGTGCGCTGGCCGCCGCGGAGCTCGCCGTTGCCGGAGCCGGCGGCACGCGTGCTCGCCCCTTGTGGACAGGGGACGAGCGCAACATCGTCGCCATCGACCGCATGAACGCAGGGCTCCTCTTGGACGACGACCCGATGACGCTCGCGCTCGAGGGGGCCGGCGAGGGTGCGGTGCCCCAAGGCGCGCTCGGTGAGGGCGCCCAGGCCGTCTCGCCTCCTTCGAGCGACGCCGAGCGCGAGCGCATGCTCGTGGGTGAGAGCGGGCCGCCCAGGAGCCTGGCGTTCGACACACTGGCGGGAGGGCGGGGGGAGACGCTGGATGTCGCGAACGTGCTGGCGACCGGACCGGCACGGGTGCCGCCGCTCAGCGCCGTCGCGATCGGCCTGTGCGTCGCGGTCACCGTGGTGCTCGGGTTCTGGCCAGGACCGCTCACCGCGTTCGCGCACCACGCCACGCTGCTGTTCCAGCGCTGAGCGAGTGAGGGCGGGGACGCCGGACAACTGGCGCTGGCGCACGGCGCCCGTGCCTGCCGGAGCAGCAGTCGTCTTCGACATCGACGGCGTGCTCTCGGACGCGACGAGCCGTCAGCACTTCCTCGAGCGTGGGCACCGGGACTGGGCGGCGTTCTTCGAGGCGTGCGGCGACGACCCGCTGATCGAGGAGGTGGCGCGGCTCTTGGAGCTGCTCGATCCAAGGCTCGTCGTGGTGCTGGTCACGGGGCGGCCGCTGCGAGTGCAGCCCCAGACGCTCGCGTGGCTCGGTCGCTACGGCCTGCGATGGGATCTCCTCGTGATGCGCCAGCCGGGCGAGCGGGCTCCGGTCACCGAGTACAAGCGCGCTGTGGTCGTGGACCTGCGCGCCTACGGCTTCGACCTGCGGCTCGCGCTCGAGGACGACCCGATGAACCGTGCCATGTTCGTCGAAGAGGGTGTGCCGTGCGTGTACATCCACAGCGGTTACTACGAGTGACGCCGCGACGCGCGCCCGTCGAAGGCCGCGAGCAAAAGACCGGTGCCCAGGCATGCTGCGGCCAGCATCAGCACCGGGGCGTCACCCAGCTCCTCGTAGATGGTGTGGCCATTGCGTAGTCGGACGGTCGCCTCGAGAACCTGCCGTCGCCCGAGCGCAGTGCGGGCGCGCAGCGCACCGTCCGCGCCGACCACCGTCGAGTAGCCCGTCGGCGCCGCCTGGACGAGGTCGCGACCCTCTTCGACTGCCTGAAGCCGGTCAGCGGCAATCTCGAGGCTCGGGACCTGGCTCGTCGCGTACGACGAAGTGTTCGTGGGCACCACGAGCAACTCGGCCCCCGCGCGGGTGGCCGACCGCCCCCGTGTGGCGAAGAACACCTCGAAGGAGATCATGAGCCCCAGACGCCCCGCGGGGGTGGTGAGCTCACCCGTCCCGTGACCAGGGATGGCGTCGAGCGGCACCGCGGAGAGGTTCGCGAAATGGGAGAAGAAGGCGCGGTCGGGCACGTACTCGCCGAAGGGCACCCGGTGGACCTTCTCGTAGTGGCCGATGATGCCGCCGCTCGGGCCCCAGGCCACCACCTCGTTGCGGAACGCGGTGGCGGACACCGTCTCGGTGACCCCGGCGAGCACCGTCGAGCCGAGACGGCGGGCGAGCGACGCCAGGAACGCCGCAGCGGCGGTGTGGGCGAGGCTGGGCCCGACACGCACGACGTCCTCGGGCCAGACGACGAGCGACGGGGGGTCGGCCGCTGCGAGCAGGCGCTGCGAGGCGGCGATCTGTGCGGCGAGGACCGTCTCGGGGGCGACCTCGAACTGGTTGACGCCGCGCCGCCCGCCGCCTTGGACGAGGGCCACGGTGAGCCTGCCGACCGGCCTGCCACCTGCCGGGGCGAAGAGGCCGCCGACCCCGATGGCCGCGACCAGCAGGAGCGCGACGAGCGCGACTGCGCGCGACGTCGCGTTCCATAGCTCCCCGAGGCCCGCACCGCCGAGCCAGACGAGCGCGGTGAGGAGCAGCGGCCCACCCAGGCGTGCGCTGCCGAGCAGGGGGCCGGTCGCCTGTCCGAGGAAGAGCCCGCCGAGCGGCAACCCGCCGAACGGCCAGGAGATCCGTGCGGCCTCTGCGAGCGTGAAGGCGCCGACGAACGTCGGCACCCTCCAGCGCGTGGGCGCGACCGCCACGGCGGCGATTGCCATGAAGAGCGCTTCGACGGCCATGAGGACGGCTGCGCCGTACCAGTTGAAGGCGGCGGCCCACCACAGGCCCGGAACGAAGCAGCCGAGCCCCGCTGCCCATCCACACAGAAGTCGCAGGCGCCAGGGCAGCCCGGCGAGACGCCAGTAGACGACGGCAGCTCCCACGAAGGCGAGCGGCCACCACCCCCATGGCGGTAGCGAGAAGGCAAGGAGCAACCCGCCGAGCAGCGACGGCGCGAGCACACGGCCGAGGCGCGACGCCACGGTCGCCCATGCTGCCACGAGCTAGGTTGCAGTCACGGTCGCCGACGCCGTAGCCGCGGTCCCCTCCAAGCCCGGTCTCAGCGCGGGCCGGCCTCGTCGAGGGCATGCAGCACGATCGGCATCGCCGATTTCGCTGCCGGCATCCCAACGTAGGCCGAGCAGTGCAGCACGATCTCGGTGATCTCGTCCGCGCTCAGCCCGTTGCGCAGCGCTCCGGCAACGTGGATCTCCAGCTCTCCGAGCCGCCCGAGCGCAACGAGGGATGCCAGGGTGATCGCGCTGCGGGTGCGCCGGTCGAGCCCTGGCCGGCTCCACATCTCGGCCCAGCCGGCGCGGGTGAGGTAATCGACCAAGGCACGCGCACCAGGACTGGGTGTCTGCATCGAGGTCGTGACGTGCTCGTCTCCCAGCACCGCGCGTCGTGCCGCGGCGCCGCGGACGGCCGGCAGGCCCACGAGATGCGCGACAGCCGCCTCGGTGAACTCCTCCGTGGCGGCGAGGTTGGCGAGGTGGCCGGCACCAGGCAGGACGACGAGACCCGCCCCGAGCGCCTCTGCCAGCGCGAGCTCGGTGGCCGGCGGCGTCACGGGGTCCTCGGCGCCCGCGATCACGAGTGCCGGCGCCTGGATCCGGGGCAGGTCGGGACCGAGGTCCATCGCGGCGATGGCTTCGCAGCACGAGGCGTAGCCCTCGTCGTCGGTCGATCCGACCATCGACGCGACCTCGGCGCGCAGCTCGGGGCGCTCCTTTCGCACCTCGGGGGGGAACCAGCGCTCGTAGAGCCCGTCGAGCAGCGAGCTCGTCCCTGTGGCGCGAGCTCGCGCGGCGCGCTCGACCCATGCGTCCGCGGGGCCGAGCTGTGGAGCCGTGGACGCGAGCAGGAGCGACGTCGTGCGCTCGGGGTGGTGCGCGCCGACCCACATCGCCACCATGCCGCCCAGCGAGATGCCGCAGAATGCCGCGCGCTCGATGCCGAGCGAGTCCAAGGCCCCGACGACGTCGCGGCCGAGATCGTCGATCGTGTAGGGGCCGGCGGGGGCGGAGGAGCCGCCGTGGCCTCGGTGGTCGAGCCGAAGCACGCGGCAGAAGCCTGCCAGCCGGGGCACTTGGGGCTCCCACATCTCGAACGTCGTGCCGAGCGAGGAGAGCAGCACCACGCACGGCCCCGCGTCCGGCCCGTCGAAGCGGAACCGCAGCATGGCGCTCCCCGCATCGAGTGATCCTTGCGTTCGCTGCCCCATGTGCCCTTCCTCCTCGTGCTCGTCGCTGTCGTTCGGGGTGTCCCGCGCCGTCATGCTGTGCTCGGCGCGGGTGCGCCGGCCAGCTGGGCGAGGACCTCTTTGGCTGCCGTCCTGCCGTTCGCGATGCACGCCGGGATGCCGATCCCGTGGTATGCGGCGCCGGCGACCGCCACGGCTCCGAGACGGCGCACCGACGCCTCGATGCTGGCGACGCGCAGGGGATGGTGCACCCGGTACTGGGGCAGCGCATCGTCCCAGCGCGTCACGACTGCGTCGAGCGGCTCGCCGGTCGAGCCCACGAGCGCGGTGAGCTCGTGGGCCACTCGCCGTACGAGATCGGCGTCCGACATCGACTGGTGACGCGTGTCGCCGCTCCTTCCCACGAAGACGCGCAGGAGCCTGACGCCGGGTCGTTCGAGGTGCGGCCACTTGGCCCACAGGTACGTGCAGGCGGTCACGAGGAACGGCTCGCCGCGGGAGAGCGCCGCCGCGTCGGCCACCTGGCGGGGCACGGGCGTCTTGCGGGGGACGAGGAGGCCGGTGCCGAAGAGGTCGTCGGGCAGCGCCTCCTGGGCGAAGGCCAGCGTCACCACCGCGACCGACGCGTAGTCGAGCGCTCGCAGCATGCCCGCGGCCTGGGGGTCGTGGGGAGCGAGGAGCGCGGCTGCCGGGCCGGCCGGGGTCGCCAGCACCACGCCATCGGCCGGCTGCTCCCCTTCTTTCGTCCGGAGCAGCCAGCCTGCGGCGACCCGGTCCATCGCCTCGACCGGCTGGGCCAGGCGGACATCGGCATCTCGCTCCGCCAGCCGCTCCGCCAGGCGCGCAGCGAGCGAGCCGAGGCCGCCGCGCAGCGCCCAGAAGAGCGGTCCCTCTGTGGCCTGCGAGGCCTGGGCGCTGGTTCGCCGCAGCGCGCGCATGAAGCTGGAGCGCTCCTGGGCAGCCGTGAGCAGCACCGGGAAGACGGCGGCCACGCTCGCGTCCTCGACGCCGCCGGCGTGGATGCCGCCGACCAGGGGGTCGACGAGGCGGTCGACCACCTGATGCCCGAGCTTGCGGCTGACGAGCGGTCCGATCGAGCGGTCTCCGAGCGGCCCGCGGGTGTCGGGCCGGGGCACGACCAGGTCGCTCGCGAGGCGAAGGGTGCCGCCCAACGAGAGGATCCCTGAGCGAGCGATCGGGAGCAGCTTCGTGGGCACGCCGAGCACGAGCCCGTCAGGGAGACGACGCCGCCGCCCTCGTGCCCACACCGCAGCACCCGAGGCGCCGACCGGGACCAGGTCGTCACCCAGGCCGACCTCCCGGCACAGCTCCGCCGCCTCGGGGCGCCTGGCGAGGAACCCGTCGGGCCCGGCCTCGACGGGTCCTCCGCACAGCTCGACGGTGGCCAGCTTCCCGCCGAACCTCGCCCCGGCTTCGAGGAGGACCACCGACGGTGATCCAGGTCGTGGGCCGGCGGCGCCGCCGGTGAGCTCCCACGCTGCAGCGAGCCCCGCGATGCCGCCACCGACGACCACTACGACGGGCCGGTCGGGGCTCATCCTTCGCCTCCAGGTCCGAGCGCGGCCGCACCGGCGATCGCACCGGTGATCGTGCTGGCGACCGTGCCGGTGATCGCACCGGTGATCGCACCGGCGACCACTGCGCAGAAGCGGGGGTCGGCGTTGAACGATGGGGTGCGCGCGAGCTCGAGGCCCTCGGCCTCAGCGACGCCACGCGCCTCGACGTCGACGTCGTAGAGGACCTCCAGGTGGTCGGAGACGAAACCGATCGGGCACACGACGACGGCGCTGCGGACCCCCGCGTCCCGGGACGAGGCACCGATCTCGCGCAGCACCTGGAGGAGGTCGGGGCCGATCCACGGCTCGGGCGTCCGCCCTGCGCTCTGCCAGGCGACCCTCCACGAGACCCCCGCTGCGTCGAGGCCTGCCGCTGCTGCCACCGCGGCGGCCGAGGCGGCGACCTGGCCAGGGTACGGATCGCCCGCCGTCACGACGCGCTCAGGGAGCGAGTGGGCGGTGAACAAGACCATGGTGCGGTCCGCTGGGTGGAGCCTGCCGAGGGTGGTACGGACCCGTTCGGCCAGGAGCTCCGCGAAGCCCGGTGCGTCGTACCACTGGAGCACGCGCACCAAGGGAGGATGGTGCGTCGTCGAGGCGAGCGCGCGCCCGGCGCGCTCGAGGTACTCGTCCGAGCCCATCGACGCGCGGTGCGGGGTGAGCACGAGGCCCACCACCCGGGGGACGCCGGCCGCCGCGAGCTCGACGGCGACATCCTCGATGAACGGCTCGGTGTGCTTGGCACCGAAGCGGACGAGGTACGCACCCGGCTCGTCGGCGTCGAGGGCCGCGGTGATGCCGGCGACCTGGGCAGCGCTGCGTGACGCGAGCGGCGACGTGCCGCCGATCGCCTCGTAGCGGCGCACCAGGTCGGCGAGCTGATCGGGCGACGGGGGACTTCCGCCGCGGATCCGGGTGTAGAACGCCTCGATCTCCGAGGGGCTGGCGGGCGTCCCATGCGCCATGAGCAGAACGCCGGTTGGACCAGGTGCAGGCCCGTTCATCGGGGAAGGACCCCGGCACGGCCTTCGGCGTGGACGAGCTCCACGAGCGCGGAGAGTATCCCTGGATCGGTCTCCGGGAGCACGCCGTGCCCCAGGTTGAAGATGTGCCCGGTTGCACGTCCCGCCCGTCGGAGCACCTCTCGCGCTTCTTCGGCGACCACCTCCCAAGGGGCGAGGCAGATCGCGGGGTCGAGGTTGCCCTGGACCGCGTGGCGCGGGCCGAGACGCGCTCGGGCCGAGTCGAGCGGCACCCGCCAGTCCACGCCTACCGCGTGCGCGCCGGCCTGGGCCATGAGGCCGAGAAGCTCTCCGGTGCCGACGCCGAAGAGGATGCCGGGCACCCCGAGCGGGCTGATCGCCTCGAACACCCGCTGCGTCGCTGGCAGCGCGAACCGCTGGTACTCGCCCGGGGAGAGGGCTCCCGCCCAGCTGTCGAAGAGCTGCACGACCGAGGCGCCGGCCCGGACTTGCGAGGCGAGCGACGCCGCCGCCATGTCGGCCAGCCGCTCGACGAGGGCGTGCCAGACAGCGGGGTCGGCATGCATGAGCGACTTCACCCGTGCGAACGTGCGCGACGGGCCTCCTTCGACGAGGTAGCTCGCGACGGTGAACGGCGCGCCGGCGAAGCCGATGAGCGGCACGTCCGGGCCGAGCTCGCTGGCCACGAGCGCGGCGGCCTCCCCGACGTAGGGGGCGTCCTGCTCGGGGATGAACGGGCGCAGCCGGCCGAGGTCCGCTTTCGAGGAGAACGGCTCGGCGACGACCGGACCGCGACCCGGTTCGACCGTGACGCCGAAGCCGATCGCGTGGACCGGGACCACGATGTCGGAGAAGAGGATCGCTGCGTCCACCCCGTAACGGCGCACCGGCTGAAGGGTCAGCTCGGCTGCGAGGGCAGGGTCCGAGATCGCCGCGAGCACGTCGCCTGAGCCCCGTGCGGCACGGTACTCGGGAAGCGAGCGCCCTGCCTGGCGCATGAACCACACCGGAGTGTGGGGCACGGGACGTCGCCAGCAGGCGGCCACGAGCGGCGGCGTTGCCATGCTCGCGCCCGTGGCACCCCCGGTGTCCGTCGTGGCACCGTGCGCTGGATCGGTGCCAGGCGTGCTCGGAGAACGGGAGGCGGGCATGTGGGGATCATCGCAGCCCGCACCGCCCTGCACCACCGCGGGCGGGGCGGCACCTCCGGCGCCCCTTTCCCCGTAGACTGGATCGTTCGCTCGTCCGCTTGGGAGGACCTCGACGACGTGACCCAAGAGCAGGACGTCCAGGAAGAGCAGCGGTTCCTGGACCGGGCTTACGAAGGCCTCGAGTCGATGCGATCCGAGGCCACCGGGATGCTCGAGTCGGTGCTCGACGTCGGGCGCGGCGGGACCTTCCAATCGCGCACCGAGCGCGACATCGTCGTGCGCACGAGCATGGCGCGCCTCGCACAGCTCGACATCGGAGACCAGGCTCTGTGCTTCGGGCGGATCGACAGGCTGCCCGAGCCCGGCCAGGACAAGGGTGAGACGTTCCACATCGGCCGGCTGGCGGTATCGGGCCCGGACCATGAGCCGCTCGTGGTGGACTGGCGCGCGCCGGTTGCCGAGCCGTTCTATCGTGCGACCGGGCTCGACCCCCAGGGCCTCGCGCGCCGTCGCCACCTCGCGGTCAGCGCGAGGACCGTCACCGGGATCGAAGACGAGTACTTCGCGCCCGGGCATGCCGATGGCACCGCTCCGGGTACGGGCGCGCACGATGGCACCGCGCGCGGTACGGGCACGGCGCCTTTGGACGCGATCGCGCTCGGCGGGCCCGGCGCGTTGCTCTCCTCGCTCAGCCAGGCACGCACCGGCTACATGGGCGACATCGTGGCCACGATCCAGCGCGAGCAGGACGAGATCATCCGCTCGCCCCTCGGGGGCCTCCTGATGGTGCAGGGTGGGCCAGGGACGGGGAAGACCGCGGTGGCGTTGCACCGCGCCGCCTACCTGCTCTACACCCATCGCTTCCCCCTCGAGCGTCAGGGTGTGCTCGTCGTCGGGCCGAACCCGCTCTTCCTCCGTTACATCGAGCGGGTCCTGCCGTCTCTCGGGGAGACCGGCGTGACGTTGTCGACGATCGCGGGATTGGTCCCCGAGATCCGGGTCCGCTCGGCCGACCGGCCCTCGCTCGCCCGCCTGAAAGGCGATGCGCGGATGGCGAAGGTGCTCTCGAAGGCCGTGCGAACGCGCGAGCGCGGCCTGCGTCAGGACCTCGAGGTGCCGTTCGGGGCCGCTACGCTGCACTTGGCCGCCTCGGAGACCAGCGAGATCGTGTCCCTGGCGCGCCGCCGTCCAGGGACCCATAACGGCCGTCGCCGGTTCGTGGAGCACCAGGTTCTCCAGCGACTCGCCGAGCAGTACGACCGAGTCCGACGCCGAGAGCTGGGAGGACGGTTCGGTTCGCCCCTGCGCGCCGCGGTGCCTCGGGATCCTTGGAGCGAGCGCGACGGCGAGGCCAGCGCCGGCGAGGCCAGCGCCGGCGAGGCCAGCGCCGGAGAGGCCAGCGCCGGAGAGCCCGACGACAGCGTCTCTTCCGGTGCCGACCTGAGCGAGCTTCGCCAGCAGCTCCGAAGGAACCCGGTCGTCGCGGAGGCGCTCGACAGGATGTGGCCGCGTCTTTCGCCGCACGAGCTCCTCCACGACCTCTTCGGCGCCCGGCCGCTGCTCGCCGCTGCGGGGAGCGGCATCCTCTCGGACGCGGAGGCGGCGATGCTGTACCGGCCAAGGAGCGCGTCGCTCGATCAGGTGCCGTGGACGGCTGGTGATGCTGCCCTGGTCGACGAGGCGCGAGCGCTCCTCGGGCCTCGCCGGTCGCGGCCGCGCAAGCGGAACGCGGCACCCGAGCGCGCCGAGCAGCTCCGCGCGGAGCACGGCTTCTGGCCGGCGGGCCTGAGCACGAGCCCGGTCCTTGGCGCGAGCCCGAACGGTGCCGCCTCCGAGGAGGTCCACGCCTACGGCCACATCGTCGTCGACGAAGCCCAGGACCTCTCGCCGATGCAGCTGCGCATGCTTGCTCGCCGCTCCATCTCGGGGTCGATGACCGTCGTGGGCGACATCGCCCAGGCGACCGGCCCGTGGGCACCTTCAGGCTGGGAAGACGTGGAGCGGCACCTGAGCCCGACGCGCCGGGCTCGGGTGGCCGAGCTCTCCGTGGGCTACCGCACGCCGGCCGAGGTCATGGAGCTCGCCGCGGGGGTGCTCGCCGCGGCAGCGCCGGGGCTGCGGGCACCGACCCCCGTGCGGCGCTCGGGGGAGGCGCCGACGGCCAGGCGGTCGCCCCCAGGAGGCGTGGTGGCGACGACCGTGCAGGTCGTGACCGCAGAGCTCGCCGCGGTCGGCGGCGGCCGCGTCGCCGTCCTGGTCCCCCCGGGGCTGGCTGCCGGGGTGCTCCGTTCCCTCGAGGACGCCGGGCTCCAGGCGGTCGACCCCAGGGACCCCGACGGGCCTGGGCTCGGCGCGCCGCTCGTGGTGCTCCCGGCCGCAGAGTCCCACGGCCTCGAGTTCGATTCGGTCGTGGTGGTCGAGCCCGCGGCGATCGTGGCAGGCGAAGCCGAGGAGGCTGCACCCCGACAGGCCACGACGGCGGGCTACCGCGCACTGTACGTGGCGCTCACCCGCCCCACCCGGCGGCTGGCCGTGGTGCATGCGCTGGACCTGCCCCGAGGCCTCGAGCTGCCCCGATAGGGGGCACTCGACCAGGGGATCCCGGGCGGCGCCGGCGACCCACGGCGCATGGGGCCGCTGTGCAGGAGGTTGGCGCCACCAGGGCAACGTCGACTAGTACATAGGCCCGTGAGTCAGGCCATCTCGGTGCCGCGTCCGGGCAAGCCCGCGCGGGTGGTCCACGACCGTCCGCCGATGCTGGCGGTCGGCGTCATGATCTGGCTCGGCTCCGAGCTCATGTTCTTCAGCGGGCTGTTCGCCGCCTTCTTCACCATTCGGGCGAACGACCACCCTTGGCCGCCCGTGGGGACGCACCTCGACGTGGTGCAGGCTGGCATCTTCACCGCGATCCTCGTCTCCTCGAGCTTCACCATGCAGTACGCGGTGTTCCTCGAGGAGCGGCTGGACCGGCGAGGGGCACGCACCTGGATCGCGGTCACGATGGCGCTCGGGCTCATGTTCCTCGGGAACCAGTTCTACGAGTGGGTCACGCAGACCACCAGATGGAACACGAACGCATACGGATCGCTCTTCTACATCATGTCGGGCCTTCACGGCCTGCACGTCTTCCTCGGGCTGGTCGCGATGGTCTTCCTCCTCGGGCGCATGAAGGGACCGGCGGGCGACCCGGGAGAGCTCTCCGTCTTCCAGGGCGTCAGCTACTACTGGCACTTCGTCGACATCGTGTGGATCGGGCTCTACAGTTGCCTGTTCTTGCTGAGGTAGGGGCGCCGAGGTGATCCGTCGACTGACGAGGAGCAGGTTTGCCCTGCCCGCCGCGCTGCTGGTGGCCGTCGGCCTGGGCAGCGTCCTGTCCCTGTCCTCGGCGGCCCAGGCGGCGACAAAGCCGGCCGGAGGCATCGCCGCGACACCTGGGGCCACCCGCTTCGTCAATACAAAGCCGGCGGTCACACCCCATGCGACAGCGTGCCAGAAGGACGCCGAGCGCATCGGGTACAAGTCGCCACCTGACAGCGGTTCGCCCCAGAACAGCACACCGGCCTATCTGAAGTGCTCGCACGGCAAGGTGGTGCAGTACGGGGACAGCGCCATCACCTACCGCCTCCCGCCCTCGTCGTTCATCGCGGCGGGTCACAGGCTCTTCGAGGAGAACTGCTCGAGCTGCCACCTCCCGACAGCCCAGGGGAGCGCCGTCGCTCCTTCGCTGATCGGGGTTGGGCCCGCGACGGTCGACTTCTGGGTCACGACCGGGCGCATGCCCGCAGCGACCACGCTGCAAGTCCAGGCGCAGGAGAAGCCGCCGCGCCTCACCGACAAGCAGGCTGAGGAGGTGGCGGCGTGGATCAACTCCCTCACACCCTCGGCCCCGTACATCCCCGACGTTCACCTGAAGCAGGCGAGCCTCACGACGGGGGCGACACTCTTCGCCCTGAACTGCGCCGCGTGCCACACGATCACCGGCGCGGGCGACGAGCTCGCCTACGGGACCTACGCGCCGAGCCTGCACGCCGCGACGCCGACGCAGGTGGCGGAGGCGATCCGAACCGGCCCGGGCAACATGCCCCGCTTCACCGGGAACCTGTCCGACGCGCAGGTGCGCGACATCGTCGCCTACGTCACCGAGAAGATCCAGCACCCGACCGACCGCGGCGGGTTCGGCCTGGGCGGGGTCGGTCCGGTCGCCGAGGGCCTCGTGGCGCTCCTCTTCGGCGTCGGCGGCCTCATGCTGGTGGCCTTCTGGATCGGAGACAGGACGTCGTGACCGGGTTGGACGAGGTGGCGCGGGGATGAGCGAGTCGAAGGAACCACAGGCGAGCGGAACGGCCGGCGTGATGGATCCCGCTCACGGGTCCAGCGGTTCGGAGGTGGGCGGCGGGGAGCCCGCCGCGGCACTGCCGGTCGCCCGCCTCGACGACCCGCATCTCCAAGAAGCGACGCGCTACCCGCGGCGCGTCGAGGCGATCGTGGCGCTGTCGTTCCTCATCGGCATCGCGGGGATCTGTGCGTTCGGCGGCGCCTACGTCGAACGCGCGGGCACCCAGGCCTACGCCGCATCCCTGTTCGTCGGGCTCTTCTTCCTGGGCTTCGGGCTGACCGCCTGGGGCAAGTACCTGATGCCTCGAGGGCCGTTCGTCGAGGAGCGCCATTCGCTCGCGTCATCCAGGAGCGAGCAGCAGGCCATGGCCGCTGCGCTCGTCGAGCGGACCGGCATCGTGGTCAGACGGCGCAAGTTCCTGGGCGGTCTCCTGGTGAGCGGGCTCGGGCTCTTCGGCATCGTGGCCGCATTTCCGCTGCTGCGCTCGCTCGGGCCGCGTCCCCAGGGGACCCTCTTCAAGACGAACTGGAAGAAGGGGTCGCTGCTGGTCGACTTGAACGGGACGCCGGTCCATCGCACAGACATGCAGGTGGGTGGCATCCTCACCGTCTTCCCCAAGGGGAAGGAAACCACATTGACAGCGCAGGCCGTCGACCAGACCGTGCTGATCCGCGTCCAGTCGACGACGCTCGTGACCATGAAGGCGCGAGCAGACTGGGCTCCCGACGGCTACGTGGCCTACTCGAAGGTCTGCACCCACCTCGGCTGCCCGGTCGGCCTCTACGAGCAGGAGCTCGAGCTGCTCGTCTGCCCGTGCCACCAGTCGATGTTCAACGTGCGTGACGGGGCCTTCCCGGTCTTCGGGCCCGCGCCGCGCCCGCTACCCCAGCTGCCGATCTACTTCGACACGACAGGGTTCCTCCGGGCGCGATCAGGCTACGACCAGCCGATCGGCCCGGGTTTCTGGGAGCGGTCGACAATCGGCAACGGCAAGGCGAGCGCCACATGACCCGCGCACGCCGATGAGCGGAGAGGCACGGAGATGAGCGGATGGCGCTGATCGACAGCCGGCCCCGCACGCGCCGCGAGGCACGTCGGGAGCTCGGCCCCTACGGCCGCGTCCAGCAGGCCGTCAACGAGCTCGACGAACGGATCGGCATCGCCCGGGGCGGCCGGAACCTCCTCGACAAGATCTTCCCCGACCACTGGTCGTTCATGCTGGGAGAGATCGCGCTCTACTCGTTCATCGTGCTCGTGGCGACGGGGATCTTCCTCACCTTGTACTACGTTCCCTCGCAGGCCATCGTCGTCTACCACGGGGTCTACAAGCCGCTTGACGGCATGCACATGTCGCAGGCCTACGAATCGACCGTGAACCTCTCGTTCGCGGTGCGGGCCGGCTTGCTCATGCGCCAGATGCACCACTGGGCAGCGGACGTCTTCATCGGCTCGATCGTGGTGCACATGGCCCGCATCTTCTTCACGGGTGCCTTCCGCAAGCCGCGTGAGCTCAACTGGACCATCGGGATCCTCCTCTTGATCCTCGCGATCCTGAACGGCTTCATCGGCTACTCGCTCCCCGACGACCTCATCTCGGGGACCGGCATCCGGATCGCGTACTCGATCCTGCTCTCGATCCCGTTCGTCGGCAGCTACCTCGCGTTCTTCCTCTTCGGCGGGGCCTATCCGGGGCACATCGTCATCGAGCGCTTCTACATCATCCACGTGCTGATCATCCCGCTCATCATCATCGGCCTGATCGGTGCACACCTCACCCTCCTCGTCCGTCAGAAGCACACCCAGTTCGCCGGGAAGGGGAGGACCGAGCACAACGTCGTCGGGTCCCCGCTCTTCCCGCAGTTCGCTGCCAAGACGACCGGCTTCATGCTCATGGTGACCGGCGTCCTGGGCTTCCTCGGCGGCTACGCGCAGATCAACCCCATCTGGCAGTTCGGACCCTACGAGCCGACGAAGATCTCCTACGCCGTCCAGCCGGACTGGTACATGGGGTTCTTGGACGGCGCGCTGAGGATCATGCCGTCATGGGAGTGGACCGCCTGGGGGCACACGATCCCCTGGGAGGTGTTCCTTCCGGCGGTCGTCTTTCCCGGGCTCGTGTTCAACCTCTGCCTTGCCTGGCCGATGATCGAGCGACGTTTCACCGACGACTACGCGATGCACAACTTGCTCGACCGCCCGCGTGATCGGCCCAAGCGCACCGCCGCGGGCGCGGCGGTGATCGGGCTCCTCTTCACCGTCTTCGGCGCGAGCGCGACCGACGTGCTGGCGAACTACTTCCACGTCCCGCTGAACGAGGTGCTGTGGTTCTTCCGGGTCGCGGTGATCGTGGTGCCGATCATCGTCGGGTTCGTCACCTGGAGGGTCTGCATCGAATTGCAGCACGTGCCTGGCGCGGTCAAGCGCAAGAGGGCCATGGTCGTCTCGAGGACCCCCGAAGGCGAGTACGTCGCCGCCCCTGCGCCCGAGCATCCGGGCGACGAGCATCGCGAGCTCGAGCCGGAGCCCGTTCCCGTGCGGATCGAGCTCGAGCCAGAGACGGTGGGCGCGTCGGCGACGACGGCCCCGACCGGCGAGTCGGGAGTGCGGCGAGCTCTCAGGTAGCGTGCCAGCGCTCGTGCAGCGCCATCACGAGCGCAAGTACGGCGAAGCCAGCTCCCAGTGCGCATACCCCCGTCCAGCCGTCGGCTGCGAGCACCGCACCCGTCGCGCTGGACGCCACGGCACCCCCAGCGAAGAAACAGGTCATGTAGGCGCTGTTCACCCGGCTGCGAGCCTCGGGAGCGACCTCGTAGATCACCGCCTGGCTCGTGATGTGCATGCTCTGCTCGCCGACGTCGAGGACGACGATGCCGACGAGCAGTGCTGCGAGCGAAGTGTGGCCCAGGGCGAGTGCGGCGTAGGAGGCGAGCGTGAGGACGGCGGCGAGCAGCGTCGAGAGCTGCGTCCGACGCGCATCGGCGAGCCTTCCGGCGAGGTTCGCGGCGGCGACGCCTGCGACACCCGCGAGCCCGAAGAGCCCGATGACGAGGCTCGAGTAGTGGTAGGGCGGCCCGGAGAGCAGGAAGGCGAGAGCGGTCCACAGCACGGTGAACGACCCGAAGACGGTGGCGCCGTAGGCGGCACGCCGCCGGACGATCGGCTCGTCGAGGAAGAGGCGCAGGGTCCCCACGACGAGGTCGCGGTAGGGCAGTGCCTGGCGCGGCCGATCTTCGGGGAGCGCGACGGCGAGCACCACGGCGAGCACCGCCATGAGCGCAGCGGAGACCCAGTAGATCGCCCGCCAGCCCAGGAGGTCCGCGACGGCGCCCGCAAGCGTCCGGGCGAGGAGGATCCCGGTGAGGAGCCCGGTCATGAGGCGGGCGACCACGCGTCCGCGCCGAGCCGGTTCGGCGAGGTCGGCGGCGAAGGGGACCATGACCTGGCCGCCGACCGTGGCGAGCCCGGTGCCGAGCACCGCCAGCTCGAAGACCCACAGCGACGGCGAGAGGGCACAGAGCACCAGCCCGCCGACCGTGAGCGCGTACAGCGTGGCGAGCAGGCGCCGGCGTGGGTGGCGGTCCCCGAGAGGCAGGACGAACACCAGCGCCACTGCGAAGCCGGCCTGTGAGCACGTGATGACGAGGGAGACCCCGGTGGGGCTGGCGTGGAAGCTGCGCGCGATCTGGTGGAGGAGCGGCTGCGCGTAGTAGAGGTTCGCGATGATCGCGCCGGTCGCCACGGCCATGAGGAGCACCAGGCGCGGGGAGAGGGCCTGGGCGCGGGTGGTTCCCTGGAGGCCCTTCAGTGCGTCGGTGGGTGCCGTCTCGGTGGGTGCCTCGGGCTCCTGCCCCTCATGGTCGCGCCGTGACGCGGGGTCGGAGCTCCCCCCGGAGCTCAGTAGCGACCGCCGCGACGGCTCTCGGCGGTCACGCCGACGAGAGCCACGAGGATCAGTGACACTCCGATGAGCGCGAGCCAGGTGCCGAAGACGAACGCGAGCAGCAGCACGAAGGCGCCAGCAGCCAGGGTGATCGGCCAGACGCTCGACCCCGGGAAGGAGCTGATCACGCCGGCGCCGTCGGCGATCGTCGCGTCGCTGCGGTCCTCGGGACGTGTGCCCACGACGCGGTTGGTCCTGCCCCAGAAGAAGTACTTGTGGCCGTGGAACCGCCGGTACCAGAAGAAGTAGTACGCGCCGGGGACGAAGCCGAGCGAGGTGGCGCCGATGAGCATGAGCGTGCCGCCGTCCTCGTACGAGGTGAACCAGTAGCAGATGGTGATGATCCCGAAGAACACCCCGATCGCAAGGAGGAGCCTGGACTCGATCTTCACGTCGCCGGCACCTCCTCTGCAGCGCCTGAGGCGCCGTCACCGTGCCCAGGTGAGCCCGTGCCGTTGCCGTTGCCGTAGGGGCCGTGCCCGTTGGGGTGCGTTCCCCCGCCCCGGTCGCCGTGGATGGGGATGTTGGGCGCGTCGGGGTGGTTGTAGTCCCAGGTCGGCCGCTCCGAGCGGATGACGGGGAGGTGGGTGTAGTTGTGGTGGGGGGGCGGCGACGTCGTGAACCACTCGAGCGTGTGCCCGTCCCACGGGTTGTCGCCGGCCGGGACCGGGTAGCGCCAGGAGACCCAGAGGTTCACGAGCAGGATCAGGAACGACACCGCGATCATGAAGGAGCCGACCGTCGAGACGTCGTTCCACATCCGCCAGCCGAGCCCGGTCGGGTAGCTCGCGACGCGCCGCGGCATGCCCGAGAGCCCCAGGACGTACATGGGGATGTAGGTCACCCAGAACCCGACGAACATGAGCCAGAAGTGCAGCTTGCCCAGCCGGTCGTTCAACATGCGGCCGAACATCTTCGGGTACCAGTAGTAGAGCCCGGCGAAGCCGGCGAAGACGGCGGTTCCGAAGAGGACCTGATGGAAGTGCGCGACGACGAAGTACGTTGTGTGGACGAAGAAGTCGATCGGCGGTGATGCGAGCATCACGCCGGTGACCCCGCCCATGAGGAATGCGAGAAGGAAGCCGATCGACATGAGCATCGGCGTCGTGTAGACGAGCTGGCCCCTCCACATGGTGCCGATCCAGTTGAAGAACTTGATGCCGGTCGGCACCGCGATGAGGAGGCTCATCAGCGAGAAGAACGGCAGCAGCACGGTGCCGGTCGTGAACATGTGGTGGGCCCACACGCCCGTCGAGAGCGCTGCAATGGACATGGTGGCGAAGACCATGCCCTTGTAACCGAAGACGGGCTTCTTCGAGAAGACCGGGAGGATCTCGGTCACGATGCCGAAGAACGGCAGCGCGAGGATGTAGACCTCGGGATGACCGAAGAACCAGAACAGGTTCTGCCACAGCACCGCGGACCCACAGGCATGGACGTCCACTGCACCGGTGACGGTATGGCATCCCGTGACCGCATAGATCTTCGCCCCGAAGTGGCGGTCGGCGAACAAGAGGACCAGCGCAGCGGTGAGCACCGGGAACGCGATGAGGATGAGGATCCCGGTCACCAGCATGTTCCACGTGAAGATCGGCATCCGGAACATGGTCATGCCCGGGGCGCGCAGGTAGAAGATCGTCGTGATCAGGTTCACGCCGGTGAAGATCGCAGAGAACCCGGTCAGCACGAGCGCCATGATCCACAGATCTGCGCCGATCCCGGGCGTGTAGGTCGTGGTCGACAATGGCGCGTACGCGACCCAGCCGAAGTCCGCCGCGCCACCTGCCACTCCGAAGGTCAGCAGCATCATGATCGAGCCGCCCAGGTACAGCCAGTAGCTGAGTGCGTTCAGCCTGGGGAACGCCATGTCCGGCGCGCCGATCTGCAGGGGGACGATGTAGTTCGCGAGGCCACCGAACGCGAACGGGCCGGCGAAGAGGTACATCATGATGCTGCCGTGCATCGTGAACAGCTCGTTGTACTGCTGGAACGAGATGAACGTGCCGTGGGGTGTCGTGAGCTGCACCCGGATGCCGAGGGCGAGCAGGCCCGCGACGTAGAAGAGCACGATCGAGGTGATCATGTAGCTGAGGCCGATCACCTTGTGGTCGGTGGTCGTGATCCACTTCATGAGCCCGGTCGGCCCGTGCTCTTCGTGGACGGCGTAGGCGGGCTCCCCGCCGACGATCTGCGGAACGATGACGTCGGTCACGAGCCTGCACCCCCTGTCGTCGTTGTCGGCGTGGCGTGGCCGGTCGATCTCGCGAGCGCAGTCTTCTCGGCGTTCGAGATCGACGCCTCGGGCCCTGTGGACTGGTGAGCGCTGACCCAGGCGGCGAACTGCGCCGGGGTCACGACTTTCAGCCGGAAGCGCATGAGGGAGTGGTAGAGCCCGCAGAACTGGGTGCACTGCCCGCGGAAGGTGCCGAGCGTATGGAGGTTCAGCGTGAACTTGTTGATGATGCCCGGCTGCGCGTAGCGGCTGAAGATGAGAGCGGGGACGTAGAAGCCGTGGATGACGTCATGGGACTCGAGGTAGATCCGCACCGTCTCGTTCTCCGGCAGGACCATCTCAGGGTCCTGCAGCTCGACGCCGATGACTGTGACGTGCTTTGTTGTGTAGTGGAACCGCCAGCCCCACTGGAACCCGGTGACGGTCACCGATATCTTCGGCTTGGGCAGCGCGTCGACGTTGTTCTCGGTCACGAAGGTGAACCCGAACAAGATGAGCACGATGACGATCGGGATCGCCGTGTAGATGATCTCGATAAGCGTGTGGTACTGGAACTGCCGCGGGATCGCCTCCGAGCGCCGCCGGTACCGGAACACCGCCCACATGATCAGCGCGAAGACGATCACGAGGATCGTCACGCCGGTGATGAAGAAGCCCTGCCAGAGCTTCATGGAGTCCTGTCCCTGCGTGGAGATCGCCCTGTGCGCCCCGAAGGTGGGCAGGTTGCAGCCCGCCAGGAGCAACCCGCCCGCGGTCACCACGAGGGCGACGAGCCAGCGCGGGCGGTGCCGGGCGGGCTGCGGAGACGAGCTGGTGGGCGCGGGTGCCGGTCCCGGCGCGGACGCGACGGAAGGGCTGCCTGACGGCGACTGATCCACGATCTGGGAGACTAGCCAAACCGCCGCGGAAATTCGAAGTCGCAGGTCAAGGGCGTGCCAACTTGTGGACGGCTGGGCCCGGCGCACGCGGGAGGACCTCCATGTGCGATGGACACGCCCCGGAGCGCCCGAGAAAGAGGCCTCGAACGCTTGGCTAGGGGGCTAGGAGGCTCCCGTCTCGTCGGACGTGGCGGTCGAGTCCGACGACGTCGCCCCTTCCTTCATGCCCTTCTCGAACTCGCGCTTGGCTGAGCCGAGGTTCCGGGCAAGCTTCGGGATCGCGGCACCTCCGAACAGCACGACCGCGATCACGAGCAGGACGACGAGCAGGTCAGGCCCGAAGATGTCTGCCAGCATCGATGTCTCCTTCTCGGCGGGTGGACACTCGCCACGACAACGCTAACCTACCCCGGCATCCCGCGAACTTCGGGCAGAGGCCGTGAGCCCCGGGCCGGCGTCCCCGGCCTGTCTGTCGGTCGAGCGTCAGCGCCCCTGCCACTTGGGCTTGCGCTTCTCGGCGAAGGCGACGGAGCCCTCCATGGCATCCGAGGAGCTGAAGACCACCCCTACCGCGTCGTCCGTGAGGCGCCAGCCTTCGGCCTCGTCGGCGTCGACGGCACGCAACATGACGGACTTCGAGTAGCGGACGGCCAGCGGGGCGTTCTCCGCGATCCGCTCGGCGAGGACCAGCGCCTCCTCCATGAGCTGGTGTCGGGGCACGATGCGGTTGACGAGACCCAGGGCGTACGCACGGTCGGCGTCGATCGGGTCGCCGGTCAAGGCGAGCTCGAGCGCGACCGAGAGCGGCAGGCGTCTGGGGAGCCGGAAGAGGCCGCCGGCACCTGCGACAAGCCCGCGCTTGACCTCTGGGATCCCGAAGGTCGCATGGTCGGCGGCGACCACCAGATCGCACGACAGCATGATCTCGAGGCCGCCGGCCAGCGCTGCCCCGTTGACGGCCGCGACGATCGGCTTGGGGAAGCTCCGGCGGGCGATCCCGGCGAAGCCACCGGGCGCGTTCAAGACCTCCGCGCTCTCGCCGGCTGCGAACGCCTTCAGGTCCAACCCTGCGGAGAAGGCCTTGTCACCGCTCCCGGTGAGCACGACGACCCACGCACCCTCGTCTTCGGCGAGCTCGTCCAACGCCGAGGCGAGAGCACTGCTCACGGCGCCGTTGATCGCGTTGCGAGCGTCGGGGCGATTGATCGTGAGGATCTCCACGTTGCCCCGCCGCTCTCTCAAGACCTCGTCTGCCATGGCTCTCCTTCCGGACGACCGCGCTGCGCGCGTGGTCGTCCCTTCGTGCGGCCGGCCTGCGCACGGTCGCGCTGCGTGCCGTCGGGGGACGCTAGTCGCCCGTCCCGGGAGGACCCGTGCACTGCACCAGGCGCCCCATCAGCAGCGGTCGGTCGGCAGGCCGGTGCCGTGCCATGCTTCAGTGCTGTGCGCCAGCCCCTCTTCGGCCTGAGCGCCGCAGGCTACCGGCTGGAGGGCGGGTTCAACGGCTACGGAGAGCCGGCGAACCAGTGGACGGCGTGGGAGCGTGCGGGGAAGGTCCCTGCCTCTCGCGTGGGCGCAGAGGTGTGGACGAACCCCGATCGTGTCGTCGAGCTGGCCGCGGCCGCGGGTGCCGATGCTCTGGCGCTCTCCGTGGAATGGGCCAGGATCGAGCCTGCGCCCGGGCGTGTCGACGAGCGCGCCATCGCCCGGTACGCGGCGATCTTCGCGTCCGCCGTCGCCGGCGGGATCACCCCGATCGCGGTCCTCTGCGACATCGCCCACCCGGCCTGGCTCGGCGAGGAATTCTGGCTGACCCCGGGGTCCCCCGACCGGTTCGCCGACCACGTCGTGAGACTCGTCGGACCCCTCGCCCCCTCCTGCCACCACTGGGTGACGCTGCGCCAGCCGAACCTCGTCGCCCTCGCGGGGTGGGTCGACGGCCGGCACCCCCCTCGCCGCATCGGCGCCCTGGCGGACGCATGGGCCGTCGTCGACAACCTCCTGTGCGCGCACCTGCTCGCCTACGGCGCGATCCACGGCCTCGATCCCGAGGCCCACGTCATCCTCGGCCTGCGGGCGTCACCCTCCTACGACTGGCACCGGCTCATGGTCGACCTCCTGTGCGCACCGGCGCTGGGGATCGAGCGCGACGCCGTCGACCCGTGGATCGCCGCGCGCCGCGCGCTCCACGATGCCACGATGCCGCCGGCCAGCCTCGGGGACCTCGCGTGGCGGCGCGCGGCGGGCACCACGTCGCCGTTCGGCGGGAAGATGCTGCGCCGACCTTCGCCCCGGCGCGTGCTGGACGTCGCCTACCGGCTCGCCGGCGAGCGACATGCCGCGTCGGGCGCGCTGAACGGGTCCACGGCTTCGACGCGGCCGCGGTACCTGCTCGATGCGCTGCTCGTCGGGTGGGTCCCTCCGTTCGCAACTGTGCTCCTCCCCAGCCGGGCGCGCCCCGGCTTCGTGGGCCGCGCGGCGCCCCCGTGGGAGGTCGTGCCGGACCCCGGGGCGCTCACGGCGTGGTGCCGAGAGCATGCCCAAGCCGTGCCCGGGCTCCCGGTGTGGGTGGAGGACGGGTTCGCGACCCGCGGCGACGCCTCTCGGGCAGACGGCTGGGACCGTCGCTCGTACATCCGAGCGCAGGTCCGCGCGCTTCAGCCCGACGTGCTCGAGGCCGATGCCTCCGGCACAGAGCCGCAGATCGCCGGCTACCTCTACCATGCGCCCGAGGGCGGTGGGGATCCCACATGGCCGGACGCCGACTTCGGGCTGGGCGGTGACGCTCCGGGCCTGCGGCGCCTGGTCGAGGCGCGTCGCTGACCTCGCCGGCGATGCACCGCGTCCTGCACACCCTCAGGCATACCGCGGCTGCGGGTCGCATCCTCTCAGGGCTCGGCCTCCGCACGGCGGCCGAAGTGCTCTGGAACACCGTGGAGATGGTGGAGGCTGCCCGTCGAGATCCGTCCGTCTCCCTGTTGCCGAGGGACCCCGGGGAGCTGCTGGGAGCCGATCGCGTGCACGGCGGTCGTCCTGGCGGACAGGGCCGGGGCGAGCCGGTCCCCGTCGGCGTGGCGTGCCGCTTCGCGCGAGCCGACGTCGAGGTCCGTTTCCTCGCCGACGACGTCGTGCGGATCAGCTGGGGTCCGGGCGAGCCGCCGAAGCCCTGGGCGCTCGCGGCGGATCCTCTCACCGAGCCTCCTGGACCCTTCGGGGACGTGGAGGTGACGACGGATCCCCGTGGGCCGAGCGCGGCGACCGTCGCGCTCACCGTGCGAGTCCGCACCGACGGTTCGATCCTGCTGCTCGGGCCCGCTGGTGAGGTGCTCCGCCACGAGCTGCCCCCCCTTCGGTCGGGTGAGGGCTGGGTGCACCGGCACCTCCTGCGCTCCGAGGAGGTGCTCGCGGGGCTCGGCGAGCAGGCCGGCGAGCTGGCGCTCGGCGGGCGGCACCGGCTGTGGAACCGGGATCCGGGCGGAGGATGGGGACCGGGCAGCGACCCGCTCTACTGCGTCGTCCCGGTGGTGGTCGGAGTGCACCCGACGGGCAACGTGCTGGCCTTCTTCGAGAACCCCACCGAAGGTGAGGTGGAGATCTTCTCCGGGCCGCCGTCGCATCTCGGGCCGGCACGTATGGAGGCACGCTTCGCCTCGGGGATGCTCCGGCACCACCTGGCCGTCGGGTCCCTGTCAGCAGTGCTCGAGCGCTACTCGTCGCTCACCGGCCGGGCGCCCCTCCCCCCACGCTGGGCCCTCGGCTATCACCAGTCGCGCTGGGGCTACGCCACCGCCGCCCGCGTGCGGGAAGTGGCGCAGGGCTTTCGCGAGGAAAAGCTGCCGCTCAGCGCGCTGTACCTCGACATCGACTACATGGACGGCTATCGGGTCTTCACCGTGGACACGGAACGCTTCGCGGGTCTTCGAGGGCTCTCCGAGGAGCTCGCGGACGCCGGGACGCGGATGGTCGCGATCGTCGATCCTGGGGTGAAGGCCGACCCTGGGTACGACGTCTACACCCAGGGCACGCCGCATTTCGTGCGGTCACGCGACGGTGGCGTGCTCCACGGGGTGGTGTGGCCGGGGCGCGCCGCCTTCTGCGATTTCACCGACGACGATGCGCGCCGGTGGTGGAGCGGCCTCTACGGCCGGCTTCTCGACGACGGGGTGGGCGGCGTCTGGCACGACATGAACGAGCCGACGTCCTTCTCCCTGTGGGGGGACCAGACCTTGCCCCGAGACGCCCGGCACGCCGCAGGGGACCACCGCAGCTGCCACAACGTCTACGGGCTGCTCATGGCCGAGGCGGGTGCCGCAGCGCTGCGCGCGGCGAGGCCCGATCGCCGGCCGTTCGTGCTCTCGCGCTCTGGATGGGCAGGCCTGCAGCGCTCTTCTTGGGTCTGGACGGGGGACGCGGAGACGAGCTGGGCGTCGTTGCGCCAGCAGGTGGCGACCGTGCTCGGGCTCGGACTGTCCGGCATCCCGTTCAGCGGGCCGGACATCGGAGGGTTCACCGGAACGCCGACCGACGAGCTGTACCTGCGGTGGCTGGAGCTGGCCGTGTTCCTGCCACTGTGCCGCACGCACTGCGTCAGCTCGGCGGCGCCCCGCGAGCCCTGGGAGCTCCCCGAGCCCGCCCGAGCGCTCGCGGGCAGGCTCGTGCGGTTCCGTTATCGGCTCCTTCCGTACCTCTACACCCTCGCCGAGGAGACGACTCGGACCGGGGCCCCGCTGGTCCGGCCGCCCGGCTGGCCGGAGAACGTCGACGTTCCCGCGTCGTTCGACGAGCTCCTGCTCGGCGACGGGCTGCTCGTCGCGCCGGTCACCATGCCCGGCGCGCGGGGACGGCGCGTGGTCCTTCCCGGTGGGGAATGGGCGCCTTGGTCGCCCCTGACGGGCGACGGGGACCGTGTCGGCACCGCGACGCGTCAGCGCGCCGTCCACGCGGACGCCCCCCTCGGCTCGCCCACCGTGTTCATCCGGGCAGGGACGGTCCTCCCCCTCGACGACGGTCCGTACGCCGACGGCGTGCTCGGGCCTGGCCACCGGCCGCGGCTCCTCGCGTTGCACTGCGTTCCCGACCGCTCCGGGCGAGCGGGCGGCGCCCTCTTCGACGACGCAGGTGACGGCGACGGCCCGCACCGCCGCCACCGGTTCACGCTGACGCCGGGTGCGGGGGGGCTGCGCACGCTGCGCTGGGAGCGCGACGGCGACTATCCCGACCCCGAGCGGGTACGGGTGGTCCTCCACGGGAAGGCTGCCGCCGGCGTGCGTGCGGACGGCGCCGAGGTGCCCCACGACGTGCGCCGGCAGCGGGACCCACGCGGCGCCACCACGATCGCGACCGTGGTGGAGTGTGCGCCGTTCGAGACGCTGGAGCTCCTCTGACCGGTCGGGCGGGGAGCGTCTGGGTCTAGGTGACGTCGCGGCGGAACGTCGTGAAGTAGCCGATCACCGCGGTGCCGATACCCCAGATGACCAGGGCGATCGCCCCGAGCCACCAGCTGAGGAGCACGTGGGCTGTCGTCGCGGCGCCGGCGCCCCCCGGTCCACGCGCGGCCACCCCTCCTGCGATCGCCTCCGTCGCTCGTGTCGGGAGGAAGTTCACGTCCATGTGCGCGAGCGAGCTGAAGATCGCGACGATGATGGGCTCGAGGACGAGGGTGAGCCCGAGGGCGATGATCACCCCGGCGATCTGGTTGCGCACCAGGGTGCCGATCCCCATGCCGTAGACGGCGAGGAGCACGTAGGCAGCGAGCATCCCGGGCAGGACGGGGCCGACCTGGTGCAGCAGCGCCGAGACCGAGCCGCCCTCGGTGAGGAGCAGGGGGATCCCCATGGCGCCGATCATGACGAACGACGCGACGCCCATGAACAGCGCCCAGAGGGCCGAGGCGAGGACCTTCGCGCCGAGCACGTCCGCACGGCGCGGATGGGCCAGGAGCGTCGAGGTGAGCACACGATGGCGGTACTCCGTGGTGATGGACAGCACGCCGAGCACGGGAGCCATCACGATCGCCGCCGTGTAGCCGGCGCCCATCAGGCGACGCAGTCCCACGACCGTCGTCGGCGCGGAGAAGTGCACGACGCCGTTGCTGCCGTTGATGAACGACGTCGTGATGCCGAGCCCCGTGAGCAGCAGCACCACGCCGATGCACACCCAGGCGCCGGGCGTGGTGCGGAACTTGAAGAGCTCCGCGCGGACGAGCCGGGGCGAGAACGTCATGGCGCTGCCACCGCGGCTGGTGCCCTGCGAGCGGTCATCGATGTCGTGAGCTCGAGGAAGAGGCTCTCGAGGTCCTGGCTCACCTGGACGAGCTCGTAGACGACGACCCGGTTCGACGCGATGAGCGGCCCGAGAGTCTCGGGGGTTGCCCCGTCGACGAAGAGGATGTCCTCCCCCTCCGGTCGGTGGGCATATCCGGCGGCGTGTGCGATCGCCGCAAGCCGGTCGCGCTCGGGGGTCCGCACGCGCATCGACGAGTGGGACTGGCTCGTGAGCAGCGAGAGCGGACCCTGCACCCGGAGCCGTCCCCGTGACACGATCACCACGTCGTCGACCGTCTGGGCCATCTCGGCGAGGAGGTGAGAGGAGATGAGGACCGTGCGTCCCTCGGCGGCGAGGTGACGGAGCAGGTCGCGCATCCAGGCGATCCCCTGGGGGTCGAGGCCGTTCGACGGCTCGTCGAGGATGAGGACGCCGGGATCCCCGAGGAGGGCGCCCGCGAGCTGCAGCCGCTGGCGCATGCCGAGCGAGTACCCGCCGACCTTCCGGTTCGCGTCAGCGGTGAGGCCGACCAGCTCGAGCACGGGGTCGATTCGTGAGAGCTCGATCCCGGACTCGATCGCGAGCATCTCGAGGTGTGCCCGGGCACGCCGTGAGGGGTGGAAGTTCGTCGCCTCGAGCACCGCCCCGACCTGGTGAGCGGGCTCGGGGATGTCGCGGTAGCGACGGCCACCGATCGAGCAGCTTCCCGACGTCGCCGAGGCGAGGTCGAGCAGGATCCGCAGCGTCGTGGTCTTCCCCGCCCCGTTCGGGCCGAGGAACCCGGTCACACGTCCGGGCTCGACGGTGAAGCTCAGGTCGTCGACCGCGGTGACGGAGCCGAACCGCTTGGTGAGCCCCCGGACCTCGACAATGGCACCACGCGCGGTCCGGCTCACAGTCGGCACGGGGTGACGTTACTCCTCGATCTGGCCGCGATCTCGCCGCAGCATCGCGCGCCCTACGGCCGCGCGGCGCGCCAGCAGGGCGCACGAGGCCGGGTCTAGACCCGGCCGGCAGCGTCCGAGAGGAGCGCGCGGCGCGCAGCCGCGGCGATCCCGTTCGCGTCGAGACCGTGGGCCGCCAGGATCTCGTCGGGCTTGCCGTGGGGGAGGTACACGAGCGGCAGACCACAGGTGGCGACGGCCGGATGCGACGCCGGAGAGGTGCCGCAGGCACCGTTGGCGAGCGCGGTCGCGATGGACGAGCCGACGCCTCCCTCGGCGATGCCGTCTTCGGCGGTCACGACCGCGGCGTGGGACCGCGCGTCGGCGAGCATCGCGGGGTCGAGGGGGCTCGCGACCCGGACGTCCCACACCGTCGCGGCCACGCCTTGCGCGCCGAGCACCTCGGCAGCCTGCTCGCACGCCTCGAGGAGCTTGCCCACCCCGAGCAGGCACACCGAGCCGTCACCGACGCTGACGCGCCGTGCCTGCAGCCCCGAGCCAGTCTCGGCTGATCGGCGCGCCGGCGTCTTCGGCCACCGGATGGCGACGGGCCCGCCGGTGTGCTCCAAGGCATCGTGGAGCATGACCTCGACCTCCTCGTACGACGACGGGGCGAGCACGGTCATGCCCGGGACCTTCGTGAGCAGCGCGAGGTCGAAGATCCCGTGGTGGCTCGGGCCGTCGTCCCCGGTCACCCCCGCGCGGTCGAGGCAGA
>JAJZVL010000149.1 GCA_021845725.1 Actinomycetes bacterium | reverse complement strand
CCCAACGAGACGGCGCCGAGAAGGCCGAGCAGAAGCGGACCGACATCGCCGGTCCTGCTGAAACTGTGGACCGACTCGAGCACGTCGGAACGGGTGATGAAGGTCGTCAGGATCGTGGCAGCGAACGCAGCCAACATGAGCGACGGGTTCCACGCTCGGAGCAACCCCCGGCGCTCCTCTGCGAGCGCAGAATGCAGGTAAGCGCTTGCGGTCAGCCACACGAGGAGAGGGCCGTTCTCGACGGGGTCCCAGGCCCAGTAGCCGGCCCAGCCGAGCACCTGGTAGGACCACCACATCCCGAGCACGATGGCGACGGAGAGGCAGACCCAGGCGAACAGCGCCCAGTGCCGGGTCTCGGCGACCCACGCCTGGTCGCCGCGCCCGCTCACGAGCTGCCCGGCGACGAGGGCGAAGGGCACGGTGAAGCCGACGAGGCCGAGGTACATGAGGGGTGGGTGGAAAGCGACGAGGAGGTTGTCCTGGAGCAGCGGGTTGGGACCGGTCCCGTTCGCTGGCACCGCCCCTGGGGTCGCGGCGAACGGGGTGGCGGGCCCGAGCATCAGCCCGAAGAAGAAGGCAGCGATGCAATAGGCGGTGACGAGGGTCCAGCCCGATCGGACGTGATCGCCGAAGCGACGAAGACGCCGAGCGAGCAGGGCAAGGTACCCGGCGAGCACCAGGCCCCACAACAGGATCGACCCTTGCAGAGCGGACCACATCCCCGAGATGTCGTAGAGGAGCGGGGTCTGTCGGGCGTTGTTGTCGGCCACGTAGGAGAGCGCGAAGTCGTGAACCAAGAACGCGTGGATGAGGTCCGCCGAGGCGACGACCGTCCCGAGCAAGACGAGCCAGACATAGACCCGGCTGTTGTCCACGATCGACGCCCGACGTCGGAGGGCCCCCACGAACGCCGTGGCCATGCCGGCAAGGGCACCGACGAACGCAAGCAGGAGCGCGGTGGACCCGACGACCCCCGAGGCGTCGACTACACCCGCCATCGCTCCACCACCGAGGTGGCCCAGCTCCACGGCTGCCCCGCAAGTGGCAATGGACGCCTCGTGCTCCTTCCGTTCCCGGCACCAGGAGCGAGACTCACGGGATGGTGACCCCCATCGCCTGCGCTGCCTTTGCCACGTAGGGCTGCTGGCATACCGACGCCGGCTGGCCCACGGTGATCGAGCAGATGCCCGCCGTGAGGTAGTTCGCCGTGCCGACGATGGACTGGGTCACCGGGCTCGCAGGGTTCGAGAGGTCGGCCGAGATCTGCCGGGCACTCAGCCCCTGGAGGACTTGAGGCGAATAGCTCGCCCCCGAGACGAGCACCTTGTTGCCGAGGTCGTAGAAGGGGATCGAGCCCTCACTCGACGCGGGCACGAACGGGGGGGCGTCGTACTTCGCGAAGGTGCGCTTCGCGAGGCCGGTCAGGGGTTGGAGTGCCGTGTACCCGCCGGCGGGAGCCGGGATGTCGGTCTCGGTCTCGGTCGGATCGAAGACGAGGTACGGGCTCGTGTAGTGCGAACCGTAGAAGCTGAAGGTAACCGTCCCGGGGTACACGTCGCTCGTCGACGAGTGCGTCTCGCCGAGACTCGAGAAGGTCCCGAAGCGGCTGAGCGCCATGACCGCGGCCCAACGTTCCGCCGCGCAGAACGGGCAGAACTCCGCGCCGACGTAGATCACCACGGGTTTCCCGCCCTCGGTGAGCGGAGGCTGGCCTGAGAGCCGTTTCGGAGGCGCAAAGACCGCCGGGGGCAGACCGACGGCATCTGCGATAGCGGAAGGCACGCTGGTCACGGCGTTCACCATCACAGAAGGCGCCGGCGCCACTCCCGTCGTGGGCGACGCATGGCTGGCGGGAGCAGCTGACGACGGTGTCACCGTCCGCTCCACGGCACTGAGCAGCTCGGAGAAGGTGCTGGCAGGGCTGGAGTTCACATAGCGGATTTGGCCGTTGCGACCGAGGAGGTAGTAGATGTCGAGGTACGCCTTGGGGTCGTAGCGCTCGGACATTGCCTGCGAGGCGTTGCCCCACAGCCAGTCGGTGCTCGTCGAAGGGCTGGCGAAGGCATGCTGGAACTGCGCGATGGTCGGTCCGGACTGTCCGAGGTCGTCGTACAGCTCGAGTTCGACTACTCGTACGCCAGCCGCACGCAGGCTCGCCATGCCTTGCTGGGCGAGGAACTGGGTGCCAGCCTGGCACGACGAGCACCAAGTGGCCACGAACCACAGCAGGGTCGGGTGACCACGCAGGGATGCAACCGTCTCCGAGGTTCCCGAGGCGGTCGTGAACCGGAAGTCCGGTGCGGGAGCACCCACGGTTGCAAGTCCACTCGAGCCGGTCGCGGCCGCACCCGAGCCGCTGCCAGTACCGAGCCGGATGCCGACAACCGCCGCGGCCAGCACGACGAGCGCGCCGAAGATGCTGAGGCCACGGCGCCGGACCCACCAGTGCTGCTGCCGACGGGCCTGCCTGCGCGCGGCAGCGCGTGCTTCGGCCCGAGCTCTTTGCCGGGCCTGCTGACGAGCGGTTGTGCGGCTCTGCGCACCCTGCTTGGCCATGTTGGATCTCCTCGAGCTGGACCTGTCATCTAGTAGC
>JAJZVL010000062.1 GCA_021845725.1 Actinomycetes bacterium | reverse complement strand
GCAGCGTGCACACATCCAACGTCCGTCGCCGATGCGCCAGCCGGCTGTGTTGGCACACGCCGGGCAGACGAAGCCCTCCGGCCAGCGGAGCCAGTCCAGGTAGTCGAGACAGTCGGCGTCAGTCGCGAACCACGCTCGGACCTGGCCATACGACCGGGGATAGTGCCTGCCGGCGGTCGGGGCGTCCACCACAAAATATAGAGCCTACTCCGGTTATATGGATAGCCCTCAACCGGAAAACCGGAAATTCACATCAGCACTGCGACGCTGCTGGAAGCACACTTTGCCAGCCCGCAGTCACACAAGCAAGCATCGCGGCTCGTGTCCGGCGGCGCGCCTGCGCTCGCCACCGCGGGTTCGCGCCGCGGGTTCGCGCCGCTGGCCGTGCGCCGGGTTCGCGCCGCGGGTTCGCGCCGTTGGCCGTGCGCCGGCGTCGGTGGGCTCAGATGGCCGGTGGGGTGGCTCCGTGACCGTTCGAAGAGACGATCTCGCCCGGGGCCGGTCCCTTGACGGCCTCGTCCCCGGTGGGCCCCTTCTCCTCCCCGGGGCCCCACGTCTCCCCCCTGTCCGGGCGCCTCGCCTGCCCGGCCGCCCGTGCGCCGGCGCGCGCAGCCTCCGCCCTCGCAGCCTCCGCCTTCCCCATGGCCTCGAGTGACGGTGCCAGGTATCCCACTGCGGCGACCACCACCCCCACCAGCATGACCCCCATGCCGGGCAGGCGCGTGGATTGGAACGTCGCGAGCACACCACCGACGAGCCCGACGCCCACGCCGACCACGCCCAACACCGCGCCGATGCGGCCCATCCTTCCCGCCAGCGCCGAGAGCAGGTAGACCGAGAGGGCGCCGATACCGAGGGCGATACCCACCGCGCCGTGCATCGCATAGATCCACGTGCCACGTGCCGGGATGATGGCCGCAGGTCGGCGGAACGGCACGGACACGATGACGCCGACGCCCAGCGCGAGCTCGAGCACCACCACCAGCGCCATCGTGCTCCAGACACGCCGAACCAGCTGATCAGGAAGCCGCTGGGATGCGTTGGACGGCCTGTCGTCCGCCACGACAGCTCCAGAAGAGCCGCGTGCGTGGGCGACGCGGACGAGCAGGTTGTAGGTCACGACCGCCACGAGAAGGTGCATCACCATGAGGGTGGCGACGCCCTTCGCCGCCTCACCGAGGGCGAAGAGCACCACGTCGGGGATCCAAAGCACCAGCATGGCCACGACGACGATCCTGAAGAAGAGCCAGCGCGCGGCCGAGCTCAGCCTGACGATCACCGCCCATGCCCCCGCGGCCACGAGGACCCCCACGACCGTGAGCGTGCCGTAGTCCGCCCCCTCGAAATGCACGAAGTGCCGAGTGCTCGGGAATTGCGTGGTCGCGACGTGCACCGCGAGCACGTTGAGCACGAGCGACACGACGACGGACGCCACCGTGGCGCCCACCCACCGGATGCTCGACGGAGGTGGCGCCGGCCGCAAGTCGATACGGGTCATGCGCCAGAGCCACTCGAGAGGCCGAGGCGCTTCTTGTTCGATCGGGGTTGCAGCACGACCGGTGGTCGAGAGCTCGTCACGGGCCATGACTCATTGCACCACGATCCGCGGCTCGAGCGCACCGCATGGACGCCGTCGGTCGGCCGGTCGCGGGGGCCCGGATCATTCACTACGGCACGACGCAGGCCTCACGACAGGACGACGAGGATGGCCACGAACACGAGGTAGCCGATGACGATGCCCCAGCCGACCGCTCTTCGCAGGCCACGCTGTGCATATGCGGCGCCCAGCACGACGGCGGTCAGTCCCGCGTACCAGCCCACCACCAAGAGCTCCGGAGAAGACGCACGGACATGCCCGATGAGCGCCACGGGAACGAGAAACCCCGCAGCCACGTTCAGCGCGTTGCTGTTCAACCCGGTGCTGAGCAACGCCACCCCCCTCCCCCGCTTCGCCCAATAGACGGCAGCCACCGCGTTGGGAAGGCTCGTCACGGCGGCGAGCACGAGCCCGCCGACGATGATGCCCGGTACCGCGAGGCGCACGCCGAGCTTCGACGCCCCGCGCTCCATGGCCACGCTCGCCACCACGACCACGACGAGCGCCCCGGCACCCACGAGCACATCACGTGCGCGTCCACGAGCCGGGTGGATGGACGCGCTCAGCTCGAGCTCCTCCTCGGCGATCGCACGGGCGAGCCAACGCCGCAGGTCGGACGGGTTCGGACGGCGCCACCATCGAGAGCCGTCGAGCGCGACGAGCGCCCCGTAGGGAACGAGCGCACCCAACGCGAGAAGGAGCCCGACCCCCGTGGGCACGAGGTTGGCGAGGGTCACCACGCTGACCGCCGCGACCCACAGCGCAATCGCGCCTTGGAGCACCACGACCCTGCGATGGAGAGCGATCACGCCGCCGACGATGCTCCCGAGACCGAGGAGCGCGGCGAGATTGAAGACGTTCGACCCGATCGCGACCCCGGTGCCGAGCGCCCCTCGATGCTCCACGAGCGCGCTCACCGACGACGTGACCTCTGGCGCGTTCGCCGCGAGTGCAGAGACGATGCCGAGAAGCGCCTCGGACGCCCCGAGCCGGCTCCCCACTCGCTCGATCCGCGATACGACGACCCAGCTCGACGTGAGGCTCAGCGCCGCGCCGGCGAAGAAGAGCAGCGCAGCGACCGTGGTTGTCATTGTCTCAGTGGCGTTCGCTGCCAGGTCGAGTCCGCATGGCGTCGCGTCCCCTTTGGCCAGCTGCGACGGATACAGGCGGAAGAACGCACGTGGACCTCTCGGCGGCAAGACGATGCGAGACTCTCGTGCCGACCAGCCTTCCCGGCGCTCCAGCGCGACCCTAGCGGGGAACGCGCTGGCGTGGAACGGCCTGGTGGGGAAGAAGGGGGTCACCGCCTCTTCTCGGTGGCGGTGTGTGGGCGACCCACGACGTGGATCGTCACACAACGCCAATCTCCCGCCCCTCGTGCCCCCACGACGGCGGCGCATCCTGGTGACATGACGACGATCGCACGAGAGGCCACGATCCTCATCGAGTCGTGCACGAGCACCTGGATCTTCGACACGCAGCGCATGCGTTTCCGTAGGGTGCTGAAAGGACCCGACCTCACGTCGCAGGACGCGATCACCGCATGGCGCCCCTACTACGCCCTCGACCTCGACCCTGCCTCGGAATCGTTCACCGTCGCGCTCAACCCCGAGCGGACCAGGCGGATCCAGTCCTGGCGCCACGTCACCACATGCCCCCAGTGCGGAGGTGGCACGCAGAGCGCCTTGGACCCCGAGGAACTGCAGAGCGCCGCGCTCGGATGTGCCATCCCGGCCCGGCACGAAGGTCCCGCGCACACCTCCAGTCGATCAAGCGATAGGACTGGGCCATGCCCGCCCACCCGGCGCCGCGATGGCTGTTCTCGCGGGACGAGGGCGGCCACCGAACTGGAGCACAGCAGCGATCCCGGCGGCTCGCGCTCCGGCTCGTCGGCGCGCTGCTCCTCGTCGCCTCCGGCGCCGAGCACCTGGAGCTGAACCTCGCCGGCGGGTACGGCCGGATCCCGACGATCGGGCCGCTGTTCCTGCTGCAGGCCGCGACCGCCTTCGCCCTGGCGTTCGCCGTGTCGGCGACCTCCCTTCCCGCGATCTCTCTGGGCGGGGCGCTGTTCTCGTTGGCCACGCTCGGCGGCTACCTGCTCAGCCTTGACGTGGGACTCTTTGGCTTCCACGAGGTGGTCACCGCCCCGGGCATCGCAGCTGGGTTGATCGACATCGCGGCGTTCTCGGTCCTCGCCTTCGCCAGCACCGCCGCTTCGGCAGCGCCCAGACGTCGTCGGCTTTTCCCAGGGTTCACGCCTGGCGTGGTCGTGCTCCCGGTCGCGCTCGCCGCCCTGGCGGCGTTCGCCGTGGAGCTCGCGCAGGCCTCACCGCAAGGCGGCGTCGGCGCGGCGGGCGAGAACGCCGTCAGCGTCGTCCGGCTCCCCCGCTACGGAGGGGTGCTCGCGACCGCGCACGGCGACACGCTGTACCTGCTGCGTGGATCCGGAGGAGAGCAGGCCGACTGCAGCGGCGGTTGCCTCTCCCTCTGGCCCCCGCTCGTCGTCGGATCCTCGGTACGGGCGGTGCGCGCGGTGCCGGCCGCTCGTGGCAAGCTCGGGCTCGTCGCGAGAGACGGCGAGCGGCAGGTCACCTACAACGGCTACCGGCTCTACACCTACGCCGGCGACACCGGACCCCGGCAGAGCAACGGAGAGGGGGTGGTCTCCTTCGGCGGGACCTGGTACCTCGTTCGTGCCTCGGCAACCCGGGCCGCGAGCACGGCAGTGACGGGCGGTACCTGAGCGTCCTTCGCCGGCGTCCCGGCGCACCCTGCGGCACGGCGCGGGCACGCTGCGCCACGACGCGCCAGTGCATGGTGCGGGCACGGCACGGGAAGGCGGCGAACGGCACGGTGCGACTACGTTTTCCGGCATGTCGCGAGCTTCGACGGTGCTCTTCATGCCTGAGAGCGCCTACGGCCCCACCAACAACTGCATCGGGATCGGTGCCGTGCTCCGTGCGCGCGGGCACCGTGTGGTCTTCGCCTCGGAGGCGTCCTGGCGGGGCCGGCTCGAGGCGCTCGGGTTCGAAGAGGACCTCATCGACCTCGCTCCTCCTGCCGACGCCGGCGCTGACGGCAACGGCGTCGATCTCGGCGACGGCGCGGAGATTGCGGGCTCGGGAGGCTCGGCTGATGCCGACGGCGGGGCTTCGGCGGCGGCCGGACAGTTCTGGACCGACTTCGTGAAGGAGACGGCGCCCGCGTTCAGGCTCCCGACCATCGAGCAGCTCGAGCAGTTCATCCGTCCCACTTGGCAGGCGCTTCTCGACGGTGCGCGCTTCGCTCAAGACCAGCTCGAAGCCGTCATCGACCGGCAGCGCCCGGACGTCATCGTCGAAGACAACGTCTGCACGTTCCCCGCACTGCTCACCGCCGGCGCGCCGTTCGTCCGGATCGTCTCGTGCAACCCGCTCGAACTGGGTGCACCGAACCTCCCGCCCAAGTTCTCGGGGTACCCGGTCGACGACGACAGGCACTGGCAGGAGTTCCGCGTCGAGTACGAGCGCCTTCACCGGGATCTCTGGTCCGATTTCGACGAGTGGGTGCGCGCGTGCGGCGCGCCCGGGCTGGCCGATCTGGAGTTCATCCACGAGTCCGACACCGCGAACATGTACGTCTATCCCGAGGTCGTCGACTACACGGACCGCCGTCCGGTCGGGAGCAGATGGCACCGCCTGGAGTCCTGCGTGCGCGAGACCGAAGGAGGCCTCACACCGGGGCTCGAGGAATTCGTGCAGCGAGCCGACGGCGCCCTCGTCTATCTCTCGCTCGGCTCGCTCGGCTCGGCCGACGTCGGCCTCATGGAACGCCTGGTGTCCACCCTCTCGCGGACGCCCCATCGCTACGTCGTGAGCAAGGGCCCCCTCGCGGACACCTACTCCCTGCCGGACAACATGTGGGGCGCGTCACAGGTGCCCCAGACCAACCTGCTGCCCTACGTCGACCTCGTCATCACCCACGGCGGGAACAACACGACGACCGAGTCCTTCCACTTCGGCAAGCCCATGGTGGTCCTTCCGCTCTTCTGGGACCAGCACGACAACGCACAGCGGGTCGCGGAGACCGGCTTCGGCCGGCGTCTGTCGACCTACGAGCACAGCGACGACGAGCTGGTTGCCGCGGTGGACGGTCTTCTCGCCAACGACGTGCTGCGCACCACCATGCGCCGGATCGGCGACGCGGTGAGGGCGCAGCGTGGAGTGGAGCGAGCCGCCACCATCATCGAGAAGGCAGCCCTCCACGAAGCGCGCTGACACGCAGCTGCGCGCGTCGTCGATCACGCTGATGTTCGCCCGCCCGCCGACCGCCTTCTCAGCGCCCGGAGATCAGGTGCGCCAGGTGACCGATCGCCGAGGTCCGGCCGGTCGCCAACTCCGCTCGGTCGGCAAAGCGCAGCATCGCATTGACGCCGCGAACTGCGGTGAAGCGGATCGGCTCGGGCGGCCACGGCCGCCCCATCGTCCCCACCCACGGCAGATCGGTCAGCTCCGTTCGCTTCTCGAGGACCAGGTCCGCGAGCGTCCTGCCGGCGAGGTTCGCCGCCGCGACCCCCTGTCCGACGTACCCGCCGGCCCAGGCAAGCCCGGTCGCCCGGTCGACGCCAACGGCCGGGGCCCACTGCCGCGGAGCCCCGAGCACTCCGTACCAGGCTCCGTCGATCCGGACGTCGTGGAGGGCGGGGAACAGCTCGACGAGGCGCGATCGCAGGGCCAGTGCGCTGTCGGCCGGAGCCGGACCCTCGGCGTCGGTCCGCGACGCGAACCGGTATGGCACCCCTCTGCCGCCGATCACGATGCGATCGTCCGGGCTCCGCTGCAGGTAGACGTAGCGTCGGCGCGAATCCCACATCGTCTCGGCACTCGACCACCCGATCTGCTCCCAGATGGCAGGCCCGAGCACCTCGGTCGCGATGACACAGCTCGTGAGCGGGAGCATGGCCCGGCGCTGACCCTGGAGGGAGACGGTGTACCCCTCAGTGGCGCGCACGACGAAGGGTGCCCGGACCTTGCCGAACGGCGTGTGGGCGATCCCCGGGTCGATACGCGTCACAGGCGTCGACTCGTGGATCACCGCGCCAGCCCGCTCTGCCGCTCCTGCCAGGCCAACCGCCAAGGCCGCCGGTTGGACACGGGCGCAGTGGGGCGTGTACGTAGCGCCGAGCACATCGTCGATCGAGATCCTCGCAACGGTCTCATCTCGATCGAGCCACGCGACGTCGTCGGGACCGAGCCCCCAGAGCCGATCCTCCTCGAGCTCCGCCTGCAAGCGACGCACCTCGAGCTCGCTCTGGGCGACTTTCAACGACCCGCCCTTTTTGAAGCCGCAGTCGATGGCTTCGGCCACGACCACCCTGCCGATCTCGTCGACAGCGCCCTGGATGGCCTGCGCCATGCGCGCTGCGTCCTCGCGGCCGCCGCGAGCCGCCCAGTGCCTGCGGTCGCCGGCCACCATCCCCTCGACCCATCCGCCGTTGCGGCCTGAGGCGCCGAAGCCCGCGACCTCGGCCTCGAGGACGACGACGTCGAGGCTCGGCTGGCGCCGCAGCAGCTCGTAGGCAGTCCACAGACCCGTGTAGCCGGCTCCCACGATGCACACGTCGGCGGAGCGTGACCCCGAGAGGCGGTCTCGGCGCACCGGGGTCGGGTCCAGCTGCGAGTACCAGAGGGAGATCGCCCGTGAGCTGGCAGACCGTCCCACCGTCCCAGCCGTGCTCATGCCTCGAAGCCCTTCCCCCACGACGTCGCCGCGCTGATCGGGCGTGCAGCGACACGTCCGGTCGTGCCCGGCGGAATGCTATGTAACACTATTGCAATGTTCGGAGCTTCGGGATAGGGTCTCATCTGCGTTGTTGATTGGCATTGTCCACGAGTCTGAATGATAATTCAGGAGACAGGAACGACGGCACGCGCCGTGCCGGGTGGCTGAACGGCGAGGAAAAGAGGAGCCGCATGCTCGGAGATGCGAAGCAGGCAGTGATTGGCCGGGCCCATGGCAAAGGGGGGATGCTCCGGCGCTGGGGGGCGGGCGCCGCTGCCGCAGCCCTGTTGGCGACCGTCGGTGGCGCGGTCCTCGGCGGCGTTCCTGTTGCGTCCGCCAGCCCCAGATCGCACCATGCCACGAAGGCCGACAAGTCTCCCAAGGTGGTGTCCAACGCGATGCCGGCGTACGCCCTCACGATCGGGGACATCTTCACATGGATCCTCCCTCTCGTGAACCAGGTCGGCTACGAGAACTGGGATATCGCTGCCCAACGCGAGATGTGGCTCCCCCTCTACTGGGCCGGGAACGGCTCGAAGACCGGGATCGACTACACCCAGTCGGCAGCTGACCCCCCCGTCTACTCCAACCACGACAAGACCGTCACCATCAAGCTGAAGACGAACCTGAAGTGGTCGACAGGTGCGGCGCTCACATCGAACGACGTGAAGTTCTACTTCCAGCTCGTCGACGCCGGGAAGAAGAAGCTCGGGAACTACCTGCCGGGGCTCCTCCCGACAGACATCTCGAGCGTGACATACCCGAGCTCGTCGACGGTCGTCCTCCACCTGAAGCGCTCCTACAACCCGGTGTGGTTCACCGGGAACCAGCTCACCTGGATCTACCCCCTTCCGGTGCAAGAGTGGGACCGGACCTCGCTCACATCGCCCGACGGCACCGCTGCGTCCACGCCTGCCGGAGCGAAGCAGGTGCTCACATTCCTCTTCTCCCAGTCCAAGGACGAGGGGACCTGGGCCACGAACCCGATCTGGAAGACCGTCGACGGGCCATTCGAGATCAGCGCCTACGACCAGGTGACCCACACGGCGACGCTGGCGACCAATCCGCACTACACCGGGCCGACAAAGCCGCGCATCGCCGGGTTCAAGCTCTACAGCTTCACAACAGGCACCGCGGAGCTCGACGCGCTGCGCTCGGGCACGCTCACATTCGGCTACATCCCGTTCGGTGACTTGAAGGAGATCTCCTACTTCAAGAGCCACGGCTACACGATCAAGCCATGGACCACCTTCTACAACCAGGTCATCGAGCTCGACTACTCGAACAAGGTCTGGGGCCCGCTCGTGAAGCAGCTCTACATCCGCCAGGCGCTCCAGCACCTCATCACAGAGAGCCTCTACATCAAGCGCGCCTTCGGCGGCTACGGCCTCCCCGACTACGGACCGGTCGCCGTCTACCCCGGGTCCAAGTACGTGAGCCCCGGCATCAAGAAGAACCCCTACCCCTTCGACCCGCAGCTGGCGTCAAAGCTGCTCAAGGCCCACGGCTGGGTCAAGGGCCCCGGCGGTGTCGACGTCTGCAAGCATCCCGGGACCGGTCCATCGGACTGCGGGAAGGGCATCTCGAAGGGCAAGAAGCTCAGCTTCAAGTTCATGTACTCGACGGGAACAACAGCGTATTTCGCCGCGGTGTCAGCCTTCAAGACCGAAGCGAAGTCGGTCGGCATCGACCTCGCCCTGGACGGGCAAACCACGACAACGATGTTCTCCATCGGCGGCGTGTGCCCGAGCACACCTCCGTGCAACTGGGGCCTCATCGGCTACTCGAGCTACATGTGGACATACGGGCAGTACCAGACGATCCCGAACGGCACAAGCCAATGGGGAAAGGGGAACTTCTGGGGGGGCGGATACTACACACCCAAGGCCCAGAAGCTGATCGACGCCGTCGAGACCACCCCTGGGCTGAAGCCCCTCTACGCCGACGAGAACTACCTCTCGAAGAACCTTGCTTCCCTGTGGTGGCCGCTCCAGGACCTGAGGGTCGTCGCGGTGAAGAAGAGCCTTTCGGGCTGGCAGCACCTCAGTCCCTACGGGGCATTCGTTCCCCAGACGTGGTACGTCAAGGGCTCCTGACCAAAGGGGGCTGACCAAACGGCTCCTGGCCAAAGGGGGCTGACCAAACGGCTCCTGGCCAAAGGGGGCTGACCGGCTCGCAGTGAGCGCAGCACGTGAATGCGGGGGCGATCGCCCCCGCATTCACGCGTGTGGGTACCGAGCCGGCTCCTGCCGGTCATGGTCCGTCGTGCCGGTCACGCTCCGCCCTGCCGGTCATGGTCCGTGGTGCCGGTCCGCTCTGCGGGGACGATCACGACCGGGTGTGGGCAGTGGTGCGCGCACTTCGAGCTCACCGAGCCCAGTGACAGCTCGGCGAACGTGCCTCGGCCACGCGAACCGACCACGAGCAGGTCGGCCTCCGCTGCGTACCGGCACAACGTCTCGGCAGCATCTCCCTCGACGGCGACCGACTCGACCGCGGCCGGCTCGGCGACGAGAGGCGACCCCGCGATGGCCTCGTCGATCGCTCGCTCCAACCGCTTCTTCGCCGTCTCGGCGCTTGCCCTTTCGTACTCGGCCAGTGTGGAGAAGTTGAGCAGCTCCATGGCCATGTCCTCGTCGACGTGGACGCCACGCCAAACCGTGACGACCTGCACGGTCGCTCGTCGCGCACCCCCCTCGTCGAGCGCCCACCGAAGCGCTCGCAACGACCCGGGTGAACCGTCGACACCGACGACGACCCGGCCGGCGGGAACGTTCTGCACCTCTCCTCCTCGGTCCGGCGCGGGGACGATCACCACAGGGCAGGGGCTGTGGTGCGCGCACTTCGAGCTCACCGATCCGAGAGCGAGGCGAGCAAAGATCCCCCGGCCGCGCGACCCGACCACGAGCAAAGCGGCCTTCTCGGCTCGCGCGCACAGGGCTTCTGCAGGATCGCCCTCGACGACGACCGGTTCGACCTCGTCGGCACGGGCGCCGGCAGTCTCCTCGATGGTCGCCGTGAGGCGCGCCCGCGCCGCGTCTGCCATCTTCGCGTCGTCCTGCGAGGAGAAGAAGTCGAAGTCCCCCGGGAAGTCGTAGGGGCTCTGCCAGACGATCACCGCCTCGACACGCAGCCCGCGGATCCTCCCTTCCCCGAGAGCCCACTCCAGCGCGCGGCGCGATCCCTCCGAGCCGTCGATTCCGACAACAATCTGTCCAGTCACGTTCCCATCTCCGGTTCCTCGTAGCTTGTCTTCGTGGCGCTCGATGCCCGGCGGTGCGCTGCCCGTCGGGCTCCATGCCCAGGGTCCTGTACGTCGGGCTCCATGCGTCGGGTCCGATTCGTCGGGCTCCGGCCTCAGCCCGCAGGGCGCAAAGGCGGGTAGGCGGGTTCCCACATCGCCGTGGCGATGGCATCCTCCATCGCCACTTCCTCGCGACGGGCTACACCGTCCTGCAGCGCCGCACGAGCCACCGCCGCAGCCACGCCTGCCGACGTCTGCCGCAGCGTGTCCACCGGCGGCAGGAGAGGCGCTCCGGGTTGCGTGGAGTCGAGCTCGCCGGCCACAGCCGCAGCGGCGGCCCGGAGCATCCCCGGGGTGATCCGCGAGGCTCGCGACACGATCGCGCCAAGCCCGAGCCCGGGAAAGACCAGGGCATTGTTCGCCTGCGCGATGTCGAAGGTCTCGTTCCCGACGACAGCAGGCGGGAACGGGCTACCGGTGGCGACGAGCGCGCGCCCCCCCGTCCAGGCGAGCAGGTCGGCGGGATCGGCTTCCGAGAGCGACGTCGGGTTCGAAAGAGGCATGATCATCGGCCGTTCGCAGTGGGCGGCCATCGCGCGCACGATGTCCTCGGAGAAGCTCCCCGGCTGGCCGGACGTGCCGATGAGGACCGTAGGGTGCACTTGGCGGACGACCTCGGCGAGGCCGATCCTCCCCTGCGTGTCTCTGGCGAAGCTGGAGACATCGCCGTCGGCGCGAGCAAAAGGTCGCTGGAAGTCACGGAGGTGCTCGTCGGACGCGCACAGCAGGCCCCGGCTCGACAACGCCCAGATGGCTGTCCGCCCATCCAGCGCGCCGTCCTCTCCGATCGCAGCCGCGAGTTGTTCGGCGATGCCGATCCCTGCGGTGCCGGCACCGTGGATGACGACCCGCTGGTCTGCGAGGCGGCCTCCGCCGATACGTAGAGCCGAAAGAACGGCAGCCAGGGCGATCGCCCCGGTCCCTTGGATGTCGTCGTTGAAGGTCAGCCGCCGTTCCTTGTAGCGATCGAGCACCCGGTGTGCGTTGGCCGCTCCGATGTCCTCCCAGTGCAGGAGAGCACGGGGAAAGAGACGGCCGGCCGACTCGACATACGCGTCGACGAAGTCGTCGTAGACGCGGGCGTCCACCCGGGGGTGCCGGTTGCCGAGGTAGAACGGGTCGTCGAGCAGACTCTGCCGGTTCGTGCCGGCGTCCAGGACGACAGGGAGGGTTCGGTCGGGATCGATCCCGCCGGCCGCCGTGTACAAGGAGAGCTTGCCGATCGAGATGCCGATGCCTCCGACGCCCCAGTCGCCGATCCCCAGGATCGCTTCGCCATCCGTCGCGACGATGATGTCGACGTCGTCAGGCCCGAGATCGGTGGCACGCAGTGACGCTTCGATGTCCGCGACGTCGTCGACGGAGAGGTACACACCTCGGGTTCCACGGAACTCCGCGCTGAAATGCTGGATCGCCTCCCCGACGGTGGGGGTGTAGACGATCGGCAGCATCTCGGCGAGGTGATCCTGCAACAGCCGGAAGTAGAGGACCTCGTTCCGCTCACGGAGCAACGTGAGGTAGACGTTCTTCGCGAGGTCGCCGGGCTGCGCGCAGAACTGCCGGTAGGCGCGTGCTGCCTGGAGGTCGAGGGTGAGCACCGCGGGCGGAAGCAGGCCGACGAGCCCGAACGCCTGCCGCTCCTCTCGGGTGAACGCGACCCCGTGGCTGAGCCGGGGGTCGGAGAGCAACTGGCGCCCCCGAAGCTTCGTCTCGATCACATTCGGCTGCATGACCTCCACCCTACCGAGGACGCACCCCCCATCCCCGGGGACCGTCGGGGGCTCGGGCGGCTCAGCCGACGAGCGACTCGATCTGCTTGACGAGCTTGTCCTCGACCTCGAAGTTCCATGCGGTGTCGGCGACGTCGATCACCAAGAACAGGTCGGAGATGAGGAGGGTCTCGATGGCGGCAACGCCCAGATGCTCCAGCCACTTGCCGATCCCGACTCGAACGGTGAAGTCGTCAGGCGTGCCGGTGAGCATGATCGTCAGCGCTCGATCCGCGTCAACGACCCCTCGGAGGAACCCCCCCTTCTTGGCCTGCAGGACGAGCCCCTCGCTGCTCGGAGCAGACGACTGCACCGTGAATCCATCAGACTTCAGGTACTCCTCGATCTTCTGCTGCAGGACGTTCAGGTCCGTCCCCTTACCCTGGAAGTGCAGGGACTTGTCACCAAGGGTCATCGTGCCTCCTCAAGGCCGGCTATGACATCGTTCAGCAAGCGGACCGCCTGCCGTCCTGCAACGCTAGGTGGTCCGCGTCCGCAATGGCCCGCGGGCTCGCCACGGGCCGCAAGCACCATGTCCTCGAACAAGCGGGAGAGGTGCTGGTCGACCTGGAGATCCGGGCGACTACCCCTGGCGACCGGCCTCGACCTCGATCTCGATCCGGACCTTGTTGCCGACGACGATCGCGCCACCCTCCAGGACACCACTGAAGGAGACTCCGAAGTCGCGTCGATCGACCTCGGTCGAGGCCGAGAGGGCGAACACCTCCGACCCGGGCTGCGTACCGGGGCCCGCGCCGTGGTACTCGACGTCGAAGACGACCGACTTGGTCACACCTCGGATCGTGAGATCGGCGGCGAGCTTCCATTCGGTGTCATTCACCTTGGTGAGACCCGTGCTCTTGAGCGACAGCGTCGGAAAGTTCGAGGCGTCCAAGAAGTCGTTGGTCCGCATGTGGTCGTCGCGCATCTGAACGCCGGTCTCGATGCTCGCCGTCTCAGCCGTGGCCTCGACCGAGGAGCGCTCGATCGGATCGGCGATCACGATCGTCCCTTCGAACTTCGTGAACCGGCCACGAACCTTCGAGCCGATGAGGTGCCGCGCGACGAACCCAACCTCGGAGTGGGCGGGGTCGACGGTGTACGTCCCTGGCGTGGGCAGCTTGACCGCGGTGATCTGGTCGGACATGGCCATACCTCTTTCTCGTGTCGTTCTCGCTCGTGTGCTCGAGTGCCTGGCTGGGTCGCCTGCCTAGCCGCCTCTTCACGTCGGCGCAGGGCAGACACTCACCACCAAGAGCAAGTATATCTGATCGGTCAGATATATGTCAACATCTGATTGTCGAAGTGCGGTACACTGCAGATGTGCCGACACGAGCGGCAGGTCAGCATCAGGCGACCGTGCGTCGAACAACACCAGCCGGCTCCCCTTCCGGACCGGCGCGCGACGGGTTCGGCGCTCGCCCTCCCCTCCCCCCGCTCGACCCCGCCGAGGAGCACGCCATCACCTTGATGGGCCTCTTGGTCGAGGTCCATGCCCGGATCACCCGAATTCTCGGCGCCCACCTGGAAGAGACGTGCGGACTGCCACTCAGCTGGTACGACGCCATGATCCGCTTGCGACGGTCCCCTGGCGGCTTCACCACGATGACGCGATTGGCCGGTGAGGTCTCACTGACCTCCGGGGGGATCACCCGCCTCGTGGACCGACTCGTGGACTCGGGGTACGCCGAGCGCTCGAGCTGCCCGACGGACCGGCGCAGCGTCTACGTTCGCCTGACGCCGGCTGGCGCAGCCAAGGTGGACGAGGCGACCGCGTCGCACCGCGCCGTGCTCGAGCGTTACCTGCTCCAACCCCTAAGCGACGACGAGCGCGCAGCGCTGGAGTCGGTGCTTCGGAAGCTGCGCAGCGCCTGATCGCTCGACCGCACCCCGGCCCCAGCATCCTGGCTGGCGCGCATCTTCTTGGATCACCTGCCTCAGGGGCAGGAACGAGGGCCACGCGGCGCGGCGCCACAGACGGTGTCGCTTGGCGCGGCGTAGTGCCGGTGTCGGTGTCGGGATCGCCCGACCACCTCTGACGAGGCTCAATCGGGGCAGCAGCGCACCTCGCCACTTGCATTGTGCCGGCAGGACGAATGTGGCATCACGCCGCGTCAGGCTCATGCCTGGGTCTGATGGCCGGATCTGACCTACCGCGAGGGCACGATGTGTTCACTCTGGACCGCCCACCGCCGCCTGCTCGATGCTCGCCGGGCTCGCTGTGGCGAGCGGCCCGAGGCTCGGCGCCTGGCTGATCCTGCCGGCAAAGGGGATTCAGCCAGAGGTCTCGCAGCGTGACAACAATGGTGGGCCGTAGGGATTCGTCCTCGAACCTCGACGACGTGCGACGACGTCTCCCCGCCGTGCTCTCCGGAACGCTATAGTCCTACTTATGGTCACCCCAGCAACCGAGCAGGTCTCCTTGGCGGATGCCAAAGCGCGTCTGTCCGAGGTCGTCGAAGGGATCGAAACCGAGCACCGTCGCGTCGTGATCACCAAGCACGGGCGACCAAGCGTGGTCGTGCTGGCGGTCGAAGACCTCGAGGCGCTCGAGGACACGCTCGAGATCCTGTCGGACGCCGACGCCATGGCCGACCTTCGGGAGGCTGCAGCTACTCGACGGGCCGGCCAGACGATCGAGCTCACCAAGGAGGAGGCACGGGCCCGCTGGTCCCGTGGATGAGTACGGGCTGCGGTGGTCTCCACCTGCGGTTCGCCATCTCGATCGTCTCG
>JAJZVL010000009.1:877-65534 GCA_021845725.1 Actinomycetes bacterium | reverse complement strand
CGCCACAGGCCTCGGGCTCGCAGGCAGCGCGGTGCTCGCAGTCGGCCCTCGCGCCCGGCCGAGCGCTCGCAGCGCGGCCCCTCCACCCCTGTGACACTGCGGGTGGTCCGGCGAGCGATAACTTCGAGGTGCGAGGACGAGGTTCCTCGGTGCCACCGATCTTCTCGCCCCGCCCGTGGCGGAGGAGAACCATGAGCCAGGAGGTCCTGGTGCCAGGAGCTCGACGATGGGCTGCCGCACGCGTGAGAGCCAGCTGGGAGGGAGCTCGGCACTACGCGCCGAGCTCCCGGCTCGTGGCCGTGGGCATCATCGTCGGCCTACTGGCGGCGGTCACGATCCTGCGCTGGTTCTTCGACCGGGCCAGCGAGACCGTGGCGCTGCTCTACGTGGTCCCGATCGCACTCAGCGCCCTGCGCTTCGGGCGCAGAGGCGGGATCACCGCGGCAGGCTTCGGCGTCACCGCCTTCGTCGTGCTGGAGGCGGTCCGCTCCAGGGGGGATATCGACCTCACCGGATGGGTCGCGCCGCTCCTGGCGATGGCGCTGATGGGAGGCCTCGTCGGACACCTGAGCGAGGTCGCGAGCCAGCGAGAGGCCGATCGGAGGCGCCAAGCGCAGCGCATCGAGGAGCTGTCTGACGCGCAACGCCGGGCGGTCGAGGCCAGCGACTCGGTGGTCCAGCAGGTGGCTGCAGCCCGCTGGATGCTCGAAGCCGGACAGAGCAAGGAGGCCCTCGCAGCCCTCGGCGACGCAGTCACCGAGGGGATCGCCCGCGTGCACGGACGTCTGGATCCGCTCTTGGCGGATCAGTCGGCAGACGGCGACGAGTGCCCGCCCGGGATGCACCCACCCGCTGCCGACGGACCGCTCTCCGACGAGCCGCGGCCGACCATCTGAGCGCCACCCGGCGCGCTCACCTCGTCCGGGCGAAACGGTGGACCGCCTCGAGCAGCTCCTTGCTCTTCTCTGCGGCCACGACCTCGTCTCCCGAGGAAAGCGCCCGCTTCACACAGTGGTTGACGTGGTCCTCGAGGATCTTGAACGCCACCGCCTCGAGCGCGGTGTCGATCGCCGCGATCTGCGTGAGGATGTCGATGCAGTAGCGCTCTTCAGCGATCATCTTCTCGATCCCGCGCGCCTGGCCTTCGATCCGGCGCATCCGCTTGATGAGCGCGTCCTTGTCGCCGTGGGCGATGTAGCCGTGGGCGTCGCTCTGCTCGACGTGGTCGCTCTGCTCGACGTGGTCGCCCTGCTCCACGTGGTCGTCGAGGCCTCGGCCATGGGAGCCAGGAGTCATCGGCGGTCCTCGAGCGGGGAGAAGCGGCGCAAGCGCAGCGAGTTCGTGACGACGAAGACGCTCGAGAACGCCATGGCGCCGGCCGCGATGATCGGGTTCACGATGCCTGCCACTGCGAGGGGGATCGCGGCGACGTTGTAGGCGAACGCCCAGAGCAGGTTCCCCTTGATCGTGCGCAGCGTCCGGCGCGACAGCCGGATGGCGTCGGCGGCGGCGCGGAGGTCGCCTGCGACCAAGGTCAGGTCCGAGGCCTCGATCGCGACGTCCGTACCGGTCCCGATCGCCAGACCGAGATCGGCCTGGGCGAGCGCAGGCGCGTCGTTCACGCCGTCGCCGACCATGGCCACCACCTCGCCCATCTCCTGAAGACGCGCGATCTCGGCCGCCTTCTCGCCGGGGAGGACACCGGCAAGCACTCGGTCGATACCCACCTCGCGGGCGACCGCCTGTGCCGCCCGCTCGTTGTCCCCGGTGAGGAGCACCGGGTCGAGCCCCAGCTCTCGCAGCTCGGCAACCGCCTTGCGGCTCGTCGCCTTGATGCGATCGCTCACCGCCACGAGCCCGACGACGCCACCATCTGCGGCCACCGCCACCACGGTCGACCCACTCGACTCGAGGCTCGCGGCGATCTCGCCGAGACGATCAGGCAGTGCGATCGCCCAGTCCTCGAGCATCGATAGGCGTCCGACCACGACCGCGCGGCCGTCGACGACCGCCTCGACCCCGAGGCCAGTCCGCGCCGAGAACTCCTCGGCATGCGGCAAGGCACCGAAACGCTCCCGGCCCAAGGCGACCACAGCCCGGGCGATGGGGTGCTCGCTCGGGTCCTCTGCGGCCGCGGCAAGGCGCAAGAGCTCGTCCTCTTCGACGTCGTCGGCTGGGACCAGCCCAGATACGACCATCTTCCCCTCCGTCAACGTGCCGGTCTTGTCGAGCACGATCGTGGTCACCTGGCGCGTCTGCTCGAGCACCTCGGGGCCCCTGATCACGATGCCGAGCTCCGCACCTCTGCCCGTGCCGACCATCAGGGCGGTCGGGGTGGCCAGCCCGAGCGCGCAGGGGCAGGCGATGACGATCACGGCAACCGCGGCAGTGAACGCCGCCGTGGGTGCCGCCCCGCCGATGAGCAGCCAACCGATGAGGGTGAGGAGAGAGACGCCGATGACGATTGGCACGAACACCGCCGACACCCGGTCCGCGAGCCGTTGGACGGGTGCCTTGCCCGCCTGCGCCTCGGCGACGAGGCGGGTGATCTCCGCGAGCGCAGTGGAGGAGCCGACCCGCGTCGCCTCGACCACCAGACGCCCCGAGGTATTGACGGTCGCCCCGACCACGGCATCGCCCGGCCCCACGTCCACAGGGACCGGCTCGCCGGTGAGCATCGCCTCGTCGACGGAAGAGGTGCCGGACACGACCACGCCGTCGGTGGGGATCCGCTCACCGGGTCGGACAATGAAGCGGTCCCCCACTGCGAGCGCCTCGACGGGCACCAGCACCTCTTCGCCGTCGCGAAGCAGGTGGGCATCCTTCGCCCCGAGCTCGAGGAGCTTCCTGATCGCCTCACCCGACCGCCGCTTCGCCTTCGCCTCCAGGTAGCGGCCGAGCAGGATCAACGCGGTGATCGCCCCGGCGGTGTCGAAGTAGACGCTCGTCGAGATGCTCGCCGCCACGACGACCGTCGACCACAGCCACGCCGAGAGCGTGCCGACCGAGATGAGCGTGTCCATGGTCACCGCGCCATGGCGCGCGTTCTGGACCGCCGCACGGTGGAACGGCCAACCGGCGTAGAAGACCACCGGGGTCGCCAAAGCGAGGGAGACCCATTCCCAGCCTGGCGGCCGGGCCGCCGGTGCCCAGGCGAAGATCGCCAGGGGGATGCTCAACGCGATGGCGAGGACCAGCCTCAGACGGTAGGGACGGGCGGGGTCCTCCTCCGTGACGGCCTCGGGAAGACTGGCCTCGTACCCGGCTGCCTCGACGGCGCCGATCAGCTGGTCGACGCTCGCCTCCGCCGGGTCGAACACCACCGTCGCGTGCTCGGATGCGAAGTTCACCGTGGCGTCGACACCGGGGAGCTTGTTGAGACGCTTCTCGATGCGCGCGGCGCACGACGCGCAGGTCATGCCGCCGATTGCCAGCTCCACGCGGTCACGGGCTTGCGCGTGGTCCCTGGCGTCCTTGGTGTCCTTCGTGCCCGTGTCGACCGTCATCAGATCTCCGTCACTGTGCCTCGTACCCGGCTTCTTCGATGGCGGCCCGCAGTGCCGGGTCGTCGAGACCATCTCCTTGGACCCTGACGAGCTTCGTGTCGAGGTCGACCTCGACCGAGTGCACGCCCGGTACCGACGAGAGGGCGTCGCTCACCGCCCTCGTGCAGTGCTCACAGGACATCCCCGGCACGGTGAACGTGGCGGTCTCCGGCATGGTGCGCTCCTTGGTCTGCTGCTGTGGCTCGATCAATACCCCCATGTGGTATGGTACCACGACTTCCCACACATCCAGCCCTGCCCCTGGTCCCTGCTCGTGCCCCGTACACTCGTGTGCGTGCCAGCGCCGGATCTCGGTCACGTGCTCCAGCTGAAGCGAGCCGGCGACCTCGATGCCGCGGTCATCGCGCTCGAGGGGATCCTCGGCGCGCACCCGCACCCGGCCGCGTTGGCTCAGCTGGCAGACGTCCAGCTGCGGCGGGGACGCTTCGAGGAGGCCGCCGCGGCGCTCGACCGCGCAGAAGCAGAGGCGGGGACGACCGCCTTCACTGCGCGGCTCCGAGGCGACCTCGCCTACCGCGAGGGCCGCTTCCGCGATGCGGCGCGCAGCTACCAGGATGCCGACGCGCTCGGCGACCGCGGGACGTGGACCCTGGTCCAGCTCGGGCGGGCGCGCCTCCGGCTCGGCGACGTCACCGGCGCCCGGGGCGCTGCAGCGCAGGCGATCGAGCGCGACGACGCCGCCACGGCAGCCTGGACGCTCCTCGGGGACATCGAGCGGCGCGAAGGGCGACTGGACGTCGCGGAGACCATGTACGCCCGCGCCCTCGAGCGCTCGGGGGAAGACCAGTGGGCGTACGCCAAGCTCTGCGAGGTTCGCCTGCTCCGGCTGCCTCCCGAGCGGCGGGCGAAGGAAGCGGCGGTGCTCCACAAGAGCGCTGGAGCCGCCAACCCGCACCTCACCGCGGTGCTCGCGCGGCTGCGCTCGGAGGCGGGCGACGAAGACGCTGCGGCCGCCGCATGGCAGGAGCGGGCCGGGCGCACCGGCGACCGGTACGCACGCAAGATGCAGGGCTTCGCGCTCCGTCGGGCCGGCAGGCTGGACGAGGCGGCAGCGGTGCTCGGGTCGTGCCTGCTCGAGGACCCCCACGACCTCGTCCTCTTCAAGACCTACGTGCACCTCCAGCACCGCCGGGGGGCGCTCGAGGAGCTGCGCCGGACGCTCGAAGGACTCCTGCCTCATGCGGGGAGCCGCCGCGGCGCCGTCTACGCGGAGCTGCGCAAGCTACCGGTGCCCGCCCCCGATGCCGCTGGTGACGCCGGCGCTCCTCCCGTCGCCGACGCCGGCTCGACGCCCGGCACGCCGTGAGGCGGCATCGATGACCGCTGGGCGGGCGGCTGGACTGAAGACGCCAGGCGCGGCCGTTCCCACGGGAGTGCCCGTCCTCGACGGCGTCATCGAGGTCGCCGACACGGAGACCGTCGTGCGGCTCGACGGCAGACCTGGCCGCCTGGCCGAGCTGGTCCTCACCGGCGACGTCGCAGGCAGCTTGGCTGCAGTGCTCGACGCGGCCGGTGACGCGGCCGGTGATCGAGCGGCGGCCGGCGCGGGGTTCTTCGTCGTTGGCCCTTTCGGGTCGGGCAAGTCGCACTTCCTCGCCGCACTGGCCGAGCTCCTCGCCGATCCGCACAGGGCCATGGCCTCCGGGCTTGCGGGCTGGGACGAGGATCTCCGGCGACGCGCCGCGTCGGTCGCGCCCTCGCTCGCAGTCGCAGTGCCGCTCGTCGAGTACCGAGCCCAGGCGCGTCTCGAGGACGTCGTGGCCGAACGCGCCTGGCGCGCTCTCGGCATGGCACCGCCAGCACCGGCCGACGACCGTGCGGCCGCGTGGGAAGACCTCTTCGACGCCGCGCGTCGCGCGGGCCACGCCGGGCTGGTCCTCCTGATCGACGAGCTGAGTGAGTTCCTCCGCGCGAAGCAGGGTCCGGAGCTGACCGAGGACCTCCGCTTCCTCCAGTTCATCGGCGAGTGGACCCGCCAGCACCCCGTGACGGTCGTCGGTGCGCTCCAGGAGAGCATCGAGGAGGTGGCGAACATCAGCCAGCGCGAGCTCGGCCGCATCCGCGACCGCTACCGGCCGAGCCTCACGCTCTCCATGCGCCACGTCGAAGATCTCGTGCACGGGCGCCTCATCCGGCTCCGGCCGGGTGCCGAGCAGTGGGTCCGCGCAGCGCACGAAGCCCTGTGCACCGCCTTCCCCTCGAGCCCGGTGGGCTACGAGACCTTCGCCCGCTGCTACCCGTTGCACCCCGAGACCCTGCGGCTGCTCGAGGGGCTCCGCTTCCTGCTCTCCCAGCAACGCGGCGTCGTGGACTTCGTGTGCCGGAGCGTCCGCGCAGCACTCGACAGATCGTGCCTCGAGCTGGTCACGCCCGACCTCGTCTACGACCACTTCACATCCCGTCTCCACGAGCGCCAGGAGACGGCGCGCCTCGCAGGCACGGTCGTCCCCTACTACGAGCGCTCGCTCGACGAGCTGTTCGAGCCCGATGACCGCGAGCTCGCATTGCGGACGGTGAAGCTCCTCGTGCTCCTCGCCGCGTCGCCCCTCGAGCGGCCTCGCAGCGCTGCCGAGCTGGCAGACATGCTCCAAGCCCGGGTCAGCGACGTGGACCCCTCCCTGAACGCCGCCTACCTCGAGACGGCCGTCCTGCGGGCGACCGTCGAGCGAGGCGCCTACGTCGTCACCCATCCTGGTCCGCCGCGTACGTACGAAGCCGACGCAGGAGCCGACGCCGGACTGGTGTTCGCCGCACGCGTCGCTGAGGCGCGAGCAGAGGTGCACCGCTCGGACCGACGGCTCGTCGCGACCCTCGCGGACCTCGGCTCGACCCCGACGCTCCCGCTCGACACCCTCGGCCAGCTCGGGCCCTCCCGGCGAGAGCTGCTCTGGCAGAACACCTTGCGGTCGCTGGTCGTCGAGACGGCCCGGCTCACCGAGCTCTCGGCCGGCGACGCCGAGACGATGGCGACCCACGCGGTTGCCGCGGGTGCCGAGGGCTGCCTCGTCGTGGCCGAGCCAGAGCTCAGCGCAGTCGACGCGGCCGAAGCGGCAGGCGCAGCCGAGGCGGCTGCCGCCAGCACGCGCCGGATCGCCGTGTGGGTCCCCGCCTGTCCGACCGACGCCGAGCACGACACCCTGCTCGATCTCCACGCCCGCCGTCAGGTGCTCGAAGAGGCTCGCCGAGCGGGGCTCGCCGATCTCGTCACCGCCGGCGAGCAGGCATGCGAGGCAGACGCCGCCATCGCGCGCGAGCTGCTCCGGCGCCTCTACTTCGACGGGTCTCTCGTCTACCCGCCGCCTCGGGACGGCGACCTCCTGGGGTCGCCCGACCTCGACCTGCCCTCCCTCGCCGGCCTCGCCTTCGAACGGCAGCTGCCGCGGCTCGCCGACCCGCTGCTGTCGCGCCTGCACCCGTTGCACGCCGAGGTCGCCCCGCGCGGCGAGCTCGTCGGCGAGCGGCTGCTCCAGCGCCTGGTGCACGAGGTCATCCCGCTCGGACGGGTTCCGCCCGCAGCCATGAGCCAGCTGCGGCCGCTCGTCGACGGGTACCTGGTGCCACTCGGGCTCGCCCGCTCGCGCCGCGACGGGGCGACGATCGCGCCCGACCCGGTGCGCAGCCCTGCTGTCGCCGAGCTGCTCCGGATCGTCGGCGACGGAGAGATGGTCCTCGCAGCAGACGCGGTCTCCGAGCTGGCCGCCGGCCCTCTGGGGCTCAGCGCACCTGAGTCGGTGCTCGTTCTCAACGCCTGTGCGGCAACCGGCCTCGTCGAGGTGCTCCGGGGACGCAAGCGGCTCGTTGACCCCTTCCTCGCGGTCACCCCGAGCGACCGTCTCGCTGCGGGCGAGCTCGTCGAGCAGGCGGTGCGCGACATGGCCGCCCAGCTGGGACCGGTCATCGGACCGGGACCGCTCGACCCGTGGACCGCGGCGACCCAGCGGGTCGCGTGGCAATACGCGCAGGCATGGCTGGAGGCGCGCCGGGAAGAGCTGGCCCAGGTCGCCGAAGGGCTGCGTGCCGTCGCGGAGATCCCTGCCCTCGGAGAGGCCGACATGGCGCCCGTGCTCGCAGATGCAGCCGAGATCCGTGATGTCGTGGAGGCAACCAGCGGGGTGCCGTCCGCGGCGGCCGGGCTGCGCGCGCTCGTCGCCGCCGTCGACACCCCCGAGTCCCTGCTCGCTGCCTCGCGCCGGATCACCCGGCTGGCTCGCTTCTTCCGAGATGACCTGCGTCGCGTGAACGAGGCCGCGGCGTACCTGACCCATCCCGACCTGCAGCTCCCAGACGACCACACGGCGCTGCTCACCCTGCACGCCAGCGCGCGCGAGCTGCTCGGCGACGTGCTCCGCCTCGCCGCCGAGGACAGGACCGCCGAGCTGTTCAGCGCGGTGCGCGAGCTGCGCAGCGCGTACCTCGCCGTGTACCAGGAGGCCCACGAGCGCCACTACGCCGCAGCAGGACCCGCGCACGTCCAGGCAGTCCGCTCCACTCCCGCCTACCGTGCACTCAGCGCGCTCTCGTCGATCGGAGCCGTGGCGGTCCCCGACGACCGGGTGAAGATCGACCGGGCGCTGGCTGTTGCGGTGCCGACGCCTTGCACTCGTCGCCTCGACCAGGAGCTGCTGTGGCGCCCCGTGTGCTCGTGCGGGTTGCGCCTGGGGGAACCCGCACCGGTCGTCGACCAGGCGGGCCTCGTGGCTCTCGCCGAGCGTGGCGTGGCGGAGCACCTCGCCGAGCTCTCGGCCGCCGAGCGCCGGGACCGGCTGGAGGCCGCGGCCACCGACCTCGAGTCCATCGGGCGCGCCGAGCTCGCCGCCGACCTGCGCCAGCTCCTCTCCCTGGCCGCGCGCTGGGCAGAAGGCACGCCGCCAGGCGACCGCGCGCCAGGCGACGGCGCGCCAGGCAATGCACCAGGAGACGACGCCGCGCTCGGCACCATCGCCGGCCTGCTCGAACACGAGCTCCAGCGAACGATCCGCGACGTGCTCGCCGGGAGCCAGCTCGTCGTCACCCGTGACCTGGCGGCGCTGCGCGAAGACCTGATCGGCCGGCGCTACCCGAAACGCCGGCTTCTCGAACTGCTCGAAGCATGGGTGGACCCTGCTGGCGACGTCCCGCCCAGCGGGTTCGTCGAGGTGCGCGACAGCGCCGAGGCGCTCTTCGGAGGGCTTGGGCACACCCCCGGGCCCACCGCGCACAAGGCCGACGAGACCGCCGCGTTCGGGGCCCGAGAACCAGGATTCGGGGACGCTGTGGGTAGGAGCACGCGGAGCGACCCGTCGAGCACCGTCGCGCTCGTGGCCGAACGGTGGCCTTCGGTCGCAGCGCTCCTCCCCGCGGCGCAAGGCGCCGACACGTTGTGGCTGGCGGCGTGGTGGGCGGGCCGGCCCGCGCCGCCACCGTGGTTGCCCGCCGCCCTCCTGGCCGACCCCGTGCGCGTCCGAGAAGCCGCACGCGCCGCGCTGGGCGATCCTGGCGCGCTCGCCGAGCTCGCCGAGCTCGATCGGCGCGCGAGCGAAGGCACCGTCCTCGGTAACCAGATCGCCACCGCGCTGGACCTCGAGCATTCCAGCGCTCGAGACGCACTCGACCTCCTGCGTTCCGAGGCACTGCTCCGCTACCCGCTCCGGCTCGCTACCGACGCGCTGGTGCGCCGTATAGCCGGCGACTGGCAGCTCGTGACGCGTCTCGGCTGCCTCGACGTAGGAGCCGTCGCCGCTGCACACGCGCTCGTCGACGCAACAGAGCTCGCTGCCCTGTCCTACGTGCTCGAGGCGGCGGAGCACTTGGCAGAGGTGGAGCGGCGGCTCCCGACCGCATCCGCCGCCGAGCTCGTCGAGGACGTGTACGCGTCGCACGCCGTGTGCGTTCCCTGGCTGGTGAGCAGAGCCGAGCTCGCCGCATCGTCGGGGTCGCTCGCCGACCCTGCCGCCGTCGCGCAGGTGCGAGACGGCGCCGCGCGGCTCCTCGCCCAGGCGAACGAGGCGTTCGACCGCTACGCGGCAAGCGGCTTCCCGGGATGCCTCATGGTGTGGGACGTCGGCCGCCGCGTGGTCGAGCCGCTGCTGCGCACGCACGGGCGCGTCGCGGTCCTCCTCGTCGACGCGCTGCGAGCCGACCTCGGTGCAGAGCTGGCCGCGCGCCTGGCAGGGGTGCTGCCGGGCCGGGTGATCACCCGCCACTGGGCGGTCGTGCCTGCGCCGACCCGGACCGCCGAGGCACTTGCCGCCATGGCGTCGGGGGTGCCCGCCCCGGCAGGCTCGGCAGGGTCGGCGCGGGGGACGGGGTCGGCGCGGGGGACGGGGTCGGTGCGGGGGACGGGGCCCTCATCTCCCTCGGACATCGCCGGACAGCCCAACGCGTGCGCGCCGTTCGCGCACCTCGGGTACGAGACGGCCGTGCTCTCGGGGGCAGACCGCGACTACCACGCAAGCGCGCTGCGAGAGCTGTGGAGCGGCGGTCCCCCGCTCTCCATCGCGGTGGCGACCGCCGTCGACGAACGACTGCATCGCACCTCGGCCGAGCTTGCAGCGCTCCTGGCCGACGCCGTGTCAGGTCTGGAGCGCCGCGTGCTCCCCTCCCTCGCAGCGCTCCCCGACGACGTTCCCTTCGTGGTCCTCGCCGACCACGGGTTCCGCGAGAACCTCTCGTGGGGTCGCGGGCCAGAGGGCCGGTACGTGCACGGCGGAACGTCGCTCGAAGAGTGCGTGGTGCCCGTCATCGTCGCCGGAGCCCGCCAGCGGCCCCACAGGGCGCCGTAGCGCCCGGGTGGGTCAGCGGTATCGCCCGCCACCTCGCCGAGCGAGAAACGGCAGGGCGGCCAGCCGGCGTAGGTGACCTGGTGGACGGTCTGGCCGCCGATCGTGCGAGCCACTGTGCCAAGGAGCGTCGGGTTCACCCCCTCCCAGGCACCGGGCGCCCTGTTCGTCTCACACCCCGAGCGAACGCATCACGCCCTCTGCTCGCACGTCGAGACGGGCCTGTCGAGCGACTCATCCCGCGTCTCGGGGATTGCCCAGATCACGATCGGCACAGCCACGAGGAAGAGCAGTGCAAGGGCAATGACGGCGGTGCCGATGCTGTGAAGCGGTGCCGTGCTCGCCCCGAGGATCCCGACGAGGGCGGGTCCGAGGACCGAGCCCGTGTTGCCGAATCCGTTCCTGATCCACGCGGAGGCCTGTGCCCGGACATCAGTCGAGAACAGCTCGGTGGCGAACGCGGAGAGCACGGGCGCAATGCCCACGCCGAAGAACGCAGTCCCGATGAGGAACGGCAGCATCACCCAGCGGTCAGCCACCTCGAAGGTGACCACCGCACAGCCGACCGCACCCAGCGTGTAGACGATGCTCGTAGGTCGCCGTCCGAGGCGATCCATCATCCGACCGCAGGCCAGGTAGCCGGTCACGCTGACGAGGGCTGCGACGGCGAAGAAGGTCCCGGCGGTACCGGTGCCGAAGTGACGTTCGTGCTCGGCGTAGTAGGTCCACCATCCGACGGCAGCGGCCGACGCCAGCCCCTGGAGGAAGGCGATGGAGCCGACCGCGAGCGCGCGCGGACGCGGCGCGCCGCGCCAGATCGTGAACGCACCTGCGACCACCTGGCGAGCCGACCGTCGCGGGAGCCCAGCGCGAGCTTGCGCGGCGAGCAGGTACGCGTGGCTCTCTTGCAATCGGCGCCTCGCGAACGCGACCACGAGCAAGGGAATGGCTGCGAGAAGGAAGAACGCCCGCCAGCCGATCGGGTTGTCGAGGAAACCCACTGCGACCAGCAGGCCCGCAAGCACTGCGCCGAGAGGGCTGACGAGGAGCAGCCACGACAGGAAGCGACCGCGCCGCTCGGGCGGGACCTCCTCGGCCAGCAGCGTCACCGCGACGCCGAACTCGGCTCCGATGAACACCTGAGCACCGAACTGGAAGGCGGCGAACGACCACAGGTTCCACGACACCGCGGTGAGCGTCGTGAAGACCGTGTAGCCGAGGATGGACCACATGAGGATGGGTCGCCTGCCGATCCGGTCGGCAGCCAGGACCACCAGGAAGGCGACGAACTGCCCGGAGCCGATCGGGATGTTGGCGATGCCGATGGCAGCGGTCCCCACGTGGAACGACGCCTTCAGCTGGGTGAGGAGGACCGCGCGCAGTTCCGCGTCGTACGAGTTGAACAAGGCGGAAGGGACCAAGAGCGCGAGCAGCAGCCGCAGGTAGCCACGAGAGCGTGGCTGTGCGACCAGCTCGCTCACCGGGTTCGTGCGGCGCGAGGCATCTGCAGAAGTCTCGCCTCTCCTCCCGGTGGCCGGACATCACCCTGGGGCCGTCGGTGGGCGGACATCCGTGGAACGAGCGGCCAGGTCATGATCGTGCGCGTCACCCGGCGCCTGTGGATGTCGACGGGATCGGCCAACGGCTCGAACGGATCGCCTCGAGGCACGTTTCCGTCGTCATCTCGATGTCAAAGACGGCTTCATGAGGAGTGTCGCCGACCGCAGAGCGGTCGTCAGGGTCGGGCACGTTCGCGACCCGGGCCTCGTGCTCGCCGCTTCGCAACACCGTCGTCGGGTGTGCCGGCGGGGATCACTCGTCCTCCTCGACCCTGAGATCGTGCCGGCGGACCAAGAACAGGCGACATCGGTGACGGTCCCTGGGTGCACGAGCAGAGCTCTCGGCTTCACGGTCCGCTCGGTGAAGGTGCCCTCCTGATCAAGGATCGAAGAACCGAAGGGCGGGCAGAGCACCTCGAGCTCGCTTGAAGTCGGAATCCCGCGTCCAGAGCCGGGAGGAGGAGTCGACCGCAGCAACAGCGATCTCGATGTTGCTCAGAGCGATGGTTTCCCCGCGCTCTCGGAGACGTGCCGCCGTCTCGCCCAGAGCTCCAAGGTCGTTCTCACGACCAACGTGTGCCATACCGTCTGGCAGATGCGATCTGTAGGCCACGTGGGCGGCCAACGCCGACGCGATGTACCTGCTTGCGCGGCCCGTCGGCACGGGCCAGCTGGTCTGGGACCACGGTCATTGCCCTTGTCCAAGGGAGAAGCCGGCTTGGCCGTCAAAGCTGAACAGTCCTTCGCTCTTGATGAAGGGAAGTCCTGCAGTGACCAGCCGACCCAGCAGGGCGACGACTTCTTCGTACGGCAGGGGTCGCTCAGGGTGCCTGCCTTGGAAACGGCATCGCCAGTGATCCACGCAGAAGGTCTCGGGAAGCCCACCCGGATACACCTTTTGGCCCCTGTTGGTGATCATGACCAGCTCCAACGGCTCCGCGACATCTTCGAGAGACTTCGCGAGCGCTTCGACCGGCTGGCGCGACTCGACGAACACGTCGATTCCCACCAGCTCCTTTCGTTCAGGTCGACGCTCTGAGACCGTGACGGCGATCCGTTCCGAGATGGCCGGGTAGCTTGCGGGCTCGAGCGTCTGTGGCCTCTCCCCCAACCGGGCGATGACCGCATCCGCGAAACCGGCCGTCCCGACCTTCACTCTGGAGACTGCCGGGTTGTAGATGTCCTCGGTGTGCACGCCATCCTCGATCGCGCGCAACCAGGCGTTGTGCACCCGCTCGGCTGCCTCGCCCTGGCCGATGTGGACGAGCATCTGGACTGCCCCGAGGAGCAAGCCCGACGGGTTGGCTACGTCCTGGCCGGCCAACCGAGGGGCAGAGCCGTGGATCGCCTCGAACATCGCGACCTTGCTGCCGATGTTGGCGCTACCTGCCAACCCGATCGAGCCTGCGATCTGCGCTGCCACGTCCGACAAGATGTCGCCGTAGAGGTTCGGCAGGACGATCACGTCGAAGGCCTCCGGGGTGTCGGCGAGCTTGGCAGCGCCGATGTCCACGATCCAATGCTCGGACTCCAGGTCCGGGTACTCCGAAGCCACCTCGTCGAACACCCGGTGGAACAGCCCGTCGGTCATCTTCATGATGTTGTCCTTGGTGAAGCAGGTCACCTTGGCACGCCGGTAGCGGCGCGCGTACTCGAAGGCATACCTGACCACACGTTCGGTGCCCGGCCGGGTGATGAGCTTCAGGCACTGGGTGACATCTTCGGTCTGGCGGTGCTCGATCCCGCCGTAGAGGTCCTCCTCGTTCTCGCGGATGATCACGACGTCCATGCCGGGATGCTTGGTCGCGACGAACGGGAAGTACGACGGGCAGGATCTCACGTTCGCGAACAGGCCGAATGCCTTGCGGACGGTCACGTTCAGGCTCTTGAAGCCGCCCCCCTGCGGGGTGGTGACGGGAGCCTTCAGGAAGACCTGGGTTCGCCGCAACGATTCCCAGGCTTCTGGGTCGATGCCAGCGGTGTTCCCCTGTGCGTAGACTGCCTCGCCGATCCGGATCGTCTCCACATCGAGGTGGGCGCCGCCGGCGGTGATGATGCGAAGCGTAGCGTCCATGATCTCCGGTCCGATGCCGTCGCCGTACGCGACAGTGATCGGAGCGGGTCCACCGGTGTCAATGCTCATCTTTTCTTCCTTGGTCGCAGTCGTACCGATGCTTCGTCGGGCTCGTCTACCGTCGCAGCCGCACGGCGTAGGTGACTGGCCCTCGCCGCCGGCTGGGTGTCAGTCACGACCCCGCCCTCGTGGATGGGCGTCTCACCGACACGTCGCTCCCCAACGCGCTCCGACGCGGGCATGGAGCATTGCTCACTTGACTGCTGGGCTCCTTGACGTTCAGCATCGCACATCTCCTTTACACGAACTCTACCACATGAGTCCGTGGCCGTATAAGGCCGGCGATTCCGGCAATCTTCCAGGGGTCTCTCACGGGCACCCCTGGCCGGTACCGCGCCCCAGCAGACGCATTCCCAACCTCCGTCAGGCGTTGCTGGGGTACTGGTCGTGAGGGCGGGACGACTGGCAGCGCACGAGCGGGCTCGACGGGTTCCTCACCAGAGCCCCGGATCCAAGAGACCGCGAAACAAGTCCCGAGCTTGGCCGACGACATACAGCGACCCGGTGACGACGACGAGCTCGGGTCGGTGACGTGCGGCGATCGCGCGGCACACCCCATCGCGTACGCTGCGCGCCACTTCGACGACGGCGGAGGGCACCACTGCACGGACGATCGCAGCGAGATCGGCCGCGGCCATGGCGCGTGAACTGTCCGCGGCGCAGCACACGACCACGTCGTGCGGACGAACTTCTAGCGCCGTGACGATCTCAGCCGCTGGCTTGTCGACGGAGATACCGACGACGAAAGCCCTGCGGTCGACAGGAAAGGATTCACCGAGGGTCACCGCAAGAGCGCGGGCTCCAGCGGGATTGTGCGCGCCGTCGAGAAGCACCGCCGGCTTGGAACAGACGAGCTCGGCGCGCCCGGGAGAGCGCAGCGCCGACAGCGCCTGGCGCACGAGCGGATCGGCAACGGGCCGCGCAGCACACTCCGCGACCATGAGTGCGAGGCTCATGTTCTCGGCGTGCTGGGGGCCCCTCAGCGTGACCGGCACGTCGCGGTAGACGCCAGCAGGGGTCTCCAGGGTGATCACCTGCCCCTCTGGGGTCGAGGTGCGCTCAGAGACCCCGAAATCGACGCCACGAACCCACAGAGGGTACGGCTGTCGTCGGACGAAGGCGTTGCGAAGCGAGGGGTCAGGTTCGCCGAGCACCAAGCCATGGCCAGCGGTGACGATGGTGGCCTCCGCGGACGCGACCTGCGGTCGGGTGGCCCCAAACACCTCGGTGTGGTCGAGGTCGACATTGGTGAATGCAACGAGAGCGGGCGTGGCCGCGGCCGTGGCATCGTGTTCCCCGCCGAGACCGACTTCGATGACGGCGAAATCCACCTCCTGGCAGGCGAACCACATCATGGCCGCTGCGGTCACGATCTCGAACCAGCTCAGCGTCACGGAGGTCTTCGTCTCGACCGCTGCGATGCGAGCGCACAAGCCTGCGAGCACCTGATCGGGGATCGAAACGTCGTCGACGACAATGCGCTCGTTGAGGCGATGGAGGTGAGGGCTCGTGTAGGTGCCGACTCGAAGGCCGACTGCGCGCAGCAGCGCGGATGCGGCCCGGGCCGCAGTCGTCTTCCCGTTCGTGCCGGCAACGAGGATGGTGCTGTAACGGCGCTGAGGCTGGCCGAGCTCTCCGAGGAGGGCGTCCATCGCGGCGCGGCTCGGAGGATCACGCCAGCCACCTCGAGGCGCGCCTACTCCCAGCTCGTGGTTGGTATGGGCATCGAGCCATCGACGCCAGCCACCTCCCTCAGGGGCAGCAAGCGAGCTGACCCCCCGCTCGACGTCGTCGACTCGGCCTATCTCTCCGATCATCGGAGAAGTCTCCTTCATGATATCGTCACCGTATGTCTACCATGTCGGACCCAGGTTGGAGGAGCAGAGAGGTCACCGTTGGTGCCGAGAGAGCACCGGCGCGGGCGATGCTCAGGGCGGTTGGGCTCAACGACGACGACTTCGACAAGCCCCAGGTCGGGATCGCCGCTGCGGCGAACGATGTGACCCCGTGCAACATGGCGCTGTCGCGGCTTGCTGCTGTTGCACGGCGAGGGGTCACCGACAGCGGCGCCGTTGGACTCGGGTTCTCGACGATCGCGGTGTCCGACGGAATCGCGATGGGGCATGCCGGGATGCGGGCGTCACTGCCCAGCAGGGACCTCATCGCCGACTCCGTGGAGTGCATGGCGCAGGCGGAACGCTTCGACGCGCTCGTCACCTTGGCTGGTTGCGACAAGAGCCTCCCCGCGATGCTGATGGCCGCGGCTCGACTGGATATTCCTTCGGTGTTCGTCTACGGGGGCAGCAGTCTGCCCGGCTCCTACCGCGGCCGCCCGATCACCGTCCAGGATGTCTTCGAAGGGGTCGGGGCACTGAGCGCGAGACGCATGTCGGCCGATGAGCTCGAGGAGATGGAACGCGTGGCCTGCCCGGGCGAGGGGTCGTGCGCAGGCATGTACACCGCGAACACGGTCGCAGCCGAGGCCGAGGCGCTCGGCATGGCGTTGCCAGGGTCGGCGACGCCGGCAGCGAGCGATCCTCGCCGTGCGGATATCGCATACCGAAGCGGCGCAGCCGCTGTTCATCTCCTTCACGCGGGCATACGTCCCCGCCAGATCCTCACTCGAGCCGCGTTCGAGAACGCGATCACGGCCGTGATGGCCCTCGGCGGGTCCACCAATGCCGTGCTCCACCTCCTGGCCATCGCCCACGAGGCCAGGGTGGAGCTCTCACTCGATGACTTCGACCGGATCGGGCGGCGAGTTCCCCACCTTGCGAACCTCCGTCCTGGCGGCCAGTACGTGATGGCGGACCTCGACCGCGTGGGCGGCGTGGCGGTGGTGCTCGATGTGCTCCTCGATGCTGGGTTGCTCCACGGGGACTGCCTGACCGTGACCGGTATGACCCTCGCCGACAACCTCGCTGCTCTCGCCCCCCCTCGCCCAGACGGCCGGGTCGTCCATCCGATCGACCTTCCCTTGCACGAAGAAGGCGGACTGGCGATCCTACGCGGCTCGCTCGCTCCGGATGGCGCTGTGGTGAAGGTGGCCGGGATGAAGGTCAGCCGGTTCGCGGGCCTGGCTCGCGTCTTCGACGATGAGGAGCCGGCGATGGCCTATGTTCGCTCCGGCGCGCTGCGCCCAGGTGATGCCCTCATCATCCGCCACGAGGGGCCTCGCGGCGGTCCCGGAATGCCCGAGATGCTGTCCGTGACGGCTGCCGTCAACGGGAGCGGGCACGGTCAGGATGTCGCGCTGATCACCGACGGTCGCTTCTCCGGGGCCACCACCGGCCTCTCCATCGGCCACGTCTCCCCCGAAGCCGCCGTCGGAGGGCCCATCGGGCTCGTTGCCGACGGCGACCAGATCCTCGTCGACATCGAGCAACGCCGTCTTGACCTCCAAGTCGACTCAGCCGAGCTCGCCCGTCGACGCGAGCTGTGGAGCGCACCTGCTCTGCCGGCGGGAAACGGCTTCTTGGCCAAGTACGCACGCCTGGTCGGCAGCGCTGCCGATGGCGCCCTGGTTGGTACCTGACCAGACCACCCGCGGCCGAGCCCACCACAGCCGACAGGACCTCGTGCGTGCCTCCCCAGCTCATTGTCCGGACCAGCTGCGGAGTCCGGATGCGACCTCCCGGCGGTCACGGCTCCGCGGTGCGTCCGATCCGCGCGAGGATCCGTTCCGCCGCGCACGCCGCGCCAAAACCATTGTCGATGCCCATCACCGTGATCCCCTGAGCACACGAGGCCAGCATCCCGAGCAGCGCCGTGTGCCCACCCAGGCTCGAGCCGTAGCCGACGCTCGTGGGCACGGCGATGATCGGCGCGGCGGTCAATCCCCCAACAGCGCTGGGAAGCGTCCCCTCCATTCCGGCGACGACCACGATCACATCGACGTCCTGGAGCATGTCCGCAACCTCCAGGAGGCGATGCAGCCCTGCCACGCCGACGTCGACGACGAGCTCTGGGCGGTAGCCGTAGGCGACGAGGGTCGCTTCGCACTCCTCAGCCACGGCGAGGTCGCCCGTCCCTGCGCTGACAACGACGATTCGACCAGAGCGCTGCGGCTGCGCGTTCCAGACCACCATCGAGTTCACAACGTGGCCTCCGGGATTGCGTGCCAATGCCGCGGCAATCTGGTGCTCGTCGGCGCGCGTGAGCAGAATGGGCGCGGAGATCGGCGAGGAGAGGAAGCCGGCAACAACCGCCGCGCACTGCTCCGGCGTCTTGCCCGGCCCGTAGACCGCTTCCGCGAGCCCGGTGCGGACCCAACGGTGGTGATCGATTCGGGCAAACCCGAGATGACTGAATGGCAGACGCCGCAATGCGTTGTCAGCCTCGCCAGGGGTCACCTCGCCGGCGGCTACCTTGTGCAGGAGCCCGAGCAGGTTCGGCCACGGCTCTGAGCCTGCGCCCGCTGTGACGACCAAGCCGGTACCACCACCCTCGGAGCCGCTCACCGCAGCTCCTCGTGCAGGAGAGCGAGCAAGGCGACGAGGTCCTCAGGCGAGGTCACCGGGTCGATCTGATCGACGTCGTCCAACCAGGCAAGGCTGCGACGATACGGGAAGCTGCCAGGGTCGAAACGATGCAGCCCGGCATTTCCCTCACTGCCCCTTCTCGCCGAGCGTCGGCAGCTCGCGCCTGGCAACGGGCTCGGCAACGGGCTCCGCTCAGCTACGATTATCACATCGTGATTTATAGAACGTCGCTTGGTTGCTCGGCAAGTGACCTCTCGGCCAGCCCGTGGCTGGAACGGCACTGCTATTTCACGAAGTGCACTGTCGTTGGGCACACGGCGAACCCGGACGAAGAACCGGGGGACCCGGCGAGGCGGACTTGGTCGTTCCTCACCAGCCACGTCCACGCGCTCGCGTGTACCGCCAGGGAACCCGGGGTCCGCTGCCGGGAGATCGCTGCCCGTGTCGGCGTGATCAGATCACCGAGCGTGCCGCCCAGTCGAACAGCCCCACAGCACCGGCGAGCTCGTCCAGCTCATCGCCGGGCCCGCGCCGCCGCGGCCTCCGAGATCGGACGCTTCCTGAGCCGACCCTTCAGGCCTTCCCCTGCATCTCAGCCGGAGGATCCTGCAACCAGGTGGCCATCGCGTGGGCTCCGCCGTCCACATGGAGCACCTCGCCGGTGATTGCCCGGGCAAGGTCCGACAGCAGGAAACAGACGCCGTCGGCCACCGATGACGCATCCGTCGGGTCCCACGCCAGGGGCGACTGGCGCTTCCAACGATCCACCAGCAACTCGAAATCGGGGATCCCCGAGGCCGCCCGGGTCCGAAGCGGCCCGGCCGCGACCAGGTTCGCCCGAACGCCCATCGGACCGAGGTCCCGGGCAAGGTACCCGTTCAGAGAGCGCAACGCGGCCTTGCACGGACCCATCCAGTTGTACACCGGCCATGCACGGGCGCTATCGAAGTCCAGACCTACCAAGCTCGCACCCGACGGCGGGGCCATTCGAGAGAGCAGCCGCCCGAACGCCGCATAGGTCCAGACGCTCGTGCGCATCGCCCTCTCCACGTCGCCAGCCGGGGCCTCCATCACGCTGGTGAGCGCAGCTCGCGGTGCGAACGCTATGGCGTGCAGCGCGCCATCGAGCCGCCCCCAGCGATGGCGCAATTCCTCCTCCAACGCGCTCAGGTCGCCTTCATTCGTGGCGTCCAGCGCCAGCACTGCCGGCGGTCCGGGCACGTCCGACAGCAGTTCCTGCACGGCGGGCACATCTCTCGGATAGGCGGCGACCACCACCTCGGCACCGGCTCGAAGGGCACGCTCCATTACCGCGGCAGCGATGCTGTCGCTAGTCGCGACGCCGCTGACAAGCAGCCGCTTCCCGCTCAGCACTCTCGACATCTCCTTTCTGTCACGCATGCCCAGCCGGCAAGTTGAGACCTTTCGCTGCGAACACTAATACACGAAGATGAATTCTGTCGTCTGCTACAGTTGACAGGCATGTTGCGACGACGGCGAACAGCTGACGCCCCGGTGTCAAAGGGGCGGACCAGGCACCCGGTTGCTGCGCTCCCCCCGTCCCGCAGGTGGGAGCGGGCAGACCATCCCTACACCGACTTGGTTGCAGTCCTCGCCACCAAGCATGGAAAGCTTCCCCTGATCGCTCCCCCGCTGGAGGAGGCCGTCGGGTTGCGGGTCGAAACGGTGGCAGTCGACACCGATGCGCTCGGAACCTTCACCGGTGACATCCCCCGCCAGGGGCCGCCACTCGACACTGCGATTGCAAAGGCGCGCCTGGGGATGAGCGCAGTGGGACGGCCGCTCGGCTTGGCCTCTGAGGGAAGCATTGGCCCCGATCCCGCGATGCCATTTGTCATTGTCGACCGCGAGATCGTCGTGCTCGTCGATGACGACAACGGGATCGTCGTATGGGAGAGCCACTCCAGCTGGGATGTCATTGCGGCGGCAACGAACGTGACTGCCGATGACGACCTCGGACCATTCCTCGCCGAGGCGGGCTTTCCCGACCACCAGCTCATCGTCCGGCCGAACATCGGCGCGGTGCATCCGATCCACAAGGGGATCTCCAGCATCGACAAGCTGACGGCCGCCATCGCTGAGTGCGCCTCCGTCGCCACCGACAACCTGGCCCGCGTCGAGACCGACCTGCGGGCTCACGCCTGTCCCTCGCGTCGGGATGTCATAGCCGCCGCCGCGCAGCGTCTCGCCGGCCGGATCGCCGCACGCTGCCCGGCCTGCGGCGCACCTGGCTGGGGATGCATAGACGTGATCTTCGGCGTGCCCTGTGCTTGGTGCGGCACGGAGGTGGCCCGTCCACGATCCGAGATCGACGGGTGCCCGGCCTGTGAGCACCGAGAGACCCGGGCTGTCGTCTCCCCCGAGGATCGCGCCGACCCAGGTGAATGCCCGTACTGCAACCCGTAGAAGCAGCGGAACCAACGCCGACGAACCGGGGACGCCAGAGGACCTGTTGGCGAATGCCAGAACGCTGGGCTTCCCGGCCACCAGGCGGCTCGTCGACGACTCGATCGCCTTCGGCCTTCTTGAACACCCGGATCGCCGGGGCGGGAGCACTGGACAGACGTGGGTACTCACCAGCCGCGATCTGGCCAGTCGATGATGTTGGACTCAGCTGAGCGCGTCCGCCCCGACGCGGGCACCTTCGTGCTCGATCTCTTGACTGTGGCACCGTGTCGACCAAGTGCCGGCACAGAGGATGGGGCTGGCGGCGAATGGCCGCACTGCACGGTGCGCGATCCCTGCCGGGCTGCCGGGGAGCCGGCGACCCGCGGCACCGTCATCTTCGACGACCCGCCGTGTGTGCCGCCCGCCGGTGGCAGGATGTGGTAGCTCTCGGTGCTATCACTTCCTGGTAGCATACTCGTATGGCTTCACCGAGGACGACCTTCACGTTGGACGAAGAGTTGGCTGAGCGAGCTCGTCGACTCGGCGTCAACATCTCGGCCGCCGCTCGCCAAGGAGTCGCTGATGCAGTACGTGCCGCCATCGCGCGCGCAGATCGGGAGGCGTACCTGCGACATCCCGAACGCGTAGACACCTCGTGGGCCGACGTCGAAGCATGGGGCGAGCAATGAGACGCGGCGAGCTCTGGCTGGCCGAGGTAGGTCGAAAGAGGCGTCCCGTCCTGCTGCTCACCCGATCCGAGGTGCTAGACGCGCGCAGCCTGGTCACGGTCGCCGAGATCACCACCACCATCAGGGGCCTCACTGCAGAAGTCGACATCGACTATGTCGAGGTCGGCCTCGACCGGCCGTCAGTGATCAACTGCGACGGACTTCACACCATCGCCCAGGGAACCCTCTCCGGTCCCGTCGGGCGGGTCAGCGAGGACACCATGCGCAGAGTGTGCTCAGCGCTCAGCTACGCGCTCGGCTGCTGACGCCCGCCACTTCGAATACGGAGATCTGGTCCCATTGTGGTGGTCTTATCTTGTCACAGTACGAGACCACCTTCGACGGCGGGTGGTAGTGCGTTTGCCCAGGTAGATGGCCCTTTGCTCTGCTTGCCTGCCCTTGGGACGGTGCTACGGCAGAACCGCGGCGAGACTCCTGTTCACCCGACCGACCCGATCGTCGCCTCGTTCCCGGTCCAGCGGCGCCTTGTACCCGACGAGGTGGCCGACCTGATCGCCGCCTACCGCCGAGGAGTCCCGGTGGCGGAGCTCGCCGAGTCGTTCCGGATCAACCGGACGACGGTCCTCGGCCATGTCCGACGCCACGGCGTCCCGAAGCGGGACCGCCGGGCGCTCCAGGGCGACGAGGTGGATCGGGCTGCCCGGCTCTACGCCGGAGGTGAGTCCGCGGACTGCGTAACCGCCCAGTTGGGGGTGGGGGCGAGCACGGTCCGGCGTGCCCTGAAGGAGGCTGGCGTCACCATGCGGCCTGGAGGACGGCAACGGCGAGATGACAGGACGCTGTCTCTCCGTTGGACATCGCGGAGCAAAGGCTCGGGCTCGGCCCGGCTACTGGCCAACGTGCACCCACCTCGTTCCCCGGCCGACACCGCTAGGACGTACGAGCCCCTCGTTCTTTAACTCCCGCAGCACGAGGCGGACAGTCTGATCGCTCACTCCAGGCACGGCTCGTCTCACGTCCGCCATCTCGAAAGACGTTCCGGCGTGGTTGAGCACGTAGTTCCGGACCCGGTCCTGCTTAGTGACGCCCGAACGATGATCAGCGGCACGAGCCGCGAAGGTCTCATACGCATGGGCGATCACCTCGACGAAGAAGCTGAGCCATGGCCAGGGGTCGTGGATACCGTCTTGCCAGCCGACGGTCGATGCCGCCAGGGCGTCGTAGTAGGCGTCGCGTCGTTCGTAGATGAGCCCCTCGAGGGAGACGTAACGCCCGACGCCGTAGCCGACCTCGGACAGCAGGCGCGTGCCGAGCAGGCGAGAGAGCCGCCCGTTGCCGTCGACAAAAGGGTGAATCGTGAGGAAGTCGAGTGCGAACAGTCCCACGAGCAGCGCACGGTGGTGACGCCCGGAGCCTTGTTCAGCGCGATACCGATCGACGAGCTCGGACATGAAGAACGGCGTGTCCTGGTGCGACGTCGGGACGAACCGAACGCTCGACGTCCCGTCGGGGTGGCGGTCCACGACGAGGTTGTCGACGGTCTTGAACTGACCTCCTCCACCACCCGTCCGACCAAAGAGGAGTCGGTGGAGATGGAGGACGAGACCGACGGAGAGATCACCCGGTCGGTCGTGGAACAGGTAGTCGAGAGCGTCACGGTAGCCAGCCAGCTCCTTCTCGTTGCGGACGCGGAGTCGTTGGTCAGCACCTCGGACGATCCGTTCCGCCCGGGCCTGTTCGACCACGATCCCCTCGATGGCCGAAGAGGTGATCACCGATTCGACCCTCGCCGCGTCGGCCAGCTCTTTCAGCAGCCCGGGGAGCTGGTCGGCATAGAGTGCCTCGGAGCCGCGCCCGGCATCAACGACACTCAGGCGCGTGACAACACCCGCTGGCACTGTGCCGATCAAGGAATCAACCTCGGCGAAGCTCCGCATCTGCCAACCTTCCGCTAAACATGCTAATTACGGTTCAGATTAGCAGTTTATAGGCTCCAGCGGCACTGGCGATGATCTCCCAGCCCAGCCCGCCGGCCCCGTCCCAAAGCAAGGCCCGCTCGAACACAAGGGCATTCGTCACAGCGTCCTGTCGAGGCAGTGCCGTCCCCGCCATGGTGCAGTCCCTCGCCCGGCTCACCGAGGAGATCACCGTCGATGCCTACGACACCGACGAGCAGATGTCGGGGTTCCTCCAGGTCTTCCAAGACGAGGTGGCCGTCCCCGTTGCTGCGACCGTGCTCGGCGTGGCCGTAGAGGTCACCGGGTTCGACTTGGAGGGAGACGAACGGCGGGGCCTGGTGGCCCACTGCCGGCACCAGGAGACCGAAGACGCCCTATCCCTTGCCGACGTTCACTTCGGACCGAACACGGTCGCCGGATGGCTTCACGCCGCCTACCGGACCTGGCTCTGCCTCCCACCGTTCCCCACGGAACGTCCCTCGGGTTGGGCATGGCCCGACCCATGAGCAGACCTCGCCGTCCATCCACCTCGAGCGGCTCACGGATGACGAGCGAGGCCAGCTACTGGGCGAACTGCTCGTTGCCCATCCCGAGCAGGTCGCCGAGGCCGAACGTCTCGCTCTGGCCAAGCTGGCCATCGTCGACGTGGACGAGGTGGCCGAGTCGCTCGAGCGGGCACTTCGTGAGGCCGAGGTCGATCAGCTCGCTCACCGGCCACGATCTTCCCCGCGAGCGCCAACCCCGGCCCCTGGTGCCACCCCCGGCGTTCCGGCGCCTCTGAGCGTGGCTGGCGGGGGTGATCCTGGCCCTCTGGCGGCGTGGAGCACCGGCGCCGGTCGCCTCCACCGGCTGCGAGCACCGGCAGGGCACACTCACAGCGTGACGACCACCGTGCGCCTCTGCCCGTGACCCTCGCCACCGCCCGGCCCACGAGGGCGCCTGTCTGCCGCCGTGGAGGATGCTCGGCACCGGCCACCGACGACGGTCTCTGCGAGGACCACCTGCTTGCACAGAAGCACCTACGGGCAGGCGTCGAGGACCGGCCACCGCCGACGTCGCCTGCACCCGTCGGGCCGGCGTGGCTCGTGGAGCTGGCGGCCGCCCGTGAGGCTCCCTGGCGCTCCCGTGCCGCCTGCCGTGGTCAGACCGCTCTCATGTTCCCCGACGTCGAGCACGGCCACGTCGACTACGGCCCCGCCCTGGCCCTCTGCTCCACGTGTCCCGTCGTCGAGCCCTGCCGCCAGGCCGGCTCCCGCGAGCGCTTCGGCGTCTGTGGCGCCGCCCCGCCGCCTACCCGCCGGCATCCCCGCCGGTAGCCCTGCACGAGACCGGGTACACGAACCGGGACACCCGAGCGGCAACGTCCCCTTTCGGGGCCTGGTGGCGGGCGCCCCGTGGGCCGGTGGTCCGTTCGTCCGTTTGCCCTGGTCCCGGCGTCGTGTCCCGGTTGGTGTCCCCCCCGTGTGGCCGTGGTGGTGGGTCGTCTCTTGCCTTCTCTACGGCGATGTGGTGGGCCGTAGGCACTCGTATCCGAACCTCGGTGACATGCGGAAACGCGTCCAGCTGCTCACCTCCGAGATCGTGATCGGTGACTCCCGTCGCCAGGGAGAACCCGTAGAGTGAACGGCGCCGCAGAGCAAGGAGCCGAGAGGGACGTGAGTGTCGGGCAGGCTGCACCGGATACGAGGACGTTCGGCCAGAACCAGGCGACGTCGAGCGGCGATCGACGTGACATCCGCCGCTGGGACCTCGCTCGCCAGCTCCCGCTGGTGCTGACCGTCGGGGCTGCCCTGGGGATCGGGATCTTCGAGCGCGTCTGGTATCTGCGACACGACCCGATCAATTCGGATGAGGCCCTCGTGGGCATCCTCGCACGCCACCTCCTCGCCGGGCACGCCAACGCCTTCCTTCTCGGGCAGCCCTACGGCGGAGTCGAACCCTATGTTGTGGCAGCCCTGTTCGGCGCCTTCGGCTCGTCGCCGATCACGCTCCAGGTCCCGGTCGTCGTGCTCGACGCCGTCGCCTGCGTGCTCGTGTGGAGAGTGGGGCGACGCCTCGTCGCGAGACCCGCGATCGCGCTGGTAGCCGCGGCGGCAATGTGGGCGGCCCCGCAGTCAGCAGTGTGGAACTCGACCCTCGAGTACGGCTTCCGAGGGGTGACGCTCGTCTGTGGCGTCGCAATGCTCCTCCTCGCCCTGCGCATCACCCAGGGAGATGCCTCCCGCGTCGACGCGCCAATGCTTGGGCTGGTCGCAGGAGTCGGCTGGTGGTCGTCTCCCGAGATCGCCTACTTCGCAGTACCCGCGGTCCTTTGGCTCCTCAGCTGGGCTTGGCACACACGGCGAGCTTCGACGACCTATCGGCACATCGGAGTTGCCATGATCGGGGCAGGGGTCGGTGCCATGCCGTGGCTCTGGGACAACGTAGGTGTCGGCTTCCCCTCGCTCGCCGTGTCGCGGTACGACGCGCCTGCCCATCCGCTGCCGTACCTCACACGTGTCAGCACGTTCGTGCACTACTCGTTCCCGATGACCCTCGACCTTCGCGTTCCGAGATCTGGGGCGTTCGACCTTCCGGCTTCGCTCGCGATCGCCCTGACGCTCTTGGCAGGGATCGTCATCGTGGGATCGGCCGTCTGGTGTCTCCTCGACCGGACAAAGGGGGCGGCGCTCGGCTGCGCGGTCTTGGCCTATCCCTTCATCCTTGCGGTTGCGCCCGCCGGCGCCGACTGGCAGTCGGCCCGGTACACAAACTTCTTCGTCCCGCTCGTCCTCCTGCTCCTTGTGGTGACGACGGACAAGCTCGTCAGCCCTGCGCGCCGTTTCCGACGGCGGCACCTCGGCTGGAGCGCATCGCTTGCCATCGCAAGCGCGCTCGGGATGGTGCTCGCACTGAGCGTCGTGGCGTTCGGAGTCTGGGGCTCCATCAACGATCCCGCCGGGGCGCACCTACGTGCGGGATCTCCAGACGCGCCGGCACAGGAGCTGGTGCACGCGCTCGAGCAGAACGGCATCACGGCCGGTTATGCGGACTACTGGGTGGCGTACAAGCTCGACTTCTTGAGCGACGGGGGGCTCTCCATCGCCGACACGCCGCCGAGCCCGGATCGCCTGCCGTCAGTCCGTGCCACTCTGCGAGCCACGCGGGCGCGCCATCAGGCGTGGATCTTCGTGCCCCCGACGCTCACGGCGCGGACTGAGTACGCACCGACAGTGATCATCGAAGGTCCTTCCGGTCTGCCGGAAACCACCTTCATCGACGACCTCCACCGCCTCAGCATCCCTAGCCGCGTGCTGCACCTCGCAGGTGCCGACGTCGTGATCTGCTCACGTGCGGTCACTCCCTCCGAAGTGGGGCTCTGATCGAGAACCACGCGACGGTGGGGGGTTTCCATTACTGCCTTTGGTCCTTGTTTGTCGTGCGCAGCGCAAGTGTTGGCGTAGAAGTCACAATGTGTACACGTATTGAACCGTGACCGATGATGTCGCCGGACCCTCCGTGACAACCAAGACTTCCTTACGTGGTGTTGTCGCCGTGCCCTTGCCCTTCCCGCTCGTGGCGATCTTGGGGATTACAGGGTAGCCTCCAGCTGTTACCGGATTCGCGACTTCTGCCTGAATAGCAAACGTTGGCTGGGCACCAATGGTAAGTTCGGTCCAGCCATTGCCGTGATCGTCCGTTGAGATCGTAACCGTGCCGGTTTGCGGTGCCATGGTCAAACCTCCTTGTAGTAGAGACCATAAAAACTGACGTTGGAGTGTCTGTGTGGAGTCATCGTTGGGAGGGGTACTCCGTGCCAGACAACGTCGAACCGTTGAATGGCACTCCGTTGGTCTGGACGTAGCTCAAGTAACCCATGACGCACGAGCCGTACTCGCAGCTGGGTGTGTAGCCACTCTCGCTTCCGTTGTACCTGCAGGCTGCCCATTCCCAGGCGTTGTTCCCCGACAACCCGTTGGCAACGGCCTCGTTGTAGTATGTCTTGAGCTGTCGCGCGGCGACCATTGCGCAGAGAAGCGGCCGATACGTGTAGTGAGTTTTGGCTGCGTTACTGGAAGATGTCCCGCAACTCTGCCCGATTGTCTTGCACGGCTCATTCGGTAGCGGATGGAGCACCCCTGGCAGCTGAACTGATACCGTACTGGTCTGCTGGAACAGCCCCCAGCCATTCGAACTGCTCGGGCTATCGACGGGTCCATAACCGCTAAGATTGGTCTCTTGGACGCCGATACAGTACAAGTACCACGGTGGCAATGCGTACACGATTTCGGCAGTCGTGATCGCCGGCCATGCTGAATATGCCGTTCCTATCTCCGAGCGTGCCTCAGAGTCCGTCGCGCTGCAGGCCATTGCAGCTCACCTCCCGTCGGATCGGAATGCGTCGCTGGCTTCGCCGACGCGCGATGCGCACTCCTTCACGGAGTCGAGCGGCGACCAATGGTCGTCGTTGCCGGTGCGCCCTTCCATGCGTCGTCATCCCCTCTCGTTGGGACTCGATGACGCACTGCGAAGAACTGCGGAAGGAGGACAGCATGAGCCATCCAAATGGGCAGTCCGGCTGGCTCAGGGAGCCCCGTGACTTTGCGTCCCCTCGTCGCGGAGGGTTTGCCTTTTCGTCGGTACCCTGCAGAACAACGCACCGATATGTAACGAAATCTACACCCTCCACGGGTGCGCTTCAAGGGCAAGGGGAAGATTTTTTGCGAAACCCCTTGACATCGCGGGCGGATCGAGGTCTCATCTCCGCTCCCTGGCGCGCTTGTCCGGTCGTGGGCCAGCCCATGACGAACCTGAACTCCCCGATGACACCGGTCGACCGCCCGCGCCCTGCCGCGCCCGCGCCGCCGAACGGCGGCCACCTCAGCCCGCTCCAGTCCCCACGTGCGGAGCTGCTGGTCAGGCGACTGTTTCAGCGATTTCGTTGGTTTTCGGCGCATTCCCCCCTGTTCTTCTATGGAGGTCGTCGTCCGAGGAGGTCCATGCGACACCGTTGCCACGCTCCCCGATGCCACCAGCACACTGCCGCCCGGCACTGTCGAGCCCACCGCCGTGGTGGACCCGATGGTCGGGAGCGAGTGCCCTGCCCGGGGAGGTCCCGGACCAGTCGGAAGCGGGGGACCTCGCGGATCGCCCTACCTCCGATCCGCGAGCCTCGCGGGCGCAAAGACGCCGCTCAGGCCAGCAGTCGGGCGGTTGGCCGAGACCCCGACTGTAGGGGAAGGTTGGCAGTCAAGCTTCACCGCCTACTCGGCGGGCGGCGATGAACGGGGGCCGCAGCGTAGCGACGAGGACGAGGATCGATCGACTCTGCGCCATCGACCACGACATCCTCGGACTGCTCCAGCTCCACCGGGTGCTCACCACGCCACAGCTCATCATGCTGACCGAGCGTCCGGAGCGGACCATCGACTATCGCCTCACCCGGTTGCGGGATCGCTCGCTCGTCGATCGGACCCGCCCGTACGCGGCGTCGGGCTCGGCGCCGTTCTACTGGTGGCTGACCCGGGCCGGCGCGCGCCTGGTCGAGGGCACCTCGCCCGCTCCGGGGAAGGGCACGCCGAACCCGCTGTTCCTCCGCCACACCGCGGCAATCGCCGGCCTCTACGTCGCCCTGTGCGATATCGGCCCGAGCGTCGGTCTCACGCTCAGCGAGTGGCGCCGAGACGAGGATGCCTGGGAGGACTGGTCGGGCTATCGGGGCACCGGGCGCATCCGCCCCGACGCCTACGCCGAGGTCCACCTCGACGTCGACGGCCAAGACGGCGCGGCCGGGGCGTTCGTGGAGGTGGACTTCGCCACCATGGACCAGGCGCGCCTGCGGGCCAAGGTCGCCCGGCACCGCAGCTACTGCACCGACACGATCTGGTGGGACCGCCATCCGTGCTGTCCGGCGCTGCTGCTGGTGACGACCTCGGAGGCGCGGGTGAACCGGTTCTTGGCCGGCGTCGAGAAGGACCGGCCCCGGCCCTCGATCTACCCGAGTGACAACCCCGCCCACTACGACGAGCTGGTGGCGGCGTGTGCGGCCGTGACTTCGCCCGAGGACGCCGTCGTTGCGCCCGTGTGGCGCCAAGCCGTGGGCGACGCACCGAGCACGCTGTCCCAGCTGATCTCGCCCGACGTGCGCCAGTACCGCCAAGTGGTGGCACGCGTCGAGGTGGCCCAGCGCCGCCACGACGAGCACCGGCGGCGCCAGCTGGTCCACAACCTCCACCGCAACGCCCACGCGCTGGCCGACGCCATCGGCGACGAGGAGGCGGCGGCGGTGATCCGCTACCTCTTCGCCGGGCCGCTCAGCGTGCTCAACCCCAGGGAGCAGTGGGGCTTGGAGCACCTTGCCCTCGTGGAGCAGACCGCCACCTGGTGGGCGGAGGCGAGGACCTGGGCCGGCACGCCGGCACCGTCGGCGGTCGTCAGCGCCTGGCGTGCCCTCTACCGGCAGTGCTGGAGCGCCCAGGCCGACGTGCTGCTCTCGGGCAACGAGGCGGTCCGCTCCGCCGACCCGCGGCTGTGCCGGCCGGCTGCCGCGCTGGCCGCCGGCGCGCTCGTCGATGATCGGGACCTCCAGCCGGGATCGCCGATCGACGGCCGGGCTGTCGTGGACGAGGCGATGGCCGAGCACGAGCGGCGGCGCTCGGCGGCCGTGGCCCGGGCGCTCCGGGACCTCCCGCTCCACCGACGCCTGCGAACCGAACGGGCGGAGCTCGAGGCCGCCCACGACGCTGAGCACCTGCTTGTCTGCCCAACCTGCGCCGTGCCCCGCAACGACGAGGAACCGCCCGGCCGCAGCTACCACGTGCTCGCCTGCCGGTGCTGCAGCGGGGCGCTCGTTCGCCTGGTCGACGCGCCGGTGCTCCCGCCGACTCTGGCCGAATCGCTCGAACGGATCGCTTCCCGCCGAACCCGTCTCTGGGACCGCCGATGAGCGGGGCATCAGGGCGGGAAACCCAGCCACGGCGCCGGGGGCGCCGGGGCACGGTCGAGCACGAGGGCGCCGGGTCGGGCGCCGCGGTGGTCCCCCGCCATCCGCGAGGTCCGGGTGGCGGCCGGGTCGGCGGTCCCCCACACGCGGGGAACCCACCCCACCACCCGCGAGATGCTCGCAAGCGGACTCGGGCCGAGGTCCAGCAGGCGGGAGAACCGGGCTCGGAAGTCCATCATCATCCGCGAGGTGCACAACCACAACGCAGGAGGCAGGTCCCGGTCGCGGGACTCCCCGCATCGAGGTCCCACCACGACCTCGCGGATGGCGGGACCACACGTCTGGTCCCCCCACTCGAAGCATTCGGGCCCTACGCGCGGGCGATCGTCATCCTCGCCCTGGAGGTGAGGGCCGAGGGCCTTGCCCTTCCGGGCGGAAAGAGGTCTCATGGACCGATTAGCAGAGGAGGTGGCCGGTGCGCTGTGTGATCTACCTGCGGGTCTCGACCAAGGAACAGGCCGAGAAGGACCTCACCGAGGACGGCTTCTCCATCGCCGCCCAACGCGAAGCGTGCGTCCGGCGCATCCGCGACGAGGGCTGGGAGCTCCTCGACGAGTACGTCGGCAAGGGCGAGTCGGCGCGGACGGCCGACCGGCCGCAACTGCGAGCGATGCTGACGCGGATCGGCGAGGAGAGCGACGTCGAGGCGGTCGTCGTCCACAAGATCGACCGGCTGGCACGGAACATGGAGGATCATGTCGCCATTCGGGCACTCTTGCGCCGGCGCGGCGTTGCGCTCGTGTCGGTGACCGAGAACCTCGACGAGACCGCCTCGGGAAGGTTGGTCGAGGGCATCCACGCCCTCATGGCCGAGTTCTACTCGGCCAACCTGGCGAACGAGGTCAGAAAGGGCATGGGCCAGAAGGCCAAGCTCGGTGGCTACCCGCACAAGGCGCCCCTGGGTTACCTGAACGTCCGCGAGCCCATCGGCGGTCGCCAGGTTGCCCACATCGTCCCCGATCCCGAACGCGCCCCGCTGGTCCGGGCGGCCTTCGAGCTGTACGCCACCGGCGAATGGACGGTCGAGCGCCTGGCCCAGGAGATGGCCCATCGCGGGCTTCGCAACCGGGGCCGGAATGGGCACTACCCGGCCAAGGCACTCACCGTCTCGGGTCTCGCCCGTCTGCTCGGGCATCGGGCCTACGTCGGCGTCGTCGATTGGGACGGCGTCGAGTACGAGGGCAGCCACGAGCCGCTCGTCGATCGTGCCACCTTCGACAAGGTCCAGGAGTTGCTGGCTGCCCGGGCCATACGAGGGACGCGCGAGCGCCGGCACCATCACTACCTGAAGGGCGTCCTCGTGTGCGGGGTGTGCGGGCGGCGGCTTTCGATCCAGCACTCGAAGGGCACGTACACGTACTTCTACTGTCTCGGGCAGAAAGACCGCCGCAACGGCACGGGCTGCCAGGAGCGCTACGTCGCCGCCGACCAGCTCGAAGCCGAAGTCGAGGACCTCTACGCGCGCATCGAAGTGCCAGACGACTGGGCCGAGGGCCTTCGAGAAGCGATCGCCACCGAGGTGGCCACCCACCACGAGGACAACACCGCTGAGCGCGAGCTGCTGGCCCACCGCCGCGAGCATGCCGAGGCCGAGCGCTTCAAACTGATGGAGGCGTACTACGCCAACGCCATCGATGTCACCATGCTCCGACGCGAGCAAGAACGCATCGGCGCCGAGCTACGGGCCATCGACTCCCGCCAGGAAACCCTCGACGCCAGCCTCGACGACTGGCGGGAGGTCATGGACCTCGCCCTCCGGTTCTCGACGCGCTGCGCCACCGCCTACCGGCGCGGCAGCGACCGGACGAGGAGACTCCTCAACGCCGCCGTGCTTGACGAGGTTCATGTGCGCAACGGACACGTGGCCGAGGCCGCCTACAAAGAGCCCTTCGACCTGCTCTTCTCTTCGCCGAAGTTCGAATACGGCGATGTGGTGGGCGCTAGAGGACTCGAACCTCCGACCTCAGCCGTGTGAAGGCTGCGCTCTAACCAACTGAGCTAAGCGCCCGGAAGCACGCTGGTGCCGCCAGCGGCACGACGACCATAGCGCGGCCGGGGGGGCTGCCAGCTGCTCCCTTCCCTCCCGCCGGGGAGCGCCCGCTGGCTGCGGCTGGCAGCGCGACGGCTGGCTGCGGCTGGCACCCCGACGGCTGCGGGCGATCCTGACAGGTAGCCTGTCGGACGTATGCCGCCAGGCGCCACAGAACCAACCACATCGGGCAACTTCGGCCAGCCGACCGTGTGGGAGCGGATTTCCCAGATCTTCCTCCGGCCGCCAGCCCCGAAGACCGCCCGCGACGAACATGTCGACTTCTCTCGCATGACCGACGAGGAGAAGCGGGCGCTCATCGTTGGTGTCGACCCGACCGAGAGGAAGATCGGCATCGCGGCGTCCCTGTTGGGGATCGCGTTGGCCATCTACGCCAACGTGCCCTACATGGTGTCCAAGACCTCTGTCGTCACGACGGTCAAGCCCAACGGCAAGACGTGCAGCCCGGTCCTCGGGATCACGGACCTCCACTACGTGGCGTCGACGAGCTCATGCGATGGCATCTACTCCGCGAGCCACTACGTGCTTCCGCTCATCGTGTCGCTGGTCCTTGCCATCGCCATCTACGTCACCGTGCTGATCAGGCGCCGGGCGCCGCTCGCCTTCACGATCGTGATGACGGGCCTGGCATTCGGCTCCTTGCTCGTGCTCGTTCCCTACGGCGTCGCGGGGGGCTGGATCATGCTGCGGGCATGGCGGACGCAGAAGTACGGATCGCCCACGGCCAGGACGGCGATGACAGGCTGGGTGGCGCCGCCGCCGCGTGGTACGACGCGCCGAGCCCGGGCAAGCGCTCCGCGCGGGCGGAAGGGAAAAGAAGCGACCATGTCCACAACGCGAAAGCCACCCGCAGCGAACAAGCGCTACACGCCGAAGTCTCCACCGAAGAAGAAGGTTGCTCCGCCGAACAACTGAGCGGCTGGCGTCTCGGCGTCGAACGCGGGCCGCCCTCAGCTGGTCACGAGCGCCGAGCGCAGCAACTGCAGGACGTCGGCACGGCGGCGAACGAGCGATCTCGCCGTAGGCTCCTCTCCGAGTGCTCGTAGCACGTCGACCTCCGTCACCATCCCGATCACCGTCGAGTAGATCGCGAGCAGCAGCAGGTTCGGATCATGCCGCCGCATGTGCCCTGCGTCCATCTCCGCTTCGAGGAAGTCCGCCGCTCGGCGCAGCAGGGGCTGGAGCTCGACGGTCATACGCGTCGAGGCGGGAGGGCCCAGGCGGGACACCTCGCGGACGAGACCAAGCAGCTGAGGGCGGCGCGACGCGAGCCGGAAGACCGAGCGGACGACGGCCTCCACCTTCGCCCATCCGTCTGCCGCGCCATCGAGCCCGGTCTCCATCGCTCCGGCAAGCTCCTCCGCGCTGCGGGCGATCAACGCATCGAGGAGCGCCTCCTTGCTCGGGAACCAGTAGAGGATCGACTGCTTCGTGATCCCCAGATCGGCAGCCAGCGCGTCGAGCGACGTGGCCTCGTAGCCACGGGTCCCCCACGCCGTCAGCGCCGCGTCGAGGATGCGTTCGCGCGTCGAGATGCGCGCCACGGTGGGCACCTCCGAAGGCTAGCCCATCCCTACCACTCGGTAGACAACAGCGCCTACCAGGTGGTAGACCAGTGCAATGCCGATCCCTGCTGGGCTCGCGGGCAAGCGGTTCTTCGTCACCGGTGGGACCGGTTTCCTCGGTACCGCACTCATCGAGCGGATCCTGCGCACCGTGCCTGGCGCCGAGGTCGTGGCGCTCGTGCGCCCGGGCCGGAGGGCCAACGCGCGCGAGCGCGCGGTACGCGAGATCCTCCGCAACGACTGCTTCGACCGGCTCCGAGACGAGCTCGGCGACGGGTTCGACCAGATGGCTGACCGGCTGGTCGCCGTCGCAGGAGACGTGAGCCGCGACGGCCTCGGCCTGGACGCCGAGGGGCACCGCCTTCTCGCCTCGTGCGACGTCGTCGTGCACTCGGCAGCCACGGTCAGCTTCGATGCTCCGCTGGACCAGGCCGTCGAGATCAACCTGCTCGGGCCCTCGCGGGTGGCAACCACGCTCGCGTCGGCCCGCGCCGAGGCAGGGCAGGCGGCGCCGGTCCATCTGATCGCCGTCTCCACCGCGTACGTCGCGGGCACCCACCACGGAGAGGCAAGAGAAGAGCTCCTCAGCGCCAACCGCTTCTCGCTCGACGTCGACTGGCGCGCAGAAGTGGCTCACGCCCGCCGGCTGCGTCAGGACCTCGAAGACCGATCACGGCGCCCCGACACCCTTGCCACGTTCTCGAAGAAGGCTCGCGAGGAGCTTGGCGCCGCGGGTGAGCATCTCCTTGCCGCACGCGCCGAGCGGCTGCGCGACGAGTGGGTCACGGACCGCCTCGTCGACGCGGGCACCGCGCGCGCCCGGTCCCTCGGCTGGCCCGACGCGTACCCCTTCACGAAGGCGATGGGGGAGCGAGCGCTCATCGAGAACGTCGAAGTGCCGCTCAGCATCGTCCGGCCGTCCATCATCGAGTCGGCACTCGCCGAGCCGCTGCCGGGGTGGATCCGCGGCTTTCGCATGGCCGAGCCGATCATCATCTCTTTCGCCCGCGGGCTGCTACGGGAATTCCCCGGAGTACCCGAAGGCGTGGTCGACGTCATCCCCGTGGACATGGTGGTGGCTGCCATCTTGGCGATCGCCGCAGCGACGGCGCCCGAAAGCCCTGCCGTTTACCACGTCGCGTCCGGGGTCGCCAACCCGCTGCGCTACGGCAGGCTCGTCGAGCTGATCCAAGAGTGGTTCGCGCTGCACCCGATCTACGACGACCGTGGCCAGCCGATCAGCCTTCCCGAGTGGTCGTTCCCGGGCCGAGGTCGCGTGCAGCGTCAGCTCCAGCACGCGACGAGAGCCATGGATGCGGCGGAACGGGTGCTGAGGGCCCTCCCTCTGCGCGGCAGGCAGGCGTCCTTCTCTGCCACCGTCGAGGAGCGCAACACGCTCGCAAAGCGCGCCCTCGGCTACGTCGAGCTCTACGGCGCGTACACCGAGACCGAGGCGCGCTACCGGGTCGACCGTCTTCTCGAGATGTGGCGCAACCTCGACGATCACGACCGCGAGACCTTCTGCTTCGACCCCTCGGTCATCGACTGGGACCACTACGTCCACGACATCCACCTGCCTTCGGTGGTCGCGCACGCCCGCGTCAAGACCACCCCCGCGCGCCCCATGCTCGCCAGCCGTCCCGAGCGCGCCCGCCGGGCGATCCTCTCCCAGGACCGTCACTTGGCTGCGTTCGACCTCGAGCACACGCTCATCGCTGCGAACGTCGTCGACAGCTATGCGTGGCTGGCCTCGCGCCACCTCTCCGCAGCGCGGCGCCCGAAGCTCGTCGGAGAGCTGCTCGCCCAGGGCCCAGCGCTCCTCGCCCTCGACCGGCGAGATCGTGGCGACTTCCTCCGACTCTTCTACCGTCGTTACGACGGTGCCCCGGTCGCCCAGCTCGAGGAGGACGCGTGGGAGCTGTTCCACCGCCAGCTCCTCCCACGCGCGTTTCCCGCCGGGATCGCGAGGGTCCGCGAGCACAGAAGGCTCGGCCACCGCACGCTGCTCATCACCGGGGCGCTCGACTTCGTGATCGCTCCCCTACGCCCACTCTTCGACGACATCGTCTGCGCCCACATGGCCCAGTCCAAAGGACGCTTCACCGGGAGGCTGGACGAGCTCCCACCCATCGGCGAGGCACGCGCGCAGCTCCTCGCCGAATATGCCGATGCGCACGGTCTCGAGCTGAAAGAGTCGGTCGCGTACGCGGACTCTGCGAGCGACCTCGCGATGCTCGAGGCGGTCGGCTTCCCCGTCGCCGTCAACCCCGAATCGCGTCTCGCGGCGATCGCCAGGCGCCGAGGCTGGCACGTCGAGCACTGGTCGCGGGCCGCCGGCGGTGCGGCACGCCCGCTGCCGATCGGACCGCTCGACGTGCGCCCGCTCTCGCACGCCAAGAGGCAGCCGTGAAGGCGCTCCTCTTCGAGCGGAACCTCCCGAGGTTCGCAGCGTCCAGGCTCGTGTCGACGCTGGGCTCGGGGAAGGGCGCCGCGATCGGACCGCTGCGGCTCGTCGAGACGGACCCGCCTGAGCTGCCGGCTCCTGACTGGGTTCGGGTGACGCCGCTGCTCTCAGGGATCTGCGGGTCCGACCTCGCCACCCTCGACGCCAGGAGCTCTCGCTACTTCGAGCACATCGTGAGCTTCCCGTTCGTCCCGGGCCACGAAGTTCTGGGGGAGCTGGAGACCGGCGGCCGCGTGGTCCTCGAGCCGGTGCTCGGCTGCGTCGCACGCGGCATCGACCCGCCGTGCGACGCCTGCAGGCGCGGGATGCTCGGCGACTGCGAGCGCGTCGCGTTCGGCGATCTCGCGCCAGGCCTCCAGACCGGCTACTGCGCCGATACGGGCGGCGGGTGGTCACATGCCGGCCTCGTCGCCCACCCCAGCCAGCTCCACGCGGTGCCCGACGCCTTCAGCGACGAGGACGCGGTGGTGGTCGAGCCCGTCGCGTGCGCCGTGCACGCCGTCTGTGACGCTGGATTGCAAGGAACAGAGATCGTCGCGGTTCTCGGTGCGGGGACCCTCGGGCTCGCCGTCGTCGCCGCGGTGACCACCTTGTCGGCCGCGGGTCGCATCGCGGTGCCCGGCACGCTGCTGGTGGGAGCGCGCTACCCGCACCAGCGTCGCCTGGCCACCGAGCTCGGGGCGGCGTCAGCGCTCTCGCCGGACCAGCTCGTACGAGCGGTCCGCCGGCAGAGCGGCTCGCTCTCCTTGTCCGACCCGCGGCCAGGGAACCCAGGCGGCCCGTTGACGGGCGGTGCCCACGTCGTCTTCGACTGCGTCGGATCCGCCGACTCGATCGCCCAGTGCCTCGAGATGGTCCGTCCGCGCGGCCGTGTGGTGCTCGTCGGCATGCCCGGACGCGTCCATGTGGACCTCGCATCACTCTGGCAACGCGAGGTCCGCCTCACCGGCGCCTACGCGTACGGGATCGAAGTGCTCGTCTCGGGCGAACGCGTCCGGACCTTCGACCTCGCCTTCGAGGTGGTCCGTGCCCACGGCCTGGGCCGGCTGGTCTCGGCCGCCTACCCGATCGAACGATTCGAAGAGGCGGTACAGCACGCAGGGGCCGCCGGACGACGGGGCGCGGTGAAGATCGCCTTCGACCTGCGCCGAGGGAGCGAACGCCGCCCCGCTCATGCCGGGGGTCCAACGACGACAGGAGGCACGCAATGACGCCCCGACCAGGGCTCGTCTTGGAGGTGGACCGCTCCACCCCGCCCACCCTCTTCTGGCACGGCGAGCGCTTCGTCCTCGAGCGGCTGCCGGAGGGGAGCCGGGTCGTCTACGCACCCGAGCCCTTGCCCGCTCTCGAGGATCCCAGTGCCGAGATCCGCTACGCGCTCCTCCACCCTCATGGCGACCGGGAGCCCCTGCCGGCATTGCTCCACCCGGGCATGCGGCTCACGATCTGCTTCGACGACGTCTCCCTGCCACTTCCGCCGATGCGCGCGCCCGACGTCCGCCAGCTCGTCGTCGAGCAGGTGCTGGACATGGCCGCCGAGGCAGGCGTCGACGACGTGGTCCTCGTCGCCGCACTCGCGCTCCACCGGCGAATGACCGAGGCGGAGCTGCGCCATGCCCTCGGAGATCGGATCTACGACGCCTTCGCCCCTCACGGCCTCCTCACCCAGCACGATGCTGAAGACCCCTCGAACCTGGTGCACCTGGGGACCACCGACATGGGAGAAGACGTCGAGATCAACAAGCGCGCGGCGACCAGCGACCTCGTCGTGTACGTCAACATCAACCTCGTCGCGATGGACGGCGGGCACAAGAGCGTGGCGACCGGACTCGCCAGCTACCGCAGCCTGCGCCATCACCACAACCCTGCGACCATGGTCCACAGCCGGTCGTTCATGGACGCCCCCTCCTCCGAGCTTCACTCGTCGAACTGGCGCATGGGCCGCCTCATCGCGGCGAGCGGGGTGAAGATCTTCCAGATCGAGACGACGCTCAACACCGACACGTTCCCTCGACAGTTCGGCTTCCTCCAGCGCAGGGAATGGGAGTGGAGCCTGCGCGACCGTGCGGCCTACGTGGCCACTGCCGGCGCACTCGACCGGACGCCACCTCGCCTGGCCCGGCAGATCTTCCACTCGATCCGAGCGCCTCACGCGCTCGTCTCGGTCCAGGCAGGCGAGGTCGAGGCGGTCCATGCCGTCACGACGGCCAACGTCTGGAAGCAGCAGGGTGTGGAGGTGGACGGACAGGCCGACATCCTCACCATGGGGCTGCCCTACATCTCCCCCTACAACGTGAACTCGATCATGAACCCGGTGCTCGTCGCGTGTCTCGGCCTCGGGTACTTCTTCAACCTCTACCGCGGGCGACCCCTCGTGAGGAAGGGCGGAGTGGTGATCATGCACCACCCGACCCCCTGGGAGTTCCACCCGGGGCACCACCCGAGCTACATCGATTTCTTCGAGGAGGTGCTGAGCGTCACGACGGACCCCGTCGAGATGGCCAAGTCCTACGAGGAGTCCTTCGCGACGGATCCCTGGTACGTGCATCTCTACCGCACCGGGCACGCCTACCACGGGGTGCACCCCTTCTACATGTGGTATTGGTGCGCGCACGCGCTCGACCACCTCGGACGCGTGATCGTCGTCGGCGGAGATCCCGCAGCGGTGCGCCGAATGGGCTTCTCCCCCGCCACGAGCCTCGACGACGCGCTCGAGATGGCTTCCGACGTCGTGGGGAGGTCCCCGAGCCTCACCCACATCCACACCCCGCCGCTGCTCCTCGCGGACGTGCGATGACCCCCGAGGGGTTTCCCTTCGCCAAGCCCAGCTGGCCGACGGCGGTGCCGCGCCCGGAGCCCGAGCGCCATGTCGGTCTCGACTACGACCACTCGTGGTCGCGCCGCTACGCGGTGCGCCTGGCCCGCGCGGTCGTCCTCGACAACGTGACCCGTCCTGCAGCGCGCCTCGTCGCACCGACCACCGTGCGCGGGCGTGAGCATCTCGAGCACCTGGGCCCGCCGGTGATCTTCGCCGCGAACCACGCGAGCCACCTCGACACGCCGATCCTCCTCACCACGCTGCCCGTCCGGTTCCGCCATCACACCGTGGTCGCCGCAGCCGCCGACTACTTCTTCGACCGCCGATGGAAGGCGGCGCTGTGGTCCTTCGGGCTCGCGGCCATCCCCATCGAACGCACCCGGGTGAACCGGCGCTCCGCCGACGTCGCGGCCGGGCTCCTCGACGAAGGGTGGAACCTCGTCATCTTCCCCGAGGGGGGGCGCTCACCCGACGGGTGGGCGCAGCCCTTCCACGGCGGTGCGGCCTACCTGGCGCGCCGCACGGGTCGCCCGGTCGTTCCGGTCCACCTCGACGGGACCCGGCACGTGCTCCCGAAGGGCGCCCAGGGGAGGTTGCCGCGGCGCGCACATGTCTCCGTGGTCTTCGGCATACCAATCTCTCCAGTAGACGGCGAAAAGGCTCCGCGCCTCGCCGCTCGCATCGAGAAGGCGGTTGGGGTCCTCGCGGACGAGGCCTCGAGCGACTGGTGGAGCGCACGCAAGCGGTCGTTCCGTGGCGACACGCCCTCGCTCCAAGGGCCCGACGTCGCCCCCTGGCGCAGATCCTGGGCACTCGGCCCGCGACCCGAGACAGACCGCGACGCCTGGCCGAGCATCTGAGCAGCTACACATTCGGGCGTGACCCTTGGTGACGGTCCCACGCTCGACCTCACGGTGGTCGTCCCGTACTTCAACCCCGGTGACCGTGTCCGCGAGACCGTCGAAGAGCTGGTCCGAGCCCTCTCGGCCACCGGCACCAGCTTCGAGGTGATCGCCGTGTCGGACGGATCGACCGACGGCAGCGAACGGGCGCTGGCCGACCTTTCCTCCGACCTGGTCCGCACGGTCCGACTCCAGCACAACTGCGGCAAGGGTGAGGCCCTGCGTGTCGGCTTCACGATGGGGCAGGGGAGGTTCCTCGGGTTCATCGACGGGGACGGCGACCTTCCCCCCGAGCAGGTGGCGACCCTCGCCGCCATCACGCGTCAAACCGGCCGTCCGGCACCCGACGTCGTGCTCGGCTCCAAGCGGCACCCGACATCCCACGTCGTCTACCCCCCGCTCCGCCGCTTGTACTCCTGGGTTTGGCAGCAGCTCGTGCTCGCGCTCTTCGGCCTTCACGTGAGTGACACGCAGACGGGATTGAAGCTGGTGCGGCGCGACGTGCTTGCCGAGGTGCTTCCACGCATGCTCGAGAAACGCTTCGCTTTCGACCTCGAGCTGCTCGTGGTCGCCAGCCGGCTCGGGTACCGGCGCTTCGTCGAGGTTCCCGTGCACATCCGCCAGCGCTTCGGGAGCACCGTATCTCCGCGCGCGATTGCAGGCATGCTCGCAGACCTCTTCGCCATCTTCTACCGCTTGCGCTTCTCCGGCTCCTACGACCGCCCAAGAACAGAGCGCGCATAGCGCCCGAGGCACAAGAGCCCGCGTCCGGCGTGGCGGGCTCGCACCGCGGAGATCCGTTCGTCACGCAGCGCCGCCTCCTCGGCATCGTCGAGCGGCTCGAGCGAGAGGCCCGTCGCCCAGGACAGCAGGAGGTCGGCGAGCGCGGGGTTGCGCGCCAGCACCGGGCCATGGAGGTAGGTCCCTACGACTCTCCCCGTGACGGCTCCGTCGGTGCCGTCCCCGTTGCCCACACCGGACTCGACCCGGGCGAGCGGATCGACATTCGGACCCCGGACGGTCAGGCCGCCGTGGTTCTCGAACCCCGTCAGGACCGGCAGGTCAGCGAAGAGCGGCTCGGCCAGGATCTCCCCCACCGCCCTGCGCCCGGTTCCCTTCGCGGTCGACACGTCGAGCAACCCGACCCCGGCCAGTGGCCGGCCATCCGCCGCCGCAAAGGTGCGCCCGAGGATCTGGTAGCCCGCGCACACGGCCAGCACCGGCGACCCTCGCTCGACGGCTCGTGCGAGGGTGCCGTCCGCGCGCAGACGCTCGGCAGATGCCGCCTGCGCGGCATCCTCACCACCGCCGAGGCAGTACATGTCGCCGGCGGGGAGGGGACCATCGGACGTCGCTTCGAGGAGCTCCGCGCCGATGCCCCGCCAGCGCGCGCGCTGGGCGAGGACCACGCCGTTGCCCCCGTCACCGTAGGTGCCGAGGAGGTCGGGATGGACCACGACCACCCTCAAGCTCACGCGCACGTCCTCTCCGTCGCACGGGACATCACGCCGGTGAAGGCGGTGTAGTTCCCGATGAAGTCCACGTCCGCAGCGCCGGCGTTCCCGACGTCCGCGGAACCGAATGCGGCGCCGTCATCGGCCGCCCGACCGCCCGGCGTCCTTCCTCCGTACGCCATCCAGGCGGCGCGCACGGCCGCCACCTCATCGCGCACGGTGCGGTGGGCGACATCGGCGTAGTGCAGGCGAACCGACAGATCGCGGCAGCGCTCGCCGGTCGCGACCACCTGCCTGCCACGCAGCCGCTCGAAGGGCACGTCCCAGAGCCACGACGGGTCCTTGCCATCCGCGACACGCGCGTTGATGCCAACAACCACCGGACGTTCACCCGGGGCGACCAGGTCGAGGAGCTCGCGCCAGCCCGCGGGGTTCTTGGCGAGCATCACGCGCGCCGAGCACCCCCCCACCTCGACGACGGAGAAGCGTCCCGCCACCTCGCCCACCGCCGCGATCTGCCGGAGGGACTCTTCCCATCCGACCCCCATCGTGGCCGCGGCCGCGGCCGCCATCGCGGCGTTCGCCCGGTTGAACCGGCCCGGGAGCGCGAGCACGAGGCGGTGCCGGCGGCCATCGGAAAGCACGATCTCGTCGCCATCGAGAGCGACGTCGACACGCGGTCGGGCGAACCCGCACGCACACGCCCAGCCACCCCCCTCGGCACCGGAGAACTCGACACGCCCCGCACACGCGGGGCACCCGACCGCGTCCCTTCGCCACGACAACCCTGCGGCGACCCAGATCGGCTTGGCCGACGGCAGCGCCGCCCAGACGACGAGCGGGTCGTCGGCGTTCGCCACAACGGCCGTCGTGTGCGAGCCGGCGAGGGCTCTTCGCCAGCGGTTCGACACCATGCGGACCTCGTTGGTGCGGTCGAGCTGGTCGCGTGACAGGTTCAGCAGGACGACGGCCTCGGGAACGAGCGTCCCCACGAGACCCGGCAGGTAGCCCTCGTCGACTTCGAGGACGGCGGACGTACCCGGAGGGGCGACTGCGAGCGCCGTCACGTGCCCGGTGGGCATGTTGGATCCGGTGGCGTTGGTCGCGACACGTCCGAGGCTGCCCTCGAGCGCCACGGCGAGGAGCCGAGTCGTCGTGGTCTTGCCGTTGGTGCCGCTCACCAGCGCCACGCGGCGACCGGCGGCGAGGTGCTCGAGCAGCCTCGGGTCCACTGCAAGCCCCACGTGCCCCCCCGCGACCGTTCCGCTCCCCGCGCCCAGACGACGGGACAGCGCGTTGACAACCCGCGTGGCCACCACGGCGGCCCGTGCCCGCGCTGGCAGTGTCGGGTCGAGATCGGCGCGCACCGCCCGACACGAGGGGTTCCCGGTCACGCCGGGAGGTTAGCGATCTCCCGGGGCGCACGATGTTCCCCGAAGCCGGGGGTCCCGAAGCGCGACTCGGACCCGACCCCGGACGCGACGAAGGGACCGCCGGGGGGGATGGCGGTCCCTTCGCACGACCAACCAGGAACGGAGGGGGGATCCGGTTTCCCTGAGGTCTGTACCTATTCTGCAGGATCTGGATCGATCTGTCAATGAGCTTTATGAGATGTTTATAATCAATATTAGAGATAGACTCGATCACCTCGCAAGGACACCTCCTCCACCGCCGTCGAGCGATGGACGAGCAGCGGACGAGGCACAGGAAACACGAGGAAAGGAGACGTCCGGATGGACCTGCGGCACCTCCAGGCCATCGTCGGCATCGCCGACACGGGCAGCTTCTCAGCCGCTGCGGCAGCCCTCGGCACGGTCCAGTCGAACGTCTCCTCCCACGTCGCCAGGCTCGAACGCGAGCTCGAGGTCGTACTGGTCGACCGCTCGACGGGCCGCCTGACCGAGGAAGGAGAGGTGGTCGTCTCCCGAGCCCGCAGGATGATCGCCGAGGTGGACGCCATGGTGGCCGACGTGGTGTCCATGCGCCACGAGGTTCGGGGCAAAGTGCGGCTCGGCATGATCGGGACCACCGGGCGCTGGGTCGCTCCCCGCATCTTCGCCGGGCTACGCGCCAGCCATCCCCAGATCCGGCTCGCCGTGACCGACGGCACCAACACCACCTTGGAGACCCAGCTCGCCTCGGGTCAGCTGGACGTCGCCGCCTTGTCGTTGCCGCTGCACACCGACGAGCTCATCGCCTCCCCGCTCTTCGAAGAGGACCTGGCCCTCGTCGTCCCCGCCACGCACCCGCTCGCCCATCGCAGCGCCCCGCTGCCGCTCGGCGAGCTCGCCGACATGGAGCTGCTGCTCCCCGCGCCAGGCACCGCGCTGCGCGAGGAGATGGACGCCGCGGCGCGCGCTGCAGGGGTCGAGCTCCGACCGTCGATGGAGGTGGACGGGCTGCGGATGATCGCGTCGCTCACGTTCGACGGCTACGGTCCGTCGATCCTCCCCGCGTCGGCCGTCCCCGGGCACCTTCGCTCGGACTTCTGCCTGGTGCGCATCGCGGGCCTGCCGCCCAGGCGGGTGGGGATCGCGGTGCGCCTGCGCGGCGCGCCCTCCGCCCCGACGCGCGTGGTCATCGAGCTCCTCCACGCGACGATCCGCGACCCGACCGTGGCGCCCGAAGGGCTCCACCCCGCGACCGTCTCGGCGCGCTCGCTGGCGCGTCGGTAGGGTGCCAGGCGGTGGAAGGCCCCGCCGACGGCGACCTCCTCGCCCGCATGACCGACGCGGCGCTCGGTGCCACGAGCGCCGCTGGAGCGACCCACGCCTCCGTGCGAGTCGAACGGGTCCGGACCCAGGTGGTCGCGCTGCGTGACGGACGGCTCGAGACCGCTCTCGACGACACCGAGGTGGGCATGGGAGTCGAGGTCGTGCGCTCGGGCTCGTTCGGCTTCGCGGGCAGCGTGGCGCTGGGCGTCGACCCCGCGGCGGCGCTCGCCCTCGAGGCCATCCGCGCCGCACGCGTGACTGCGCCGGCGCGGCGGCGCCCGGTCCTCTTCGCCGAGGAGCCGCCGCACGGCCGCGTCGAGTGGTCGTCGCCGTTCCGGCGCAATCCGATCGACGTGCCCCTCGCCGACAAGGTCGCCCTCCTCGGGGAATGGAGCGGGCAGCTCATGGCGTCGGCGCACGTCGACCACGTCAGCGCGTCGGTCGTCGCGGTCCAAGAGGACAAGTACCTCGCCGATCTCTCCGGGACGATCGCGCTGCAGCGTCGGGTGCGGATCCACCCGCAGGTAGAAGTCGCCTCGGTCACCGAAGCGGGCGACTTCGAGGACATGCGCACCCTCGCACCGCCCGTCGGCCGAGGCTGGGAGTACGTGGAGGGCGACGGCTGGGACGTCGACGGCGAGCTCGCACGGCTCCCCGACCTCCTCGGAGAGAAGCTCCGCGCACCGTCTGTGCGAGCAGGAACCTACGACCTCGTGATCGACCCGACGAATCTCTGGCTCACCATCCACGAGTCGATCGGGCACGCGACGGAGCTCGACAGGGCAATGGGCTACGAGGCAGCCTTTGCCGGGACCTCGTTCGCGACGCCTGACGGGCTGGGCACCCTCCGCTACGGCTCTCCGCTCATGCACGTGGTCGGTGACCGGACCGCCGAGCACGGTCTGGCCACGGTCGCGATCGACGACCAGGGTGTCGCCGCGCAGTCCTTCGACATCGTCCGCGACGGAATCTTGGTCGGGTACCAGCTCGACCGTCCGATCGCCGCGTCCGGCGGTTTCGGACACTCCAACGGGTGCGCGTTCGCCGACTCCCCGCTGCACGTGCCGATCCAGCGGATGGCCAACGTCTCGCTGCAGCCCGCGAAGGGGACGGGCCCGTCGACCGAGGAACTGGTGTCCGGCGTCGACCACGGCATCTACGTCGTCGGCGACAAGAGCTGGTCCATCGACATGCAGCGGATGAACTTCCAATTCACGGGCCAGCGGTTCTACGAGATCCGCGGCGGGAGGCTCACGGGGCAGGTCCGCGACGTCGCCTACCAGGCGACGACGACGGATTTCTGGCGGCAGATGGAAGCCGTGGGGGGCACGTCGACCTACCTGCTCGGCGGTGCCTTCAACTGCGGGAAGGGCCAGCCCGAGCAGATCGCCCCGGTGAGCCACGGCTGCCCTAGCGTCCTCGTGCGGGGCGTCCGGGTGCTCAACGCGCGCCAGGAGTCGGGGCGGTGAGCGCGACGGGCCTGGCACCCCCGTCGGAGGTGGCCGAACGCGTCGTGCGGGCGGCACGAGGGCCGTGCATCGCCATCGTGGAGGAGCGCCACGAGGCGGAGGTGCGCTTCGCCACCAACACGTTGACGACCGACGGCGTCCGCGTGGACCGACGCGTGACCGCGATCGTCGTCGAGCCGCCGGACACGCCAGGGGGGCCCGGGACGGCCGGCGTGGCGCGCCGAAGCGGCGAGGTCGACGTCGACGAGTTGGTCGCCGAGGCGGCCGGCTCCAAGACCGCGGTGGACGACGCGGCTCCGCTCATGGAAGGCGGCGAGGATCCGGACTTCGGCGAGGACGCGGGCGTGACCGAGCTCGAGCACCTCGCGCCCGTCGTCCGCGGTCTCGTTGGCGCGTTCGCACGGGCCGACGCGACGGACGCCGTCCTCTCCGGCTTCGCGGAGCACCGCATGACCACCACCTATCTCGCAACGTCGACCGGGCTCCGGCGCCGCCACGCCCAGCCGACCGGCGCGCTGCAGCTCGTCGGGCGCGGCGGCGGTGCCTCGGCGTGGGCCGGTGCGGGCACTGCGGACTTTCTCGACGTCGAGCTCGAGTCGCTCGAAGAGACGGTTCGCCGGGGCCTTCGGTGGGCCGCCCGGCGCATCGACGTGGCGCCCGGCCGTCACGACGTGCTCCTGGCACCGAGCGCGGTCGCCGATCTCATGCTCTTCTTGGCCGGCGCAGCCAGCGGCCGCGAGTCCGAGGAGGGCCGCACGGTCTTCTCGAAGCCGGGCGGTGGCACGCGCCTCGGCGAGCCGCTGACGCCTCTGGGCTTCGACCTGTGGAGCGACCCCGCCGAGCCCGGTCTCGAGTGCGCGCCCTTCTTCGTCACGAGCGTGTCCTCGGCGGATGCCTCCGTTTTCGACAACGGGCTGCCCCTCGGCCGGACCGACTGGCTCCGCAAAGGCCGGCTCGAGTCCCTCCGCTACCACCGCGCGGGTGCCGTGCGGTCGCACGCAAGGCCCGCGGCTGGCGCCGACAACCTCTCGCTCGCGCTCGCCGGCGCCGAGGGATCGCTCGAAGACCTGGTCGGGGCTATGGAGCGGGGCCTCCTCGTCACCTGTCTGTGGTACATCCGGGAGGTCGACCCGAAGACGCTGCTGCTCACCGGGCTCACCCGTGACGGGGTCTACGTCGTCGAGGACGGCCAGGTGGTCGGTGCGACGGGCAATTTCCGCTTCAACGAGAGCCCCGTCGACGTGCTGGTCCGCGCGACCCACGCGTCGTCGGCGGTGCGCACCTTCGCGCGCGAGGGCGGGTCGTGGATGAACCGGACCGCGATGCCGGCGCTGCACGTGCCGGGCTGGAACATGTCGACGGCGAGCCAAGCGATCTGAGCCGCCGCCCCTCTGGTCTGGCAAGCGAGGCGCGAGATGGGGCAGACTCGTAGCTGCGCAGGTGGCCACGACATGGCGTAGGCCGGACCGCCGACATCGATGACGCCAGGCCTGCGATGGCATTGCGAAGGACGGATGAGCGAGGCACCCGATGAGGCTCTTGATCGTGGTAGTCGTGGGTTTCTCGTGCTGGGCGGCAGGCGCCTGGATACTGGAGGGAGGCCTTCGCCCCCGCCATCGCAAGGATCGCGCGAGGCGCAGTCGGGTCGAGCATCGTCACGCCCGCGTCGTGCCTCCGCACGACGCGGCTCGCGACCCGCAGAGGACCTCGCCGCCGGCCTGCTGAACCACACCCGCTCGAGTGTCGTGGACGCGCCGCCTCGCCGGGTGAGTGCCCGTCAACGCGTCCCGCCGCCCGGCAGCCAACGTTGGCGGTAGCGTCAGGACGATGTCAAGGAACGCAAGCCTCTCGGTCCCCCCCGTCGGCGGCGACCTGCGCGGTCGGGCGCACCGGAGCTGGGAAGACGACGTCCTTCCGGCGCTCGAGCGCTATACGGCCATCCCGTGCCTGTCCCCTGACTTCGACGAGGACTGGGAAGCGGCGGGCCATCTCGCCGAGGCCGCGTCGCTGCTCCAGGAGTGGTCCAGAGACAGGGCGGTCGACGGGTTGCACGCAGAGGTGCTCGGCGACAGCGGGAGGACCCCGCTCCTGCTCGTCGACGCCCCAGCGACCGGCGGGCGGACCGGCACGGTGCTCGTCTACGGGCACTTGGACAAGCAGCCCGCTCTCGGCGAGTGGCGGGACGGCCTGGGGCCGTTCACCCCGGTGCGGCAAGACGACCGCCTCTACGGCAGGGGAACCGCGGACGACGGGTACGCGCTGTTCGCCGCGGTGACGGCCGTGGAGATCCTCGATGCCGCCAGCATTCCCCGACCGCGTGTCGTCGTGCTCGTCGAAGCCAGCGAGGAGAGCGGGAGCCCCGACCTCCCCGGGCACCTCGATGCCGCGAGCGCAACGCTTGGAGCTCCCGACCTCGTCGTATGCCTCGACTCGGGGTGCCTCAGCTACGACCGCCTGTGGCTCACCTCTTCCCTGCGCGGCAACCTCGTGGCCACCGTCTCGGTGCAGGTGCTCTCCGAAGGGGTCCACAGCGGCAGCGCCGGCGGCATCGTCCCGACATCCTTCCGGCTGCTCCGCCTCCTGCTCGATCGGCTCGAGGACCCGCGCACCGGAGAGGTGCGGCTCGCCGCGCTCCACGCTGGCAACCGGCCGGCGGTGCAGAGGATGCCCCCGGGGTGGGACGCCACCGCGGCCTTCCCCATCGTCCCGGGACTCGAGCTCGAGGGCGCGTCCGACGAAGACCGCCTGGTGCGCCGCGCCTGGACACCAGTGCTCGCGGTCACCGGCATGGACGGCATCCCGGCAGTCCGTGACGGCGGGAACGTCCTGCGCCCCTGCACCACGGCCAAGATCTCCCTCCGTCTCCCTCCGACCGTGGACGCCGCGTCGGCCAAGGCAGCGCTCGAGTCGGTCTTGAGCGCGGAACCGCCCTCTGGGGCACGCGTCGAGGTCCGCGTCGACGGCGCTGCGGACGGCTGGGCGGCGCCGCCGATGGATGGCTGGGTCGACCAGGCGTTCACCCGCGCCTCCGAGGAGCTGTTCGGCACGCCGCCCGGCTCCTTCGGGGAGGGTGGGACGATCCCGTTCCTCGCCATGCTCACGGAGCGCTACCCCGGCGTCCCGCTGGTGGCGACCGGGGTGCTCGGCCCCGGGAGCAACGCCCACGGGCCGAACGAGTTCTTGCATCTCCCGATGGCAGAGGCCGTGACCGTCGCCACGGCCCGCCTCGTCGAAGCCGCCGGGACAAGATCGACCGGCAAAGCCGGCTGAGGCGATCATGCCGTCCTCGCCGGTCGACCCGCCGTCCCTCGCGGTGCGTCAGGCGGTCGCCCTCGCGCTCGCCGAGGACTGGCTCCCCCTCGGAGATCTGACCGCCTCCCTGGTCGACGCGTCACGCACCGTCACGTCCGCGGTCGTGGCCCGGGCGTCGGGCGTCGTGGCAGGACGACTCTGCGCGCTCGAGTCGTTCCTCCAGGTCGACCCCGATGTCGAGGTGGACTGGCACGCCCCCGACGGCACCGCCGTCGCCGCGGGCACAGTCGTCGCTCACGTCAGGGGGTCCCTCCGCTCGGTCCTCACCGCGGAGCGCACGGCGCTCAACTTCCTCTGCCACCTCTCCGGGGTGGCGAGCGCGACGCGCCGCGTCGTCGACGCGGTCGCCGCAGCCAACCCGTCGACGAGGGTGGTGGACACCCGCAAGACGATCCCCGGGCTGCGCGCGCTGCAGAAGGCCGCGGTGCGCGCCGGCGGGGGACGGAACCACCGCGGGTCGCTGTCCGACGGCATCTTGGTGAAAGACAACCACCTCGGCAGCCTGCCGATCGCCGACGCAGTCGCACGTGCCCTTGCGCAATTCCCGATGCGCATGGTCGAGGTCGAGTGCGACCGCCCGGAGCAGGCCATGGAGGCAGCGGCTGCCGGCGCCCACGTCGTGATGCTCGACAACATGGCTCCCGACGAGGTCGCCAGCACCGTCCGCGCGCTGCGCGCGGATGGGTCCAACGTGCTCGTAGAGGTCTCGGGGGGTCTCAGTGAGGCCAGCGCGCCGGCGTTCGCGGCGGCCGGAGCCGACCTGCTGTCGATCGGCGCGCTCACGCACTCCGCCCCCGCCCTCGACCTCGGGTTGGACCTGCGCGAGACATGACCGCGCGCGGTGCTCGGGCGGAGGCGCAGAGGTCGCCTGGAGCGCAGGGCCCGATGCTCACGATCGAGAACCTCCTGGCGATCGAGCGCGCCGCAGCCGCACTCGTCGACCCTCTCAGCCGGCTGTGGCGGTCAGTGCGAGCGGACGCCGACGCGTCGGTCGTCCCTCGCTCGCTCGACCCCGCCCTGCGAGAGGCGCTCATGGCGATGCGCCGCCTCCTGTCCGTCGACGCCGTCGCGATCGAGCTGGCGAACCGGGCCGGCGACGAGCTGATCGCGCGCGCCGCAGCCGGGCTCGACGAGGAGCTCACCATCGGTACCGGAACCCGCGCCGGGGAGCGGACGGCCGCGAAGGTGCTCGCGAGCAGCGAGCCGCTCATGGTCGCCGAGCTGCCGTCGGCGGTCGCCGTCGACCCGGTCCAAGAAGGCAGCCACCCGCGCTCTTTGGCCGCGGCCCCGATCCTCGGCCACGACCACCACCCCATCGGGGTGTTCTGGGCGGCAAGCAGCGAAGCGGAGCGTTTCGCCCTCGTCGGCCAGGGCATCCTCCAGCTCGTCGCGGACCGCCTCGGAGCTGCGCTCGACCGGATCGAGATCTTCGAGCGCGAGCGCGCCGCTCGCAGGGAGGCAGAGCAGCTCGCGACCCGCATCGCCAGGATCCAAAGAGTGACCGCCGAGCTCGCCGCGACGCGCTCGTCGGACGAGGTCGCCGCCACGGTCGTCCGATCGCTCGACCCCGCGCACGGCACCTGGCGCGGCGTCTGGCTGCTCGGGGAGAAGCACCTCGAGCTCAGCGCCGAGTCCGGAGACGCGCCGCCTGGCTGGGAACCCGGATGGGAGCACACCGTTGAGCTCGAGAGCAGCTCCCCGCTCGCGGCCGCCATCGCCAGCCAAACCGTCACCTACGGGGTCACCACCACCAGCACCGGCGAGAGCAGCTGGGCCGTGCTGCCGATCGTCACGCATGACGGCGCGCGCGGGGCGCTCGCGCTCGTGGCGCGCGGAGCAGATCGGGTCACGCCGGACCTACGGGCCTTCCTCGCCCTCGTCGTCCGCCAAGCCGCCCAAGCGCTCGAACGCGCCCGTCTGGTCGAGGCCGAACGGCAGGCCGCAGAGCGCGCGTCGTTCTTCGCACAGGCAGCGCAGGTCCTGGCCGAGGCGGACGACCTTGCCGCGACCCTCGTCCGGCTCGCCGACCTCGCGGTCACGAAGGTCGGCGAGATCTGCCTCATCGACGTCGTCGCCGAGGATGGGCACCTCGCGCGCATGGCCGCGAAGCACCGCGACCCAGCCCTCCAGCCCCTCGTCGACCGGCTCCTCGCCGAGTTCCCGCCCGATCCTCGATCGGAGCACCCGGCGGTCCGGGCGATCACCACCGGCGAGCCCACTTGGTCCGAGGACATGTCCGAGGCGCTCCTGCGAGCGATGACGCTCAGCGACGAGCACTTCGCCCTCGCGCGCTCGCTCGGGTTCCGCTCGTTCGTCACGGTCCCCCTCGCCGCGTCCGGCACCGTCGTCGGAGCGATGACGTCCGTGTCGACGAGCCACAGCTTCGGTCGCGACGAGATCATCTTCGCCGAAGACCTGGCGTCCCACGTCGCGTCGGTCGTCGAGCGCGCCCGCCGCTACGAGTCGGTGTTCCGGACGTCGATGATCCTGCAGTCGAGCCTCCTGCCCCCGCGCGTGCCGGAAGCCCCCGGGGTCGTCGTGGACACTCGCTACCTCACCGCCAATCAGGGCCTCGAGGTCGGCGGCGACTTCTACGACCTGCTCGTGCTGCCGGCAGGGGACGTGCTCTTCATGGTCGGCGACGTCGCGGGTCACGACCGGGATGCCGCTGCGCAGATGGGTCACCTGCGCAGCGCCGCCCGCGCACTGGCAGGCCGCTCACCGACACCGTCCGCCCTCATCTCCGCGCTGCGCTCGGTGTGGGGACTCCTCGGCTTCGAGCGGATCGTGACCATGGTCGTCGGACTGCTCGACCCGTCCTCCGGCGAGCTTGCCATCGGCTCTGCAGGCCACTACGCCCCGCTCCTCGTCGGCGCGTCGGGGGCGGCGTTCCTCCCGGTGCCCCCCGGCCCGCCGCTCGGCGTCGAGGCGCCGCGCTCGGACGTGTGGCGCGGGAAGATCGAAGCGGGCCAGGTGCTGCTCGCCTACACCGACGGAGCCGTCGACGAGCGGACCGTGGGCAGCGACGAGAGCATGGCGCACCTGGCCGAGATCGCCGCCGTCGGCGAGCGGAGCCCGGTCGCCGTGTGCGACCGGGTCGTCGCCGGGATCGCCTCGCAACGCCGCGACGACGTCGCCTTGCTCGCCCTTTCGCTCGATCCGTCCTGAGCCGCCTGCTCGGCGTCGGTCGCCCCCGCGTGCACCCGTCAGCTGCGCGGGACGTCTCTCCATGGCAGGTCCCGGTCGTTCCTCGGCTCTGCGGGAAGGCCGAGCACGCGCTCGCCGAGGATGTTGCGCATGATCTCCGACGTGCCGCCTTCGATGGAGCTCGCCCTCGCCCGGAGGAACAGCCGCCGCACGTCGGTCGGAGACGACATGAGCTCCGTCGGCAGAACTCTGGGGTAGTCCGAGGCGTAGAGCATGCCGTCGGCACCCATGAGGTCCACGCAGAGCTCCGTCGCGCGCTTGCGCTCCTCCGCGTAGGCAAGCTTCGCGACGGAGCCCTCGGGTCCTGGGATCCCGGCGCGCCGGTTGTGCGCGGCACGGAGGTTCGTGAGGCGCGCGACCTCGTGGGCCACCCAGCGCTGGACGAGCCGGTCGCGCAGCACGAGGGCGTGCGGCGACGCGTCGCCCGCCCAGCGCTCGTGCCACAGCCGCACGGCTTCGGAGATGGGCCCTGCGCCGCGCTCGGCAACGCCGCCCCCGATGGCGACGCGCTCGTGCATGAGCGTCGTGAGCGCCACGCGCCAGCCCTCCCCCACCCCGCCGAGGCGCGCCGAGTCGGGCACGCGGGCATCGGTGAAGAACACCTCGTTGAACTCCGCCTCGCCGGTCATCTGGTAGAGCGGTCGCACGTCGACGCCGGCAGCTCGCATGTCTACGAGAAAGCAGGTGAGCCCTGCATGCTTCGGGACGCCAGGGTCACTGCGTGCGAGCAGCAGCCCGAACCTTGCCAGATGCGCGGCGGTCGTCCACACCTTCTGCCCGTTGATCACCCACTCGTCGCCGTCGCGCTCGGCTCGGGTCGCCAGGCTCGCCAGGTCCGACCCTGCGCCAGGCTCGCTGAAGAGCTGGCACCAGATCTCCTCGCCGGTGAACAGAGGCCGGAGGTAGCGGTCCAGCTGCGACGCGGTGCCGTGCGCGAGCAGCGTCGGCGCGACCATGCCGTACCCGATGACGTTGCGGAGCGCGGATGTCGGCGCACCGCCGCCACCCAGCCGGGCGAGGACCCGCTGGTGGAGCGAGGGGGGAAATCCGAGCCCGCCCCGGTCCTCGGGGAAGTGCACCCACGCGAGCCCCCGGTCGAACTGGGCCCCGAGGAAGCGTTCGGGGGGCGTGGACGCCGGGGGGAAAGCCGAGAGCAGGTCGTCGACGAGCGCGTCCACCGTCTCTTCGAGGGTCTCACTGCCAGGCTCACTGCCGGGTTCGCCACGGCCGGAAGTCCCCGTGGTCACGAGGTGCGCTCCTCTCCCTCTCCGGCGCCGACCATCCGGTCGCCACCGCCGCCGACATCGTGCAGCTCGCGGCGCGCGATGACGTGCACGTCGATCCCGCTCTGCGCAGCGGCGCGCAGCACCCTTCGCACGACGGAGCCTCGGGTGAGCTCGTCCCAGCGGCTCCGCTGCGTGGCGCCGACGACGATCTGGGTCACCTGGTGCTCTGCGGCGATCTCGACGATCGTCGCAGCAGGATCGTCCCCGTCGACCTCGATCCACCGTCCCCCGACGTCCTCTGCGAGCCGCCTCAGCACGTCGAGGGCGCCCTTGTCACCGGCCCCTTCGCGCTCGGGGTCCCTCACGTGGAGCACCAGGAGCTCCCCTTTGGTCCGCTGGGCCATCCGGGCGGCCCGCCGCACGACTGCGTCGCTCCCCGGTGCGCTCGTGACCGAGACGAGGATGCGCTCGGTGGTGTCCCATACCGTCGCGGGGCGGTGGCTCTCGAGGAACCGGAGCAGCTCCTCTTCGGTCTCGTCGGCGACGAAGCGCAGCGCGAGCTCACGCAGCGCGACCAGGTTCTCCGTGCGGAAGAAGCCGTTCAGCGCGGCGGGGACCTTGTCGGGGGGATAGATGTTCCCGTGCAGCATGCGCCGGCGGAGCTGCTCGGGAGAGGAGTCGATGAGCTCGAGCTGGTCTGCACGTCGTACCACCCAGTCGGGCACACGCTCTCGGATGCGAGCGCCCGTGATGGCCTCCACGGCGTCCGCGACACTCTCGAGGTGCTGGATGTTGACGGTGCTGATCACCGCGATGCCTGCCTGCAGCAGGTCGAGGACGTCCTCCCAGCGCTTCTCGTGCGGTCCCGACCCGGGCACGTTCGTGTGCGCGAGCTCGTCGACCAGCGCCACTTCCGGGCGACGCCGCAGCACGGCCTCGAGGTCCATCTCGTAGAAGGTCGCCCCCCGGTACTCGACCGCCTTTCGGGGAACGACCTCGAGGTCCCGGATCCCCTCAGCGGTCTTGGGCCTGCCGTGCGTCTCGACGAAGCCGATCACCACGTCGGTGCCGCGTGCATGTCGGCGCCATCCCTCGTCGAGCATGGCGACGGTCTTGCCGACCCCGGCGGCCGCACCCATGTAGAGGCGGAAGCGTCCGGCTGGGCGGACCGCCTGCGCGGACTCATCGTCGACTGCGACCGGCTCCTCCACCGCACCATTGTGCCGGAGGGCCGGTCAGAGGAGCGAGCCCTCAGGGGCCCCTACACTTCGAGGGCAGGGAGGTTCGACGTGAAGCGGTGGATGCTCGGCGCGCTCGTGGCGTTCGCCGGGATCGGTGCTCTCAGCGCAGCCATGGTGCCCCTTCGGACGCACCTCTCTCCCGCCACCCCTGCGCTCGTGTTGGTCATCCCCGTCGTCGCGGGAGCCTCAGTAGGCGGCCTGGCAAGCGGTGTTCTCGCAGTGGCCGCGGGGTTCGTCACCTACGACGCCCTCTTCCTCCCCCCCTACGGCACCCTCGACGTCGGTGCAGCCCAGAACTGGACGGCTCTGGCCGTCTACGCGGTCGTCATGCTCATCGTGGCCCGGATCTTCGCCTTCCTGCGTCGTGCCCGGCTCGACGCCCGTCGGGATGCGGACACGGTCCGGCGTCTCTACGAGCTCTCCGACCTCTTGATCGGGGATCAACCCGTGACCCGCGTGCTCCAGGTCGTCGCGAGGACCCTGCATCAGGCGTTCGACCCCCAATGGGTTGCCGTGCTCATCCCCGAGGCCGAGAACGGCGACCGTCTCGCGGTGGCTGCGACGGCCGGGGAGCCTCCGGCCGACGAGCTTCCCGCCCTCGTCCCCGAAGGCGGGCGAGCTGAGCGGCTCCAGCCGAGGGAGGGCGCCCAGGGGCCGGGCGAGCGCGTCGTCCGCATCGCCCTCACCGCGCGCGGCCGACCGGTCGGCCTCGTGGCGATGGCCGGAGCCTCGCTCGACCGTCACGCGTTCGACCTCGTACGGACGTACGCGAACCAGGCGGCGCTCGCCTTGGAGGCGAGCCAGCTGCGGGAGCAGGCGGTGCGCACCGAGCTGCTCGAGCAAGTCGACGCCCTTCGTGCGTCGCTCATCAGCGCGGTCTCCCACGACCTTCGGACTCCACTTGCCTCGGTGAAGACGGCGGTCAGCGCGCTGCGACGCGGCGACGGGCAGGGCTCGCTCAGCACAGGCGATCGTGAGGAGCTGCTCGCGCTCATCGAGAACCGCTCCGACGCCCTCGACCGGCTCGTCGCCAACCTGCTCGACATGACGCGGATCCAGTCCGGGACGCTCGAGCTTCGCCGCGAGATCACCCCCGTCCCTGAGGTGATCGACGGAGGGCTCCGTGCGAGTGGCGTCCCACCCGAAACGGTGACGGTCGACGTATCATCGGACGTCCCCCCGGTCGACGTCGACGTGGTGCTGATGGAGCAGGTGCTCGCGAACCTCTTGGACAACGCGGTCCGGCACTCCCCCGACGGCACGCCGGTGAGCGTGTCGGCCCACGCTCGCGGTGACGTCGTGGAGCTCTCGGTGACCGATCGCGGGCCGGGCGTACCCATGAGCGAGCGGGACCGCGTCTTCACGATGTTCAGCCGCCTCGGGACGCAGGGCCGGGCGGGCCTAGGACTCGCCATCGCGAAGGCCTTTGTCGAGGCACACGGCCAGACCATTCACGTCGACGATGCGCCGGGCGGCGGCGCCCGGTTCGTGGTGACGCTCCCTGCGGCACCGGTCCCCGTGGAGATGTGAAGGGCATGGCCCGCATCCTCGTCGTCGACGATGACCGGTCACTCCTTCGGGCACTCGAGATCGCATTGGCGGCCCGGGGCCACGACGTGGTGATGGCACGCACGGCTGCCGATGGGATCTCCCAGGTGTCGCTCACGACCCCCGACATCGTGATCCTGGACCTCGGCCTGCCCGACATGGACGGTGTAGAGGTCGTCCGAAGGGTCCGCCATTGGACCCTCGTGCCGGTGATCGTCCTCTCCGCCGCCGCATCAGAGGCGCGGAAGGTCACGGCCCTCGACGCAGGCGCCGACGACTACGTGACCAAGCCCTTCGGCATGGCAGAGCTGGAGGCACGCCTGCGCGTCGCGCTCCGCCACCACTCGCACAGCGCCGCCGATGCACCGAGCACCCTCGACGTCGGAGCGCTGGAGGTCGATCTCGTCCATCACATGGCCAGGCTCGGCGGCAGGGACCTCGATCTCACCGGCAGGGAGTTCGACCTCCTCGCCTACCTCGTCCGGCACGCAGGAAAGGTCTGCACGCACCAGATGATCCTTCACGACGTATGGGGTTCCACCTACGGAACGGAGGCCCACTACCTGCGCGTCTACGCCCACCGCCTGAGGAGGAAGCTCGGCCCCGCGGGGGGCATGCTGCGCACCCAACCCGGGATCGGGTACCAGATCGTGGACGAGATTCCCTAGCCTCGTGCCCATGCCCGAAGAGCGCCGTCCGCTCCCCCGAACGGTCCCCCGCCGACCGGTCCTCTCCCGCTGGGTCTGGCCGCTTCCCCGCCTCCTCGCCGCCCTCGCGGTGGCCGCCTTCGTCGCATGGGAGGGGCAGCAGGATCGCTATTCGACGGCATCGCACGTGAGCATCCTCGCCGTGATCCTGGCAGTGGTCGTGCTGGCGATCTCCGCCGGCAGAGGGCGCCAGCGCAGACGGAGCAGGACATGGCTGCGGGACGCGCGGAGCTCCATACGCGAGCAACTGGTCCGGCGACGCGCGAGAACCGCTGCGGCCGTAGGCGCCCTCGGATGGGTGCTGGTGATCTCGGCCACCGCAGCCTGGGATGGCTTCAGCTTCGCGATGCAACGGCACTCGCTTCCGACGCTGAGCCGTCTCTTCGGCGAGGTCACCGACCACGATTGGGGTCGGGCTCTCCTCTTCGCCGCATGGCTCGCATTGGGCCTCTACCTCGCCGTGGGCTGGCGGTGTGGAGGTCTGCGGCCGCGCACGGACGGGCGCGCCCCCCGACAGCCTGCGGTCACAGCGGGCACGGCGCCCCATGCTCCCCCGCGACTCCACGGGGACGAGGTCGGGTGACGGTCGGTGCTGCCGTGTGGGCAGCAATCGGTGCGGCATGGCTCGTATGGCTGGTCGTGACCCGGGCGGTGCGGCCACTGCCCGGGATCGAGTCAGTGGTGCGCGCGTTCCTCGGTTCGTGGCTCGGGCGGATCGTCGCCCTCGCAGCCTGGGCGGAGGCCGGCTGGCATCTCTTCGGCCAGCGCCCCTGAGCGCGCCATCAGGCCCACTTGGATCCACGCCTCGCTTGGATCTACGCCTGGGACAACGATGCTGTACGACCGAACGAAGACCCGTGCTGCTCGGGTGGCTCCGCATGGAGCTGTGCCTCGCGCTCGAGACGCGCGCGGCGGGCAGGCACGACGATCGATCGGTTCCGCACGTCCACGAACCACGCGGTCATGGCGATCGCGCCCTGGATGCCCATCCCGACGAACCCCAGGAAGATGAGGAGCCCGAGCGTCAGGTAGGCGTTGTTCGGGCCGACCGACCGCTTCCCCAGGATCCAGGTGATGAGCGCCATCGAGAAGAAGGCGAGGCCCCACCACGAGCTGAACATGATCACCGCCGCCCGCGCGGTCCGGCGGTACGCGCCCGTGAGCGAGCGCAGCGACGCGGGAACCGCGGCACCGACCGCGAGAAAGACCGCCAGCAGACCTCCGGCGACCACCCCCGGCCACCAGGTATCCGTGTACACGCTGAGAGTGGCGAACGACATCGCGCCCGCGAACAACAGGGTCATGCTGAACAGCCTCAGGTACAGCGTACGCACAGCGTGCTCACCTCTCCTTCCTCGCCCTTCCGTGCTTCCGTGCTTCCCAAGATCCCGTGCGAACCCTAACCGCCGGAACTGGCCATTTCCTGTTCCTGCACGCAGTTGGCACAACGGCCCAAGATCGCGAAATGGCGCGGGTCGATCGAAAAGCCATACCTCTGCGATGCCTGACGTGCCAGCTCGGCGAAGAGCTCATCGGGCGCCTCGAAGCGCCGTCCACAGCACTCGCACACGAGATGGGAATGCGCGCTGGTCGCCAGCTGGTAGGTCGCGGGTCCGTGACCAAGATGGGTGTGGGCGATCACTCCCAGTCGCTCCAGCTCCTCCAGGTTCCGGTAGATCGTGGAGAGATGGACCTCGGGGGCCCGCGCTTGGACATCGGAAGCCAGGTCCTCGACCGAGCGGTGGTCACTCGATTCGAAGAGGACCTCGAGGAGGATCCGGCGTGAGGCGGTCGCGCGTCCCCCACGCGCGCGCACCAAGGCGAGCACCTCGTCGACCGAGGTGACCCCTGGAGCCTTCGACGCGGCAGACGCCCCGCTCGTCGGGCTGGTCATTGCCCCCACGCTAGACATCGGACGTCTCTGCGGCATAGGCGGGTGGCGCAGTCTCGGCCGCACAGGCGGGCGCCGGCTTCGACCGGTCCGTCGGTCAGCTCGTCACGAGCGCCAACGCGAACCCGTCGTAGCCCTTGGATCCGACGGTCTGGATCGCCGTCGCGACGACCCGGGGCTCCTCACCCAGGAGCTCGAGCGCGCGGCGCGTCCCGGCCACGTCGGGGTCCTGCGTCGTCGAGTCCAGGACCTGGCCGTCGCGCACCACGTTGTCGACGACCAGCAAGGTCCCCGGCCTCGAGAGCCGCAAGGCGGCGAGGAGGTACTCGGGGTACGTCTTCTTGTCTGCGTCGACGAACACGAGGTCGAACGGAGGGCCGCCTTCCTTCTCGATCGCGCCAAGCGCGTCCAGCGCAGGCCCCAGCCGCAGGTCGACGACTCCGTCCACCCCGGCCCGCACGAAGTTCTGCCGGGCCACCTCCGCGTGGTGAGGATCGACCTCGAGGGTCACGACGGTGCCGCCGCCGACGATCGCCCTCGCCATCCAGATGGTGCTGTAGCCGGCCAGGGTCCCGATCTCGAGCACCCGCCGCGCACCCAAGGCGCGCACCAGGAGATGGAGCAGCATGCCCTGAGGCGCCGAAACGCTGATCGGGGGAAGCCCGCCCTCCTCGGCTGCACGCAGCGTCTCCGCGAAGACAGGGTCGTCCGGGAGCAAGGTGCCGGTGATGAAGTCGTCGACGTCGGTCCACACGGTGCCGTCCATGCACTATTCGTAGCCCATCCGCCTGGCGCCGCGCGACAGTGGCTGCCGACAGCGGTCACCTCCGCAGGTCCATAGGGGTGACGCGTGCCGAGAGCGTCGACCTCACACGACCCGGCACCGCCCGCCAGCACCACACCACGAGCCCCACGAGCGGGACGCAGCAGGCGGCAGCGACGTCGAAGGGAACCCACGGCGCGATGCCGAAGAGGCCGCCAGCCGCCGCGGCCGCGATCGCCGTCGTCCCGGTCTGGCACGCGGCGAAGAGGCCTTGTGCGTGCCCATGGTGCTCGGGATCGGTTCCCTCGCCGAGGAGCGACTGGCTGGCAGGGAGCGCCACCGCGTAGCCGGCGGACTCCCAGATCCCCAAGATCATCAGGAGGACGACTCCCGGTACGAACGGGTAGGAAGCACAGAACGCGAGCGCCCAGACCAGCGCCGCGACCCCGAGCCAGCGCCGGTCGAAATGGTCCGCGAGCCAACCCGCAGGACGTGACATGAGCACGAAGGGCAGCGCGAACATGGTCCAGCTGACGCCCACTTCCCACGAGGCAGCCCCGTGGCGCGTCATGAGGAGCGTCCAGCACGTCTCGTAGACACCTGAAGTGACGCCCATCGACGCTGCCGCGAGGAACGCTCCCCATACGGCTCGCTCCGACGCCGTCCTGGGAAGCCGTCGTCCACCGCTCCAGCGCTCAGCGGCACCTCGCCGCTCACGTGCAGTCGGCAGATCGCCGTCCTCGCCCCGCTCCTCCCACCCGCCGTGTCGAGCCACCGCGCCCTCTGCCTCGAGCGGCAAGGCTTCTGGGGCCGCACGCTGCTCCTCGGCCCCACCACCCTCGTCGGCCGCATGACGCTCGTCGGCCCCGTCACGCTCGTCGGCCGCACGTACGGCGCGCCAGGCGACCAGCACAGCAACGGTGGCGGTGATCGAGGCGACGCCGGCCGCGACGAAGAGGAACCGCATTGCGCTGACGCCGGCGATGCTGCCGAGCGCAGGCCCGACTGCGAGACCACCGAGCTCGGCGCCGTAGATCCGGCCGCTCGCGCGGCCTCGGTACGATACCGGCACCGCGTGGGACACCATCGCAAGAGCCGCGACGATCGCCGCGCCCGCGCCGGCGCCCTGGAGTCCTCGGAAGACGATCTCCAGCGCCGCGGGGCCTGGCACGAGGAAGAGCAGGCTTCCCGCCGCGTACACCACCAGGCCTCCGACGAGCACAGGGAGCCGTCCCAGGCGATCCGAGATCCGCCCCGAGCCGTACTGGAAGAAGAACGCCGCGGCGAAGTACGCGGCCATCACTGCCCCGACGATGGCGTCGGAGCCGCTGTGCAGCTTCACGTAGAGGGGGAGCAGGGGAAGGATCGCGCCGGCGCCCACCCACTGAAGGACGATCGCGAGCGCCAGCACCCGCACGAGGCGGGTCACGCTGCGGGGCAGCGGCTCCTGGACGCGGGCCGCGCGGGAACGGCGGAGCGACGCGTCCATGGGTCCCATCATGCCCGGCTCGCAGTATCTGCGATGCCCGGGATGAAAGACCTGTGATGCCCGGGGCGGAACGCATGGCGCACCGGGCCAGGCTGCCCGTCTGAGCGTCGATGCCACCAGTACGCTCTCACGTGCCAGGTGCGCGGGACGATCGTGCCACCAATGAGGGAGGGGCGATGACCATCGAGACCTCGTACCGCTATGAGCAGATCAGCCCGAGGGCCTACGAGCACCCTGCCGACCGGGCAGCGACCTCCGCCCTGCATGCGGTCCCGTTGCTCGACAAGGTCATCAAGCGGCTCATCGATCTCGGGCACGAGAAGCGACTGCGCCAGATGGTCCTGGGCAATGCCGTGAAGGTGGGGCCCGAGCAGCTGGACGAGGTCTGGCGGCGCTATGTGCAGGCAGCGACCATCCTCGACCTTCCGTCCCTCCCGGATCTCTACGTGTACAACCGTGCCGAGGTGAACGCGATGACGATCGGTGCCAACCATCCGATCGTCGTCATGAACTCGTCGCTCGTCTCGGGCTACTCGATCGACGAGGTGCAGACGGTCCTCGCGCACGAGACGGCACACGTGCTCTCCGAGCATTACTACTACACGACGGCCCTCGTGCTGCTCGGACAGTTCCTGAACGGTGCACTCCCGAAGTCGCTCCTTCTGGGGCTCCCCGCGCGGGCCATCTACTACGCGCTGTTGGAGTGGGCCCGCGCGGCCGAGCTCTCCGCAGACCGCGCGGCTGCGCTCGTGCGCGCCGATCCGCTCGACCCCTGCCGCGTGATGATGCGGCTCGCGGGAGGCGCCCTCACGGGCATGAACTTCGAGGCCTTCTTGAAGCAGGCAACCGAGTACCAAGAAGAAGATGACCTCTTCTCGCGCAACGCACGCTTCTGGGCGGAGCTGCGGATGGACCACCCCTTCGCGGTGCGCCGCGTGAAGGAGCTCGTGGAATGGGTCCAGTCAGGGGACTACGACCGGATTCGCTCAGGGTCATACCCGCGCCGCGGACACGAGTCGCCTCCGTCGGCCGAGTTCGAGGCGGCGGTCGCCGCCTACCGTGCGAAGTTCGCCGCGTTCCTCGAGCGGACGGCGGGGGACGTGCAGCGGCTCGGCCGGCAGTTCGGCGACTGGTTGAAGGCGCGAGCGCCCGCAGGGGCGGACGACGGCGAGCAGGACTCGGACAGCTGACGCGCCCCAGATCTCCGGTCTGGCGCGTGGGGCGCCGCAGCGTTCAGGACCCCGTTGCCCCGCCCCCTGTCGCCGGGCCCACCCCGTGCAGCGGCGTCCAAGCCTCCTCCATCTCCGGTACTGGCGCGAGCGGGCGACCTTCGGCGAGGGCGACGTGCAGCTCTCGAAGCTCGTCGGTCTCGAAGGCGCTCCGAACCGCCCACAGGAAAGCGAACAGGCCGATCCCGGCGGCGATCAGGTAGTCGTACGGGAAGTGCACCGTCGGGTTCTTCGCGTTCGCCCCCAGGCTCCCGTAGTACGAGAGGAGGAAGATCGCGACCGCGAAGAAGATGAACCACCACGACGCCTGGACGTGCTTGCGCCCCTCCTCGTTCGACAGCAGCCACGTCGCCACGGTCACGAGCATGAGCGCCACCGCGAACGCAGCGAAATAGGTGCCGAAGGTCCACGAGCCGTGGACCGGGAGTGTGCCACTGCGCAGCACCCACCCCCCCTTCGCCGCGATCCACACCCACGCGACGACGAACACGAGCCCGAGCGTGAGGCCCTGGGTGGAGGACATGAAGCCTTTCGCCGGCGCGTAGTACATGAGGTAGATGGCGATCGAGATGAAGACGAAGGTCATCACCTCGACGAGGACCGAGAAGCCGCTCCAGTACACCACCTCGGTCGCAGCGATGAAGCTCAGCGCGCTCAGCACCCAGGGGTACGGGAGGCGTACAGGCCTTCGCCACGTCGGCGCCAGCCGTCGCAGGGCCATGAGCCCCGCGCCGCCCATCACGTAGGTGAGGACCGTCGTCGACATGATGAACCCGACGAGGCTGTACCAGCTCGGCTGACGCACGAAGAAGAGCCCGCCGACGAGGATCGAGGCGATCAACGCCGGCCAGGGGATCGAGAACTGGTTCATCGTCTGCAGCCCTGGCGGGAACAAACGCTGGACGGACATCCCGTAGAAGGTTCGCGTCGACGTGCCCATGTACACGTAGCCCGTCCCAGCCGGTGAGATGACCGCGTCCCAGATGAGCAGCGCCGCGAACCCGGCAAGAAACCCGATCCCCGCCGCGTGGAGCTCGCTGTAGAACGGCCCGGTCGCCCACTTGCTCGTACCGAGCACCGACCAGTCGCCCACTTTGACACCCAATTCTCCCCAGCGGATGGCGCCGGTGAACGCGACCTGGAGCAACGTGTAGAGCACGATCCCGATGCCGACGGAGATGATCGTTGCGCGAGGGACGTCCCGCTGCGGATTGCGCGCCTCGCCCGCGTACTCGAGCGCCTGGCGAAAACCGAGGAAGCTGAAGACGATTCCGGTCGTGGCCACTGCGCCGAAGATGGGCGAGGCGCCCAGTGGCGCGATGCCGCCGACAGCGGAGCCGTAGTTCGATCCGCGAAATGCGAAGAAAACGAAGATGAAGGTCAGCGTCGGGATCACGAGCTTCCACAGGACGACCCAGCGATTGACCTCCGAGAGGAGCCGGATGCCTACGAAGTTGAGCACGAAGAAGAAGAGCATGAAGCCATAGCCGAGCATGATGCCCTTGGGCTACGACAGGATCGTGCTGTGTGGCGGGATGAGCCCGATGCCTGGAAATTTGTTCGAGAGGTACGTCACTGACGCTTCGGCCTCGATCGTCGGGACGGTGACGGCGGACAGCAGGTACGCCCAGCCGAGCACCATCCCGGTGTAACCGCCGTGGGTGAGCTGTGGGTAGCGCGACAGCGCCCCGCTCCGGGGGAGCATCCCGGAGATCTCCATGTAGGTGAAGGCGATGAAGAGCACGCAGACGCCGCCGATCAACCACGAGAACATCGACGCGGGACCGGCGGTGGCGTCTGCACCGAGCACGGCGAAGAGCCACCCGGACCCGATGATCGCCCCGAGTGAGAGCGCGGTGAGCTGCGTCAAGCCCATCGTCTTGCGGAGCTTCAGGTCGGTGATCTCGTAGCTTGCGAGCCCGCCCTCTCCGCGCCCCGCACCGCTCGCAGGTTGCTCCTGTACTGGCTCCGTGACTGCCATAGGTCGACCCCCCCGTCACCACACTGGCCAGAAAACCGGAAATTCACATCAGCACTGCGACGCTGCTGGAAGCACACTTTGCCAGCCCGCA
>JAJZVL010000009.1:0-867 GCA_021845725.1 Actinomycetes bacterium | reverse complement strand
AGGGCTATCCATATAACCGGAGTGATCACGAGATGTTGGGGTCCGGTCGTCTATGCCCCGCGCCATGGCCTTCTCGCGGGTGCTATCTCCAGGCTGGCCGGCTGTCTCCGTGCGGTGGGAGGAGCTGGCGGCTCCTTCTTCGGCCGTGGGTCGGCGACCAGCTCCCGGTAGCGCACGGGGTCGTGATCGACGGCCTGGGAGAGCAAGCGGTAGAAGAGCATCCCGGGAGAGCGCGACGAACGTCGGTTGAACCGGAACGTGAACTCGTCGAGGTACGCGGACAGGTGCTCGGGACGGACGCCTCCTTGGTGGGTCCCGAGGAGCCAGCGGTCGAGGAGGCTGGCAACGCGGTGGACGCCAGGGAGCAGCTTGTGCGCCAGCTCGCCCGGTGCGACGTGGCGATCGTGGGTGTAGCTGCCCTTGAGCGCAGGCCCGTAGGGCGGCCATCCGTCGGTGACGACGGTGGAGCCCGGTTCGACGTGGTCGGCGAGGAAGACCGAAAGAGACGACGTCGAGGCATCGGGGAGAACGGCGAGGCGGCAGCGCCCGAATCCCTTCGGCTCCCGGCGCTCGACGCCGATGCCCACCAGCACCTTTGCGCCTGGCGTCCGCCCCCTCTTGCCGGGCGTCACACCCCCGAGGAGCGTCTCGTCCATCTCGACGACCCCGCTCAGGCGGTCCCGTCCGGGGCGCACCATCGCGGCGCGCAGGCGGTGCAGCATCGCCCAGGCGGTCTGGTAGGAGCCCAGCTCGAGGGCTCGCTGGAGCCCCGCAGCGGAGACGCCGGACTTCTGGCTGGTGAGCTGCCAGGCAGCCGCAAACCACACCGTGAGCGGCGTGTGCGTGTGGTCGAACACCGTCCCTGCA
>JAJZVL010000061.1 GCA_021845725.1 Actinomycetes bacterium | reverse complement strand
AGGTAGGGTCGGGATCGGTTCCATCCAAGGAGGCAATTGCCCGTGGACCCCACGGATCCCACCGACCCGAGCTACTACCACCGCGTCGTGGACTGCCAGTGGGCCTGCCCCGCGCACACGAACGTCCCCGAGTACATCCGGCTCATCGCGCAGGGGCGATACGACGACGCCTACCTGCTGAACCGGGAGTCGAACGTCTTCCCGGCGATCCTCGGCCGCACCTGCGACCGCCCCTGCGAGCCGGCATGCCGCAGGGCCCGCGTCGACGGCGAGGCGGTGGCCATCTGCAGGCTGAAGCGCGTCGCCGCCGACCTGTCCGGCGACGTCTCGGACCGGCTGCCGAAGGCGCCGGAGCAGAAGAACGGCAAGCGCGTCGCCTGCGTCGGGGCCGGACCGGCGTCGCTCACCGTGGCCAACGACCTGCTGCCGCTCGGCTACTCGGTGACGATCTTCGAGCAGCACGAGACGCCCGGCGGCCTCATGCGCACGAACATCCCGGCCTTCCGTCTCCCCGCGTCGGTGCTCGACGAGGAGACCCAGGCGATCATCGACATGGGAGCCGACGTGCGCTACGGCACCCGGGTCACGAGCCTGCGAGCGCTCCTCGGCGACGGCTACGACGCCGTCTTCGTCGGCAGCGGCGCGCCGCGCGGCAAGGAGCTCGACCTGCCCGGGAGATGGGACGAGACCGGCGACACGCACATCCACATCGGCATCGACTGGCTCGAGTCGATCGCCTTCGGCCACGTCAGCTCCGTCGGCCGGCGCGTGCTCATCATCGGGGTGGGCAACACCGCGATGGACTGCTGCCGCTCCGCCCGCCGCCTCGGCGGCACCGATATCAAGGTCATGGCCCGGCGTCCCCGCGCCTTCTTCAAGGCCTCGCCCTGGGAGCTCGAGGACGCCGAGGAGGAGGGCGTCGAGATCCTGGTCGACCACTCCCCGAAGCGCTTCGTCGTGGAGGAGGGGAGGCTCGTGGGCATGGAGTTCGACGTCTTGGAGTGGGACGAGCGCGCCGTCCACTCCGAGGTCGCCGGCACCGTGGTCATCCCCTGCGACGACGTGATCCTGGCGATCGGCCAGGAGAACGCCTTCCCCTGGATCGAGCGGGACCTCGGCCTCGCCTTCGGCGAGTGGGACCTCCCAATCGTCGACGAGACCACGATGGAGTCGACCCTTCCAGGGGTCTTCTTCGGAGGGGACTCGGCGTGGGGGCCCAAGAACATCATCTGGGCCGTCGCCCACGGGCACGAAGCGGCGATCTCCATCCACCAGCACTGCCAGGGCGTCGCGGTGACCGAGCGGCCGCCCGTCGGGATGAACCTCTCCAGCCAGCGCATGGGGATCGGCCAGTGGAGCTACGCGAACGACTTCAACCCCGCCGGGCGCCAGAAGATGGACCACGTCGAGCTCTCCCGCCGCTTCGCCGCGCTCGACTTGGAGGTGGAGGTCGGCTTCAGCGCCGAGCAGACCGTGCGCGAGGTGCAGCGCTGTCTGAATTGCGACATCCAGACCGTCTTCCGTGCGCCCCTGTGCATCGAGTGCGACGCCTGCGTCGACGTCTGCCCGGCGGGCTGCCTCACCATCACCCCGAACGGCACCGAGGAGGAGCTGGCCTCGCACCTTCCGGCCGCACGCACGAACCTCGACCAGGCGCTGTTCGTCTCCGAGCCTCTGCCGCAGACGAGGCGCGTCATGGTGAAGGACGAGAACGTCTGCGTGCACTGCGGGCTCTGCGCCGAGCGCTGCCCCACCTCGGCGTGGAACATGGAGCGCTTCGAGCTGCACATTCCCTACGCCAAGGGCGCGACGGCGGTCTCGATCCGATGAGCAGCACCGGCCCGACGCACGGGCCAGAAGGCCCCACGGACGGGCCAGAAGGACGGAGTCATGACGACTGACACCAGGCCGGCTCCCGCGGACCGCGACCACGCGGTGCGAGTCAACGACTGCGCGCTGAAGCTGGCCAACGTCAACGGCTCGGGCTCGGCGAGCGCCAACATGCTGCTCATGAAGGCGATCTTCCGCATGGGCATCCCCGTGTCGGGCAAGAACCTCTTCCCCTCCAACATCCAGGGGCTGCCGACCTGGTACGAGATCCGGGCCAACAGGACAGGGCACACCGCGCGCGCCCTCGACTACGACCTCATGGTGATGATGAACATGCAGACCTACGCGGACGACGTCCGCGAGGTCCGCAGCGGCGGCTACGCCCTCTACGACTCCACGTGGCCGCTCGACCCCGCGCTCGTGCGACCCGACGTCACCTACCTGGGCGTCCCCCTCACCACGCTGTGCGCCGAGCACTTCTCGGCGGCCCGCGAGCAGGTGCTCATGAAGAACATCTGCTACGCGGGCGCCGTCGTGGCGCTGCTCTCGATCGACGTGGACATCGTCTCGTCGCTCCTCGACGAGACCTTCCACCGCAACGCGAGGCTCCGGGAGTCCAACCAGCTCGCCCTGCGCCTCGGCTACGACTACGCGTGCAGCCACTTCGACTGCCCGCTGCCGATCCGCCTCGAGCCGATGGACGCCAACGCCGGCAAGATCCTCGTCGACGGCAACACCGCCACCGCCCTCGGCTGCCTCTACGCAGGCGCCACGGTCGCCGCGTGGTACCCCATCACGCCCTCGACCTCGGTCATGGACAACTTCACCTCCCTCTGCCACCGCTACCGCCGGGAGCCGACCGGCGAGACCGGGCCCGACGGAGAGGTGCAGTACCGCAGCGACCACCTGATCCTCCAGGCCGAAGACGAGCTGGCGGCGATCGGGATGGTGCTCGGGGCGAGCTGGGCGGGCGCGCGCGCCTTCACCTCCACGTCCGGACCGGGTCTTTCGCTCATGAACGAGATGCTCGGCCTCGGCTACTACGCCGAGATCCCCGCCGTCGTCGTCGACGTCCAACGCACCGGCCCCTCCACGGGGATGCCCACCCGCACCCAGCAGGCCGACATCGTGCTCGCCGCCTACGCATCCCACGGCGACACGAAGCACTTGCTCCTCTTCCCGGCGAACCCGGCGGAGTGCTTCGAGCTCGCGGTCGAGGCCTTCGACCTGGCCGAGCGCTTCCAGACCCCGGTGATCGTGCTCAGCGACCTCGACATCGGGATGAACGACTGGGTCGTCCCGAGGCTCCGCTGGGACGACGCCTACGTCCCCGACCGCGGCCGCGTGCTCGACAAGGAGGCGCTCGAACAGCTCGGCACCTTCTTCCGCTACGCCGGCGAGGACGCGGACCACGTCGTGGCGCGGACCCTGCCGGGCGTGAGCGAGAAGGGCGCCTACTTCACCCGGGGATCGGGGCACGACAAGCTCGGCGGCTACACGGAGGCCCCCGACGACTACCAGGAGGTGGTCGACCGGCTCGCGAGGAAGCACGCGGCCGCGGCGCTGCACATGCCCGCTCCGGTGCTCGAAACGCGCGACGGCGCCACGATCGGCGTGGTCGCCGTGGGCAGCACCGAGCCCGCGGTCCGCGAGGCGCTCGACCTGCTCGGCGACTCGGGGCTCCCCGTCGACTTCCTGCGCATCCGCGGCTTCCCGTTCGCGCCCGCGGTCCGCGAGTTCCTCGACGCCCACGAGCTGGTCTTCGTCGTCGAGCTGAACCGCGACGCGCAGCTGCGCGCGCTCCTCACCGTCGAGACCGGCGTCGACCCGGCCAAGCTGCGCTCGGTCCTCGCCTACGGGGGCTTGCCCATGAGCGCCCGGCAGGTCGCAGACGGCATCACTGCAGGATTGGAGAGCTGACCCACCATGGCGTCCATCACGAAGCCCCTGATCCCCCTCGTCCGGCTCGAGAAGAACAGCCTCGGCCTCACCGTGCGCGACTACGAGGGCGCGATGTCGACGCTGTGCGCCGGTTGCGGCCACGACTCGATCACCGCGGCGATCGTCCGCGCCGTCTTCGAGCTCGCGATCCCTCCGCACATGATCGCGAAGCTCTCGGGGATCGGCTGCTCCTCGAAGACCACCGCGTACTTCGTGCGCGGCGCGCACGGCTTCAACGGCGTCCACGGGCGCATGGCCGCGATCGCCACCGGCGCCAACGCCGCCAACCGGCAGTTGCGCACGATCGGCGTCTCGGGCGACGGCGACTCGCTGTCCATCGGCGTCGGGCACCTCACGCATGCGATCAGGCGCAACGTCAACATGCTCTACGTGATCGAGAACAACGGTGTCTACGGCCTCACCAAGGGCCAGTTCTCGGCGTCGGCGGACGTGAACTCGACCTCCAAGCGCGGCGAGCCGAACCTCCTGCCGCCCATCGACCCGATGGTGCTCGCCCTCAGCCTCGGAGCCACCTTCGTCGCCCGCGGGTTCTCGGGGGACAAAGAGCACCTCGTGCCCCTCTTGAAGGCCGGCCTCGAGCACGAGGGCTTCGCCCTCGTCGACGTGATCTCGCCGTGCATCCAGTTCGGGGACCACGAGGGCTCGACGAAGAGCTACGCGTTCACCCGCGAGCACGAGACGCTGGTCGACGACCCCGTCCTCCTCGGCGAGGACGAGATCATCGCGCACCTCCCCGAGGACACCACCACCAGCGTCAGGATGCACTCGGGCGAGGTGCTCCGCCTGCGCTCGCTGCCCGCCGGCTACGACCCGACGGACCGCGCCTCGGCGTTCGCCTACCTCGAAGAGCGCAAGGCCCAGGGGGAGATCCCCATGGGGCTCTTCTACGTGAACGAGTCGGTGCCCGACGTCCATGAGCTGAACGAGACCGTGCCCGAGCCCCTCGTCTCCGTCCCCTACGAGCGGCTCTGCCCCGGCGCCGGGGCGCTGGAGGAGCTCCAGCAGCGCTTCGTGTGAGCCGAGCGCTTCCGGCCCGGCGTGGGGAGCGCTGCGATGACGGTCAGGATCCTCTTGGTCTCGAGCACGCTCGTGCTCGTCCTCGCTGCCGGCGGCGTGCGCGGCGGCGCGGCGGCAGCGGCCACCGCGCCGTCTCGGCCGACGTTCGCGCTGTCGGGTGCGCTCCACGCGCCCGGCGGTCCCTTCCTCTACGACCGGTTCGGCAGGGTCGTCTTCCTCCACGGCGTGAACGTCGTCTACAAGCGGCCGCCGTTCGAGGTGTACCCGGACCGGGGGAAGCCGTGGAACTTCGGGCCCGGCCAGGCGAGGCGGCTGCGCCGGCTCGGGTTCGACGTCGTGCGGCTCGGGATCATCTGGCAGGGGCTCGAGCCGGGCACCCTCCCGCCGAACGACCCGCGCGTCTGCGCAGACGGGAGGCCGGGGAACCCTCACCAGCTCCGACGTGCGATCCTGCTGCACTACCTCGACCGCTTGCGCGAGACGGTCGACCTGCTCGCCCGCCAGCACATCTACACGCTCTTGGACATGCACCAGGACGTCTACGGGCGCGTGCTCGGGGGAGAGGGCGCCCCCCCATGGGCAGTGTGCACGGACGGCGTGCGCCCGACGCATCCACCCGGCAGGTGGTCCAACGTCTACGGGACGCCTGCCGCCGACATCGCGTTCAGCCACTTCTGGAGGAACAACGTCGCCGGCAACCTCCAGGGCCAGTTCGACGAGGTGTGGGGCATGGTGGCGCGCTTCTTCCGGAACGACCCGTGGGTCGTCGGCTTCGACCCGTACAACGAGCCATTCTCCGCGTCCATCCTTCGGATGGGTGACGAGCACTTCGACGCCCAGCTCGAGTGCTTCTACACCGGGTCCGCGCACGTCGGCCGGCTCCTGCACGGCGCCCCTCCGATCCGCTGTCCCCGCAACGACCCTCGGACAGGGGTCGTCCCGGTGCTGCTGCGCAATGCGCCCGGCAAGCTCGTCTTCGTCGAGCCCGACATCTTCGCTCGCGGGGCGTCGCCGACGTACCTGGGGCCGATGGACTTCCCGAACCTCGTTTACAATGTACACATCTACTGCGGATATCGGAACCCGGTGACTGGCAATCCAACGAACGTCGAAGCCTGCCTGCACCAGGAGGCCCGAGCGCTCGATCGCCGGATGCAGGACCGAGCGGAGATGGCGTCACGGGCGCAGCGGAGCGGGCCGGCGTGGTTCGTGAGCGAGTTCGGCGCGACGTCGAACGCGACCTACCTCCGCCAAGCCGTGGCCCTCATGGACGCGCACCTCGTCGGGTGGATGTACTGGTCGTGGAAGTACTACGACGACCCGACGGGGAGCACGGACGAGGCCCTGGTGAAGATCACAGGCCGCCTGCGTCCCACCGCCCGCGTTCTGGCCCAGACCTACGCGGAAGCCGTTGACGGCGTGCCGACGTCGACGAGCTTCGACACATCGACGACAGCATTCGTCTTGCGCTACCGAGTCGCGCACCGGCTCCCACCCCGCAAGGCCCCCTCTGCGCCGACTCTCGTCGTCGTGCCCACTGCCGTCCGCTATCGGCACGGCTACTGCGTGAAAGTGAGAGGCGGGCGCGTTCTGTCCCCGACCGACAGCGCGTTGCTCGCGATCACATCGGGGCGTGGAGCCCGTTCGGTCACCGTGGACGTCACCGCGGCACGGGCCACCACGATCAGCCACGGCAGGCGCACGCCCACCTGCCCGGGCGCCTCTGGCGCGCCGTGACTCGTGGTCGTCCGCTGCTACACTGAGCCCGCTCGAACGCATGACGCCGCACGAAGGAGGTGGGTGATGAGCTCAGAACCTCATAGTCCCCAGCCTCCACAGCCGTGCCCCGGCGTCTCCTCCTGCTCCTGAGCTGACCTCGTCCGCTCCGGCGCCGAGACGCCGGGGGCGCAGCTTCCTCTTGTCGCTCTCGTGACGTCGTCGCGCCTCGACATCACGTCGCTCATCCCTCCGCAGGGACCCTGGCCATAGCGCCCCGCCGCTGCCTCCCCCTGCCTTCATTTCCCTTCGCCTGCCTTCATTCGCCTTCATTCGCCTTCATTCGCCTTCATTCGCCCGAAAGGAGGTGTCCCGTGACCACGCGTGACTCCGCCGCCGTCGCCTTCGACATCGACATCGACATCGACATCGACATCGACGAGGAGGAGAGCACTGACTTCGCTCCCGCCGTGCTCGACCCCGCCCACATCGGCGACATCGAAGGTGCGCTCGGCACCGTATCGATGCTCGACCGCGCCGCCCGGCGCTCCTGGAAGCGCCGCATGCTCACCTTCGCCGCGATCATGGGTCCGGGGCTCATCGTGATGATCGGCGACAACGACGCCGGCGGCGTGCAGACCTACACCCAGGCCGGCCAGCGCTTCGGCTACAGCCTGCTCTGGGTCCTGCTCCTGCTCCTGCCGGTGCTCCTGATCGCCCAGGAGATGGTGGCGCGTCTCGGTACCGTCACCGGCGTCGGCCACGCGCGGCTGATCCGGGAGCGTTTCGGACGGGCGTGGGCAGCCTTCGCGGTGCTCGACCTCTTCGTCCTCAACTTCCTGACGCTGCTGACCGAGTTCATCGGGATCTACTTCGGCCTGGGCTACTTCGGGGTGCCGAAGCTCCTGTCGGTGAGCGTCGCCGGGGTGATGCTCTTCGCCGTTGCCGCCACGGGGCGGTTCCGCTGGTGGGAGCGGTTCATGTTCGCCGTGATCCTGGGGAGCTTCGTCTTCGTTCCCGCGGCCCTGCTCGCCCACCCGCACTGGGGGCCGATCGGCTTCCACTTCGTCGTGCCCGGCGTCGCCGGCGGGGTCTCGGGCTCGGCGATCCTCCTGATCGTCGCGCTCATCGGCACGACGGTCGCGCCATGGCAGCTGTTCTTCCAGCAGTCCAACGTCCTCGACAAGCGGATCAGCCCCCGGTGGCTGAACTACGAGCGGCTCGACACCTTCACCGGTGGCGTGATCACCACGGTGGCCGCGGCGGGCATGATCGTCTTCGGAGCGGCGCTCTACCACACCAGGGCGTTCGGCCCGTCAGCCACCTACACCGACTCAGGATGGTTCAACCACGCCATCGCCATCACCCTCGGTCCGGTGGCGGGAGGGATCGCCGCGATCATGCTCGTGTTCGCCAGCCTCGTCGGCGCCGGTGCCGTCTCGCTGTCCACCTCGTACGCGTTCGGCGACAGCTTCAACCGCCATCATTCTCTCCACCGCACCGTCCGCACGGCACCGCTCTTCTACGGTGCCTACGGAGTCCAGATCCTCCTTGCCTGCCTGATCGTCGCACTCGGCACGAACGCCTTCTTGGGCACTGCAACCCAGTACGTCCAGGTGCTGGCCGGGATCCTGCTTCCCTCGGCAGTGCTGTTCCTGGTGTTGCTGTGCAACGACACCGACGTGCTCGGACCATGGGTCAACGGCCCGGTGATCAACTTCTTCGCGATCACGATCGTCTCGGTCCTCGTCGTGCTGTCCTTGGACCTCACGATCGCGACCCTGTTCCCGCAGCTGAACGGGGTGCGGCTCACCGAGATCTGCTTCGCCGGCGCCGGGGCGGTCGCGGCAGTTCTCGCGCCAGCGGTCCTGTGGGCAAGGCGCCGTCGGATCGATCGAGAAGAGCTGGTCGACGCGCGCGCCGCGGCGCGGGCGCTCGATCGCACGACCTGGCGGATGCCCCGCCTCGAGGAGCTGCCGAAGCCCCGCAAGACGCTGCTGCGCACGGCGAGCGTGTACAGCCTGCGCGCCTACCTCGTGGTCGCAGTCGCCGTCGTCGGGGTGAAGGTCTTCAGCCCTTTCCTCCACTGACGGCGTGCGCTGTCGGCGCGGTCGGCGCGGTCGGCGCTGTCGGCGCGGTCGGGCGGGCGAGGACCACCGTACGGGAGCGGTCCTTCGCCTTCGCCTCGTAGAGCGCTGCGTCGGCCCGTGCGATGAGCTGGATGGGCGACTCCGACCCGTCCCATGACGCCAGGCCCGCGGAGAATCTCCAGGTGCCGTCCGCGCTGCGCATCCGCTGGATGACCCGACCGGCCTGCAGTGCCCGGGAGCCGGGGAGCACGACCACGAACTCGTCACCACCGAATCGGGCGAGCACGTCGCTCCCTCGCAGCTCGGTCTCCCAGGACCGTGCCGTGGAAACCAGCGCCTCGTCCCCGGCGAGGTGCCCCCGCTTGTCGTTCAGGCTCTTGAAGTCGTCGAGGTCGATCACGGCAACCGCCAGCGGGGTTGCAGAGCGCCGGGCCGCGGCGATCTCACGTTCGAGCACCCGCTCCAGCCCTGCCCGGTTGGGCAGCCCGGTGAGGGGGTCGCGCTCGGACATGAGGACCAACTCGGTCCGGATGGCCAGGGTGACCACCGCGGTCACGGTCGCCGTGCCGGTGATGAAGAGCCACTCGGCTGGCGCTCCGCTGTTGCCGTCGAGGGCGAGCACGACCGCGTACGCACCCGCGATCACGGCGAGGTGGACCCACGTGCGCACCGGCGAGAGGAAGAGGGCCGCCAGCAACGCAAGCCAGATGTAGATGACCGCGGCGCTGATCGAGACGTAGTCGCCCTTTCCCGAGTAGACGCCGCCCGACACCGCGAGCGTGCCGATCACGAGCAGCACCGACGCCTCTCGCGGCCCGAGGGTTCCCCGCCGCCACGCCCATGCCCCGACGATGAGGGCCATCGCAGAGATCACGACGTCGGCCAGCGAGTTGAAGTGCCTGCCGTGCGGCACTCCGAGGGCGATCAGACCCACGGCCGCGCCGGCCACGTAGATCACGCCGAGCGCCTTGCCGCTCGTGACCAGCAGCGTGGACGCGGGGGAGTGGCGAAGGCGCTGGAAGGGACGCGAGAGCCGACTGCTCACCGAGCTGGGTCCTCGAGCTGGACATTTGACCTCCGCCGTACGACCGCCATTCGACCGAGCATCTCACGCGAACGAACGGCCTTGCACCCGGAACGCAGGTCTGCGTTCCCCTCGCCTTGCCGGATCACGCGAAACTCGCGCCAACGGCTCCGAACCGTCATGAACCCTTCGACGGGGCACCCGCACTGCGGCACTGCGCTGTTCGTTCTCGACGAGCCCGACCAACGAGAAGGAGGCTGAAGTGCTCATTCATCCGTGGGACGCCGCGCTCGACGACGCCGAATGGCAGGACTGGCTGGCGTCGCACGAGCACTGGGGAGTGCTTGCGGTCAACAATCTCGACGCCGCATACGCCCCGCTGGTGCTGCCGCTGCACTTCGCGGTGGCCGGCGACGACCTCCTCGTCCACCTGGCCCGCCCCAATCCCGTATGGCCGCATCTCGAGGCCGCCAGCCAAGTGCGCCTCTCCGTCCACGGCGACTACGCCTACATCCCCACCTACTGGCGGGCCAAGGCCGGCGGCCCGGACGAAGACGGGGTCCCGACCAGTTACTACACCGCCGTCCAGTTCGTCTGTCGGCCCACGATCGTCGACGACCCGAGGGAGAAAGCCGAGATCCTCGCGGCCCAGCTCGCCGGCTTCCAACCCGAAGGTCGTCACGCCGCCGTCTCGGCCGACGAGCCCCCGTACGCCCGCATGCTGCCGGGCATCCGCGGCGTCCGGCTCCACATACTGGAAGTGGAGGCCAAGTTCAAGTACGACGACGCCAACCCGGTCGAGCACCGCGAGCGCGTCGTCGGCTACCTCGAACAGCGCGACCATGGGCTCGACGCCGGGGCCGCTGCCCAGCAACGGCGGCGCCTCGCCGCGATCGGCGAATGGGGGAGCCGACCCCTGCAGAGAAATGCCGAAGACGCGGCGGTCACACCCCGAGCGGCAGGGACGCCTGGGCCGCGGCCGCCCGCTTCCTCGTGATCTCGCAGTAGTCGGGGTCGACGTCGTAGCCGACCCACCTGCGTCCGGTCGAGGCCGCGGCCACTGCGGTCGACCCGCTGCCCATGAACGGGTCGAGCACCCACTCGCCCACGAAGGTGTAGAGCTCGATGAACCGTCTGGGCAGCTCGACGGGGAAGGGGGCGGGGTGCTGCACGCGCCTCGCCGACTCGGGGGGGATCTCCCAGACCGACAGCGTCGAGGCGAGGAACTCCTCGGCGGAGATGTCGCTCACCCCTTTCACGACCCGGTCGAAGCGGCCCTTCGAGAAGCACAGGCAGTACTCGTGGACGTCCCGGATGACGGGGTTGGCCGGGGAGCGCCAGCTCCCCCAGGCGCAGTTCCCTCCGGCGCCCTTGGCCTTGCGCCAGATGACCTCGCCGCGCATGAGAAAGCCGATCCGCAGCATCCTGGCGGTCACCTCGTGGGAGAGCGGCACGTATGGCCTCCGCCCGAGGTTGGCGACGTTCACCACGGCGCGCCCGCCGGGCTGGAGGACCCGGTAGGTCTCTTGGAGCACGCGCTCCAAGAGCCCCAGGTAGTCCTCGAACGACGCGTCCGAGTCGTAGTCCTTGCCGACGTGGTAGGGGGGCGAGGTCACCATGAGGGCGACGCTGTCGTCGGGGAGCTCTTCCATGTGCTCGGCAGTGTGCTCGAAGACCTCGTCGGCGACCGTCGGCTCCGTCGTGTGGCGGTCCGTGGTCTCTGCGACCGAGACGAGCGCCCGGCGGTAGTACGGGGAGGCGTCGTGGCCTTCCCGGCGGCCCACCCCGAAGCTCTTCGTCCTGGTCGCCACGCTGGTTCTTCCTCCTTCGGCGTCACCATAGCGGTGCAGCTCCGCCGGGTCGGGGATCCGCCGTCGCACCGCGATTTCCACCAAGCCCTGGACGACGCGCTGGTCGCGATCGTTGTCGAGGCGCGCCCGTCCATTGCCGATTGGCCATGCACGGCGGCATACACTCGATCGGGTGAGCGCGCAGCCTGTCACCGAAGCGACGCCGGTCCTCGAGGAATTGGCGCGTGAACAGCACGCCCGTCCCGTCCGCGACATCGCCGAGCTACGCGCCGACGTATGGGGCTCTGATGAGGAACTGCACGAGTTCCTGGCCGACTGGCGAGCCAGCCGCGACGCCTCACTGAGCTGACTCCTGCGATGGCAGATGTTGCGATCGACACGCAGAACGACACGTGGGTCGCGGCGTGCTGCATCCGTGTTGGGGTGCCACTCGTCACGCTCAACCGCAAAGACTTCGCGGACTTCGCGACCCACGAGGGACTGGTCCTGCTCGATCACGACGGCGCCTGAACCGAATCCGATCTCCGAGCGCCGCGCCATCCCGCCGGAGAGCTCCAGGCGCAGCAGTCAACCGTCTCTCGACGCGGACCCGACCGGTGACGAGGCGGTGAGGGCGTACACGCCCGCAACGAGGACCGCCAGCCCGATCACCTCGAGGAGGGGCGCCAGGCCGCGGGTGGCGACGTGCTCGCCGAAGACCCCGAGGCCGATGGCGATGGCCACGATCGGCTGGCCGACGGTCATGGTGGGCAGCGACAGGTGCAGCGCTCCGGCGTGGAAGGCGCTCTGCGTGATGAGCAGCGCCACTACGGCGCTGACCACCAGCGCGTACGGCACCCAGGTGGTGAACAGATGGCCGACCCCGAGGTCGAGGAGATGGCCGGCGCGCTCGGTCACGGCGGCGACGTACCCGAACCCCGCTCCCGATCCCACGGCGAGGAGCACCGCCGCTCGACGACGTGGTGCGTGGTGGGCCGCGAGCACCACTGCGATGCAGACTACGAGGACCGCCGCGGACAAGACGGCCCACACGAGACCCGATGCGCGCGGGCGACCCTCACCAGGCCGGGCCACGACGAGGAACACGACGAGCCCCGCCATGATCACGGCAGCGGACACGAGCCCCCGGCGGGAGATCGACCGCCGCTCGAGCCGCGCCGTCGTTGCCAAGGAGACCACGAGGCTGAGGACGAGGAACGGTTCGACGAGGGCGAGCGAGCCGCGCCGGAGCGCCAGGAACTGGAACACGTAGCCCAGGGCGTCGATCGCGTTGCCCAGGAGCCACCACGGACGCCGCACGAGCCGCACGAGGAGCCCCGCCTGCATCGACAGGTGTCCGGGCTCCTGGATCGCCGCTCGGTGCTGGAGGACCGCCCCGAACCCGTAGCAGGCGGCGGCGGCGAGCGACAGGACGACGACCGGTGCGAGATCGACGAACCGATCCGCCGCCACGTCGTCGAGGCCGAGCACGCACACGACGACAGCTTCTCGCGTCCGCGATCATGTCTTCGAAAAGGGTGCGAGGTCGGCGGCGGGGGAGACCCGATGGCGGCCTCGAGCAATCGCCGATGGCCTCGAAGAAGACGTCGAGAACGAACGGGAAGGGTGGAGGTGAGCTCGGGTGGAGCGTGTCGCACTGGTCACGGGGGCGAGCAGCGGCATCGGCCGCGCCACGGTCGAGCATCTGCGTCGACAGGGGGTCCTGGTCATGGCGGTCGCCCGCAGAGAGGAGCTGCTCGCCCAGCTCGCCGCCGAGAGCGGAGCGGCGTACCACGCGACCTCGCTCGACACCCGCGAGGCGTGCGAGACGGTCGTCGAGGAGACCACGCGCCAGCTCGGGCCGATCGGCATCCTCGTCAACAACGCGGCCATCGGGTCGGCGTCGGACGCCTCGCTGCTGGAGCTCGACCCCTCGACCTGGCGGTCCATTGCCGCCGTCAACCTGGAGGCGCCGATGTGGCTGGCCCAGCTGGCGGCGCGAGACATGATGGCCACCGGGTGGGGCCGGATCATCAACGTCTCGTCGACCTCGGCCCTCGTGGGCGAGGTCGACAGTGCGGCGTACTGCGTCACCAAGGCCGGGCTCCTCGGGATGACCCGGTCGATCGCGCTCGACCTGGCTCGTCACGGCGTCACCTGCAACGCGGTCCTTCCGGGCTGGGTCCGAACCGAGATGTCGGAGCGCTCGGCGCTCCGGGAGGCGGCCGCGACCGGGGTCACGCCGGAGGAGGTCTGGCAGCGGCGAGCGGCGGCCTATCCCGCCGGCGAGGTGGTGACCAGCGCCGAGGTCGCAGCCATGATCGCCTTCCTGGCGTCCGAGGAGGCCAGCGGGGTGAACGGCGAGTCGATCGTCGTCGCCGGCGGGGGCACGTCGTAGCTCGGGTGCGCACGTGACGGACGCGGCTGGCATCGCCCCTCGCGGCGTTCTGCCGTGCCGCAACAGAAAGCATTGCGCTACGATCGAGGCGTGCCGATCCCGACTGCCGAGAAGGTCCGCTCCCTCGCCTCGTGGATGGGCTCGGCCAGGCGTCTGGCTGACCTGCTGGGCGTCGACCCGGCCCAGGTGAGCCGCTGGAGCCGGGGGGAGGGGCCCGGATTGCTCAACGCCGAGCGGGTCGAGGTCCTCGAGCTGGTGCTCTCCGAGCTGTCCCGCCTCTACGAGCCCGAGGCGGCGAGGCGCTGGCTGGTCGGGGCGAACCCCCACCTCGGGGACCGTCGGCCTGTTGACGTGATCCGCTCGGGACGGCCCGAGGAGCTGCTGGCCGCCCTGCGGGCCGAGCGGGCCGGCTCGCCCGCTTGAGGATCTGGCGGACCTTCCCGCGTTCGGGAGACGATCCGCTCGCCGAGGGCGGGTCCTTGTGGGCGCCCCGGGCGTACCAGGGGGACGGACGCCACGACAACCCCGATTTCTACGGCGTGCTGTACGCGACGGAAACGCCCGTCGCGGCCGTCATCGAGGCCCTGGCGCCGTTCAGGGGGAGCGGGCCGCTGTCGCCCGCGCTGCTGCGGCGCGCCGGGTTGCCGCTCGCGCTCGCCGGGGTCGACCTCGACGACGGGGCAGCGATCGTCGACCTGGACGACCCGGCGGTGCTGCTCCGAGAACAGCTCCGGCCGTCCGCCGTGGCCACCCGGAGGCGGCCGGCCACCCAGCGCCAGGCGGCCGCGCTCTTCGCCAGCCACCCTCAGGCCGCGGGTCTGCGGTGGTGGTCGACCCACGAGGCGTCGTGGGCGGAGCTCAGCCTGTTCTCGGTGCGCTGCACGGGGCTGCTTCGCGAGGCGACGGTCGTCGATCTCCACCCGGGCCACCCGGTCGTCGCGGAGGCGGCGGCGTGGCTCGGGCTGTGAGGCAGCCGGCGACGCCGAGCGCTCGTCGTCCCGTCACCGCAGCCGGTGCCAGGTCCGTCCGCCGTCCTCGGTGCGCCACAGCCCGCCACGGTAGGCGGGCGAGTACGCGTGGGCGGCCACGTACGCGTCGTCCGGGGTGACCATGTCGAGCGTGCCAGGCAGTGTGGCGATCGCACGGTCGACCTTGGGCGGCATGGCGTCGTGCCAGCTGCGGCCGCCGTCGCTCGTCGCGAGCACCCCTCCCCGGGTCGTCTCGAGGACCCAGGCCTCGGTGCTCGATCGCGCGACGAGCACGTGGATCGTCCCGTCGGGTGCCCCCCGCGGCAGGGTCGTCCCGGATCCGGAGCCGTAGCTCGACTCGGCCTTCCAGGAGGCGCCCAGGTCGGTCGAGCGGTACACGACGTTCGGGCGCGTTCCGACCGCTCCCGCACCGCTGCACACCATCCAGATGGTGCGCGACGACGGAGCCAGGGAGAGCTGTCCGCCCAAGCGGTAGCCCGCTGGGCACGGCAGCGTGGCCGTCTTCCAGCTCGCGCCACCGTCAGCGCTCACGAGCAGGACGCCCGGATCGTTGCTGACGTCGCCCTCATGGTCGGCCCATTCGGCCACGACCAACGTGCCTCCACGTCCGACGGCGGTCTGTGCGGCGCGGAATGGCTCGTCCACGGCGTTCCAAGCGCACCGCGTCGGTCCGGTAGGCTGGGGGGTCGCCAACCTGGGTGCCCTCGTGGAACGGCTCCCGACGAACGGGGGGATCCGGATCTTCCAGGACCCTTCCAGGAACCGGGCAGTGCGAGGGGGCTCTTCGGGGTGGAGAGAAGGCCTCGAGACACGATGGCGAAAGGCACACGTCCAGGTCAGAGGGTCGTAGTACACACGGGCTGTGGCGCAGCTTGGTTAGCGCGCTTGACTGGGGGTCAAGAGGTCGCCGGTTCAAATCCGGCCAGCCCGACCCGAAATGTTTCACAGAAGCTGCGATGTCTCGTTCACAGAAGCCGCCGCACGCCGTGCTGAGCAGGCATTTCGATCGTGGGAGCGGTCGCGTGCGGACGGTGTGGGGGTGCTCTGCGGGCACGGTGCGCGGTTGTTCGGCGAGCGGGGCGTCGTTCGAGCTGGCGCACCGGGCGCGGGCGTCGCCGGCGTCTGAGCGGACCAAGGCCCATAGCGGCCCGCCGGGCCGTCTCT
>JAJZVL010000060.1 GCA_021845725.1 Actinomycetes bacterium | reverse complement strand
CGGACGAGGAAGCGTGGCAGAGTCCCGCAGTCCCCGGCACAGCGGCCACGCTCCATCATCACCGAAGACCTCTCCCACCTGCAGGGGAAGGCAAGGTCCAAGAAGGTCTCTCGGATGTGCGCCTCGTGGGCGCGATCTGCGAACGAAGAACGCATCACGGTACATGCGTACGTCGGAGGTTCCGACGTCCAAACGGTCAACTCGGCCTACACCAGCCAAACGTGCCCCGATCCAACGTGCGGGTATGTCTCTTCGGACAATCGGCACGGGGACGCGTTTCACTGCCGCAATCCCCATTGGGAGTGCGCATGGCAGGGCGATGCAGACCACGTGGCTGCCATGAACATCAGATCAAGGGTCGACGATTGCGAGATCAGCCGGTTCACCCCCCACACGGAGGTGAAGAAGATCCTTGAGGAGAGGTTCCTACGCCGAAAGGAAAACAGGACCGGAGGGGAGTACGTCGTCCATGGTGAGCAATGCCAGGAGACGACCGCCGGCTCAGCCGGCGTCCAAGTGCTTCCCGTCGAAGGGACTGTTACCGCTCACGGCAGGACTCCAAGCAGACCACGCGGGCACAGTCTCGTCGTGGGAGACAGCCTTGCAGTTGTCGACTCGCAGAGTCCCGGCTTAGTGGATACGTCGGGGGAGACTCAGTGGCTGGAGAGCGAAAAGAAAAGGAGTGCCTAGAAATGCCTAGGTATTCTGGAGCGGACGTGGCGAACGTTCGATGTCGGTGCGGACGCCGAGCCGGCGTGCCGGGCCCTTGTCGACGAGTCGCTGGAGGCGGGGACCAACTTCTTCGACTCCTCCCCGATGTACGGGCGCGCGGAGGAGGTGCTCGCCCGGGCGCTGGGGCCCCGACGCGAGGACGTCGTGGTCGCGACGAAGGTCTGGACCCCGGACGCGGGTGAAGGAGCGCGGCAGGTCGCGCGTGCGCTCGACTGGTTCAAAGGGCGTGTCGACCTCTACCAGGTGCACAACCTGGTTGCGTGGCCCGAGCACCTGCGCTTCCTCGAAGCGCGGCGGGAGGAAGGATCGGTGGGGTCGATCGGCGCGACGCACTGGGATCCTCGAGCGTTCGGCGAACTGGAAGAGGTCATGAGAACCGGCCGCATCGATGTGGTGCAGGTTCCGTACAACCCGGTGGAGCGCGAGGTGGAGCGTCGGATCCTGCCGCTTGCCGAGGAGCTCTCGCTCGGCGTCGTCGTGATGCGCCCGTTCGCCGAGGGGGAGCTCACGAAGCGGGTGCCTGACGGGTTCCGCCCGCGGACATTCTCCGAGTTCGGCGTCGAGACCTGGGGACAGGCATTGCTCGAGTGGGTGCTGAGCGACCCGCGTTGCCACGTGGTGATCCCGGCGACGTCGCGCCCTGGGCGGCCGACCGAGAACGCCGCGGTCGGGGGGCCGCCGTTCTTCGGTCCCGACGAGCGGCGACGGGTCGCCACGCTCGCCGCGGGCGCATGACCGTACGGGACCTTCTCCCGCGCTCCGCGTCCGCGAAGAAAGAAGGCTCGCTGCGCGCTACCGCTGACGCGACAGATGCCTGTGCTCCTGTGTGTGGTGATCGCCAGTCGCCGGGTGAGCCCGCCCGTGCGGCGACGCGCGGCGCGTCGACGCACGAACCCGCAGCTGTGCCTTCACCGAGCCGACCACGTCTCGCTCGCCTCCGAGCACGCGAACCACGAGGTCGACGAGGCGCGCCCCGAAGACCCGCGGCTGCAAGTCCAGCGAGGTGATCGAGGGCCACGACGCGACGTGCGCGCTGATGTCGACGCACGACGCGAGCAGGAGGTCGTCGGGGATCCGGACGCCACGCTCCGTCGCTGCCGAGAGGACCCCGAGTGCGCTCTGCTCCATCACGCCCACGATCGCGTCGGGGGGGTGCTTCGCGCCGAGCAGCCTCCGCGCCGCGAGGCGAACCTCGGCCGGGGTGTTGATGAAAGGGACCCGGGTGGTCCTTGGCACGATGTCGTGCTGGCGGCACCACGCGGTGTAGGTCGCGAGCGTGCTGGCCATCCAGCCTTGTTCGGGCGGCGACACCACCGCGGCGAACCGACGGGCACCGTTGGCGAACATGTGCTCGAGGAGCTGGACGAACGCGTCGTGCTGGTCGGTCTCGAGGACACCCGCCCATGTCGCTTTCGGATCGAGGTCCCGGTCGCCGGTGACGACCGGCAGGCGGAGATCGCGCAGCGCCTCGAGCATCGGGTCACCCCGCCGCGGGTCCATCACCATGAAGGCGTCCACTGCGTACCTGGCCACTCCCGCGGGATCCTCCAGTGCGGGGATCAGCGTCAGCGCGAGCCCGTGCGAGAGCGCCTGATCGGCAGCGCCGAGCGCGACCTCGTGGTAGTAGGCGCGGCTGAGCCCGGTTCTCGGAAGACACAGACCGATCGTTCCCGAGCTCCCGGCTGCGAGGTACTGCGCAGCCGGATTGGCCCGGTAGCCGAGGCTCGCTGCGACGGAGCGGACCCGCACGCGCGTGTCTGGATGGACGCGGCCGCGCCCGCTCATGGCGTGGGAGACGGTCGTCGGGGAGACCCCCGCCACGCGCGCCACGTCGTAGATGGTGGGGCGTCGATGCGTGGCCGTCGACCCCACGCGCTGCGCCATGCTTGGCACAGTAGCGGTCGGCCAACCGCCTGAGCAGGAAGCCGTTTCGCACGTTGCACCCTGGGCCCAGACCCTCCGTTGCCCGGCGAAAGGTGACGGGGATGTCCCTCCCCTGTGCGCACGGGCACCACGGCAGCGCACACGATGAGCGGATGAGGTGTCGGAGCGAACTGAGATCGCCGAAGAAGGGTTGACGCGAAAGGGCTTTCGCGCCATACTGCGGACGTGCTGCGGGCAAGCGCTCCAGCATGCGATGAGCAGCGCAGCAGAGGTGCTCTGCCTTCGGTCCAGCAGTTCGATCCAGCAAGTCGATGGGGGGGTCTCCAATGGCGATCGACAGCGAACGGATTTCGCGCCGTGGGTTTCTCCGGGGCCTTGGTGCCGCGGGCGCAGGAGCGTTGGTCGCGGGTGGGCTGAGCGGAGGTCTCGCGGGGGCCTCGGAGCAATCGCGGTCCGTTCGCTCCGGGCGCGTGTTCAAGTCGCCGAGGGGGACGCCGATCGTGATCGGCGGTGGTGTGCCCGTCACCGGAAGCTTTGCCGGCACAGGCTTGGAGATGCGTCGTGGGATGCAGCTGGCCGTGGACAAGCTGAATTCGGAAGGCGGCGTCCTGGGCCGGCCGCTGAAGCTCTCCATCCTCAACACCGAGACACAGCAGCCCACAGTCATGCGGAGCGTCTTCCAGAAGTTTGTCTCCGACAAGGTCGCTGCGGTCTTCGCGCCCTTCACCACCTACTCGAGCGTCGAGTACCCCATCGTCGCCGACGCGAAGGTCCCGACCTTCCACGTCAACACCTACCAGGGGAACATCGACTGGGTGAAGCAGCACGGGGTGAAGAACATCTTCCAAGGTGACCCCAGCCAGATCTGGTACGGGCCAGGTGTCGCGACCCTGATGGAGAACCTCATCTCGTCAGGTGCGTGGACGCCGATTGCCAAGACGATGGCGATCATCACGAGCAACGATCCCTACAGCCTCAGCATCGCGAAGAGCTTCGAGGCCACCATGAAGAACAAGGGCTGGGGCACCACGATGTTCCAGGAGTTCACGATCCCTCAGTCCGACTACACGGCCGAGCTCGTCTCGATCCGCAAGACACCTCCCGGGGTGATCTTCTTCAGCGACTACACCCCAGGTGACGAAGCTGCCTTCATCAAGCAGTTCCGCCAGGCGCCGACGAAGTCGCTCGTGTACGAGCAGTACGCGCCCTCCGTCCCGCAGTACCTGACACTCGCGGGATCTGCTGCGAATGGGGTCCTCTGGTCGACGGTCGTCGGCGTCCTGGAGGGCACACCCGTGTCGAAGGCGTTCGAGAAGGAATTCCACCGTACGTTCCACGCCACACCGGGGCACTCGAACGCAGGCGACCAGTTCGACCTCGTCCAGATCTGGGCTCGAGCCGTCGAGCAGGCGGGTGACCCGTACGACTTCACAGCGGTGAGCGCGATCGTGAAGACAACGATCTACCGCGGCGTCTGTGGAACGTACAGCTGGCCCGACGACTATCTCACCTGCTACCCCTACCCGACATACACGAAATTCCCGACACTCGGTATGCCGCACCTCACCTACCAGATCCAGAATGGCAAGCAGGTGCTGATCTCTCCCGAGCCGTTCAACGTAGGTAAGTACGAGACCCCGCCCTGGCTCGCGTGAGATCGAGGTGACCGGGAAAGCGCCGCTCGAGATCCGGGGCGTCTCGAAGAACTACGGAGGGCTCCGAGCTGTCCAGGATGTGTCCTTCGCCGCCCAGGGCGGCGAGATCCTCGGCATCGTCGGTCCCAACGGTGCTGGAAAGACCACCTTGTTCGACGTCATCTCAGGTCATACGCGATGCACCAGAGGCGACGTGCTGGTCGACGGAGCCGTGGTCACCAACGCTCCTGTGAACGTGAGACTGAAACGAGGTATCGCGCGGACGTTTCAACAGCCGACGGTCGCAGGTTCGATGACGGTCTTCGAGAACATGCTGCTTGCCGCGTTCTTCGCGCCACGACGCGGCAGGGAGGCCGGCCGATCGCCGGCTGGGACCGCCGCCGAGCACCTCGAGTTGGTCGGTCTCGAGGACGCAGCCAGTGCGAACGCCGGATCACTTTCCATCTTCGACAAGAAGCGGCTGATGCTCGCGACCGCGCTCGCCACCGGTGCTCACGTTCTGCTGCTCGACGAGCCCTTCGGCGGCCTGAGTGCGGGAGAGATCGACTTCACGATCGAGGTGGTCCGCCGGGTGCGCGATCGCGGAGTCGCTGTCGTATGCATCGAGCACGTGATGAGGGCGCTGGTGTCCCTCGCAGATCGCGTCATGGTCATGCATCACGGCGCCACGTTCTTCGAGGGGTCGCCCGCGGAGATGCTGCGTGACGAGAAGGTCATCGAGATCTACCTGGGTGTTGGCGCGGGTTCGAGGCCGTGAACGAGCCGCTCCTCGAGATCCGATCGCTGTCTGCCGGCTATGGCTCGGCGACGGTGATCCAAGGCCTCGATCTCTCGGTTCGAGCGCACGAGTCCGCCGTGATCATCGGCCCGAACGGCCACGGCAAGACGACGCTGCTGCGAGCGATCGCGGGGCTCGTCCGGGCGAGCGAAGGTGAGGTGCGCTTCGACGGAGTGCCCATCAACGGGCGATCCCCCGAACGGATCGCCGCGAGCGGTGTCGTGCTCGTACCGCAGGGCGACGGACTGTTCCCGGAGATGTCGGTCGAGGACAACCTCCTCATGGGAGCATTCGTTTCCTCATCGTGGCGACGCCGCCGGGAGTCACTGGAGCGCGTGTACTCCCTCTTCCCTCAGGTCAAGGAGCGGGCTCGACAGCAAGCCCGCACGCTCTCGGGCGGTGAGCGGCGGCTGGCAGCACTCGGACGTGCGCTCATGCGGACATCGAAGATCCTCATGATCGACGAACCGTCACTCGGCCTCGCTCCCATCGCGATCGACGCGGTGTACGGAGCGATCGCCGAGCTGAAGGAACGCGAGACGACGCTGCTCTTGGTCGAGGAGAATTTCAGCCACGTGCGCGGCGTGGCGGACTCTTTTCATCTGCTGGAGATGGGCACGATCGTTCGAACGGGCTCGTACGACGAACTGGTGAAAGACGAGGAGATCGCGTCGGCATACCTTGGAAGCGCGGTCGAGTCGTGACGGACCTGGTCGGCATCCTCGTGACCACCGTCATCCTGGGATCGATCTACGGGTTGGTCGCGATCGGGATGACCCTGATCTACGGCACGCTGAGGATCCTCGACATGTCGCAGGGCTCGATGGTGATGATCGGTGGTTTCGTTGCATGGGGGGTGCTCGTCTCCGCAGGATGGAGCCCGGTTCTTGCCATTCTCTTCGCGTTTGCCGCGACCTTCCTACTTGGGACCGCGACCCAGCTCGTGTCGGTGCAGCCCCTCATGGGGAGGCGGAACAGCATCGATTTCGAGATGATCACCTTCATCACCACGTTCGCGGTGGCGATGATCCTCACGAACGTCGCGCTCGAGGTGTTCGGGCCTGAGCAGCGCAACGTGACGCCGGTCATCTCGGGAAGCGTCGACATCTACAATGGCGTGAACCTCCCGTACCAGTCCATCGCCATGGCGGGGGTCGCGATCCTCTTCATGGTGGGTCTGTGGGCATTCCTGGGAATGACCCGCTGGGGAATGGCGATCCGCGCCGTTGCGCAGGACTTGGATGCTGCCCGTTTGATGGGAGTCCCAGTCTCGAAGCTGTACCCCGTCACGATGGGGCTCGCGTCATCGTTGGCCGGAATCGCCGGAGTCTTCCTGGGGTCGCTCTACTTCGCGTACCCTTCAGCCGGGAACCTTCCACTGCTCGAGGCACTGATCGTCGTCGTCTTCGGCGGCCTCGGGTCGCTCTCTGGCACGGTCTACGCCGCGTACGCGATCGGGCTGATCCAAGCAGTCACGGAGATCTTCATCGGAACGACGTGGGACCTGCCGATCCTCTACGGCGTCATCATCGTCGTGTTGATCGTTCGTCCGCAGGGACTGCGAGGGAAGCCGTCCGAGGCCCGACTATGACGGAGAGACGTGCCCTTTTTCCAGACATGTCCCCGACGCGATGGAGCGTGGCCGGAGTCGTCCTGCTGGCTCTCTGCCTGTTCCCGCTCGCGGAATCGAACCAGTACGTGCTTACGGTGTTCGTGACCTCCATGATCCTCGCAGTCTTGAACATCAGTTGGAACTTCGTGCTCGGGATCGCCGGCGTCTGGAACTTCGGACAGCTCGCGATCTATGCGCTGGGCGGGTACGGAGCAGGCATCCTCATGCTGCATACGTCGCTCCCAGCTGCCCTCGACGTGATCGTCGGAGGCCTGATGGCCGCGGCCATCTCGATCGTGATGGCTGTTCCCACGCTGCGGCTGTTCGGGATCTACACGTCGCTTCTGACCTTCGCGTTCGCGGAGGTGGTCCAGTACGTCATCGAGAACACAAGCACGGGCCTCACCGGCGGAACGTTCGGGTTCCCGAGTGTTCGAGGTCTTTACGGGTCGCTCTCGCCAGTTGTGGCGATGCACGCTTACTACTGGACGGTGCTCGGGATCATCGTGATCTCGATGGTCGGGGTCGCGCTGCTCTCACGCTCGAGGCTCGGGATCGGGCTGCGGGCGATCCGCGACGCTCCCGGGTTCGCCGCTGCGCGTGGGGTGAGCCCGCTCAGGTACCGGATGCTCGCGTTCGCTCTCTCCGGTTTCCTTGCAGGCGTTGCCGGTGCGCTCTACCTGAGCTTCAACCAGAGCATCGCGCCAACCGTGATGGGCCTTACAGCGATGAGCATCGACGTGACGATGCTCGTGATCGGAGGACTCGGCACCCTCTTCGGGCCGATCATCGGGACGACGATCGTCGCCGTCGTAGAGACGTTGCTCGTCAGCTACCCCGGCATCGAGTTCACCGTCGTCGGGGCAGTGCTGCTGGTCATCGTGATCTTCGTGCCGGGGGGGGTGGTCGGCCTCGCAAGCCGCGTGCGGAGTCGTCTGCCGACGTGGAATGCACGCCCGAGACCCGGTGTGATGGGCTCGGGCAGTTCGCCTCCCCGCCCTGCCGCCGCCCTCGGCGACGGCGTGCCCGCGCTGCACACGAGCGACGGACAGGAGCGCTGAGCGATGTGGCGAGACGGTGCAGCGTGCGCGGCGTGCTTCACGTTCGACTTCGACGCCGAGGAGGTCTGGATCGGCGAGGACCCCGAGAACGCGAGGCGTCCAGGCGTCCTGTCGCAGGGCACCTACGGCGCGAAGGTCGCCGTGCCGGCGATCCTGGGGCTGCTCGAGCGACGCGGTGTGCGCGCCACGTTCTTCGTGCCCGGCCGGGTCGCGGAGCGCCACCCCGGACGCGTCGAGCAGATCGTCGCCGCCGGCCACGAACTGGCGCTCCACGGCTACACGCACAGAGCCGTCACCTCGCTCGACGAAGCCGAAGAAGAAGAGGAGATGGAGAGGGGTCTGGCCGCGTTGCACAGGTTCTCCCCCCGCGTGCTCGGGTACCGCTCCCCGTCGTGGGAGCTGACCGACCACACGCTCGGGCTGGTCGCGAGCCACGGCCTCACCTACTCGTCGAACCTGATGGACGACGTGCGCCCGTACCGCCACGAGGGCACCGGGATCGTCGAGCTGCCCGTGCACTGGATGCTCGACGACGCAGCGCACTTCTGGTTCGACGGCGCGGGATGGACCAACAAGATCGCCACGAACAGCGAGGTGCGCGAGATCTGGTGGGGCGAGCTCGAAGGCATCAAGGCGATGGGGGGAGCCTTCACGCTCACCATGCACCCCCAGATCATCGGCAGGCCGAGCCGCCTTTCGCTCCTCGACGAGATCCTCTCCTTCGTGACCACCCAAGAGGACATCTGGGTGGCCACTGCGGCCGAGATCACCTCAGCGTCATGAGAGTTGTCGTGACGGGCGCGGCCGGTGGGATCGGCGAGGCGATCACGGCCCGCTTCGTCAGCGACGGCGCGCGCGCCTTCCTGGTCGACCTCGACCCGTCGGTCGCCGCGCTGCTGGGATCCCGCGCTGATGGCGTTGCCGGATGGGCGGTCGCGGACGTGTCCTGCGTTGAGGACGTCAACGCCGCGATGCAAGAGGTGCTCGTCTCGCTCGGCGGGATCGACGTGGTCGTGAACTGCGCGGGGATCGGCGGTCCGGCGTCGACCGCGGCGACAATGGACCCGGGCGACTTCCGGCGGGTCGTCGAGGTGAACCTCGTCGGCACGTTCCTGTGGTCGAGGGCTGGCGCCCGCCAGATGCTCCGGCAGGCCACGGGTGGCGCGATCGTGAACGTCGCGTCGCTCTTCGGGCAGCAAGGCGTCGTGGGCGGTGCCGCCTACGGAGCCTCGAAAGCAGGCGTGTCGCTGCTGACCCAGTCGATGGCTCGCGAGCTCGGGCCTCATGGCATCCGGGTCAACGCGGTCGCTCCCGGCCACATCGCGACCGAGATGCACTGGGACGAGCTGCGCGCACGGGCCGCTCGGACAGGAACGAGCTTCGAAGTGGAACGCCAGAAGGTCCTTCGCGAGGTGCCGCTCGGGCGGCACGGAACGGGAACGGACGTCGCCGCGGTCGTCGCGTGGCTCGCCTCCGACGATGCGGCGTACGTGAGCGGGCAGACCATCGGAGTGAACGGTGGGGTCCTTGGAAGCTGAGCCCGCGGGCGCCACGGGCGCGCGGATGCGCGGACGGCGCTGCCTCGTGACGGGCGGGGCGTCGGGGATCGGGTTGGCAACCGCGACGCGCCTGGGCGCGGAGGGTGGGTCCGTCGCCGTGCTCGACCGTGTCGACCAGCCGGCGGGGCTGCCGGAGACCTCGTTCTACGTCCGCTGCGACGTCCGTGACGAGACCGAGGTCGAGCGCGCGGTCAGCGAAGCGTCGGCGATGCTCGGAGGGCCTCCCGACGTGCTCGTCAACTCGGCGGGGATCTATCGCGTCCGAGCCCTGGTGGAGATGACGGCGAACGATTGGCATGAGGTGCTCGAGACGAACCTCACGGGCACCTTTCTCATGTCGCGCGCCGTTGCCCGTGCGCTCATCGACGCTCGCACGCCGGGAGCGGTTGTGAACCTGGCGTCGACGGCAGCGCTCGCTGGCGACCCCCTCGAGCCTTCGGGCCACTATGCCGCCAGCAAGGGAGGCGTGCTCGCGATGACCCGGCAAATGGCCGCAGAGTGGGCTGGGCACGCGATCCGTGTGAACGCCGTGTGCCCCGGGGTCATCGATACCCCGATGCTGCGCCTCACCGACGACCCTGCCGGCGCGGCGCGCTACCTGGAGTGGGCCGTGCCGCTGGGCAGGCTGGGTGCCGCCCACGAGGTCGCCGCCACGATCGTCTTCCTCGCGTCGCCTGACGCCAGCTATGTCACGGGCGCGGTCGTGCCCGTTGACGGCGGCGCGACCGCCATCTGATGACCACGAAGCCTCGAGGAGGTCCGTTCGATGACGCAGGTGACTGACAACGCAGGTCGGTACCCATGGGTCCGGGTCAACGGCGACCCACGCGAGCGCGGCCGGTCCTACGGGGAGCAAGCCGCTGATCGCGTGCGCCGGTCTGTCGCCGCGTACGCCGAGGTCTTCGCCAGAGGTGCTGGGCTGGGGTGGGGCGACGTCCGCGAGGTCGCCCGCCGCTTCGAGGCGCCGATCCGGAGCTTTGGAGAGCAGTACCTCGAGGAGCTGCGAGGCATCGCCGAAGGTGCCGACGTCGATCCGGTCGACATCCTCGCGATCAACGTGCGGACGGAGATCATGTACTCGGCCAAAGCGAGAACGGCCGAGGCAGCGAGGGGCCCCCGGGAGTGCACGGCGTTCGCCGTGGTGCCGACGCGGTGGTCCGGGGAGCCGGTGCTCGTCGGGCAGAACTGGGACTGGTTGCCGCACAGCTTCGAGACGGTGGTCGTCTTGGAGTCGGTCCGAGATGACGGGCCGAGCTTCGTGACGGTGGTGGAGGCCGGCCTCCTCGCGAAGGCCGGGATGAACGCCGCCGGGCTTGGTCTCGCGACCAACGCGCTCGCGACGGCGTGGGACCGTGGAGAACCCGGCGTCCCCTACCACGTGCTGCTTCGCGCCATTCTCGACTGCGAGACGGTCACCGGCGCCTATGCCACGCTCCAGCGCGCCTGGCGCTCGTCGTCGGCGAACTATCTCGTGGCCCACGCCGACGGCTCCGTGCTCGACGTGGAGGCAGCCCCCGGGGACTTCTCGAGGCTCTTCCCCCTCGACCGAGGCGCGCTCCACCTTCACACGAACCACTTCGTCTCGCCACGCTTCAGCGGGACCGACGTCTCGCTCTGGGCCATGCCGGACAGTCCGGTGCGGCTCAATCGCCTGCGCGCCGCGGTCGGCGGCCGCGCGCCGCTTGGCGCCGAGGAATTCATGACACTGCTCGGCGACCACGCCGGTTACCCGTACTCGATCTGTGCGCACCCCGACGAGGCTGACGACCCGACGGAGCAGGGGGCTACCGTGGCGTCGGTCGTCATGGGGCTCGAGGACCGGACGATGTGGCTTGCCGACGGCCAGCCATGCTCGGTGCCCTACCGCCGACTCGACCTCTCCGGCGTGCTCGGAGGGGGTCGGCCGACGGGCGAAGGCGGGTTGGCAGGTGCGTCCAGCGCCGGTGCGGCAGGGTCGCGCTCATGACCCTCATGTTCGGTGCAGGGCTCGTCACCTGCCAGCGCTACCCGGGCGACACCCGGACGGACGAGGTGCTCTACGCGGAGGCGCTCGAGCTCGCGGCTCGCGCTGAAGAGCTGGGCCTCGACTCTGTCTTCGTCTCGGAGCACCACTTCGTCGACGACGGGTACACGCCGTCGCTCCTGCCGCTGTGCGCGGCGATCGCGGCTCGTACCAGCCGCATCCAGATCGGTACCGGGATCCTGCTCGCTCCCCTGCACCACCCGGTCCGGCTCGCCGAGGACGCGGCGGTCGTCGATCTGATCTCCGGCGGCCGGCTCGTGCTCGGCGTGGGGCTCGGCTGGAGGCGAGAGGAGCTGGCGGTCTTCGGGGTCCCGTCGGCCGAGCGCGTGCAGCGCCTCGAGCAGACGATCGCGGTGCTCCGAGAGTCGTGGGCTGACGGCCTCGTGACGAGCGCCCCGGGCTCAGCCGCACCCTTCGCCGTATGGCCGAAACCGTCCAGGGCGGATGGGTCCAGGGCGGATGGCCCGCCCATCTGGATCGGCGCGATGAGTGAGCCGGGGATCCGACGCGCCGGCCGCATCGCTGACGGGGTGATGCTGACTGAGGTGGCTCCCGACGGGCTGGCGCGCCAGCTCCAATGGGCTGAAGAAGAGCGCGCGAGGCAGACGACCCCGCAGCGGCACGGCTTCGCCCGCAGCGTTCACGTGCCCGTCTTCGCGTGGCAGGGAGGCGACGCGTTCGCCCTGTCGTCTCGGTACCTGCACTACGTCACATGGAAGTACGCCGACATGGAAGCGTCCTGGGGCCGCACGGCGTCGGTTCGCGCGCCGGTGCCAAGCGAGAGCGATCTCGCTGCCGTCCGAGCCGCTGCGTTGACCGGCACCCCTGGCGAGGTCGCGGAGGCGGTCGCGGCCTACTGCGTCGCCGCAGGAGGCGACCTCCACTTCATCGCCCGCGTCTACCTGCCGGGACTGCCGCGCGAGGTCCAGCTGGAGGCGTTGCGGCTCTACGCGTGCGAGGTGGTCCCCGCGGTGCGCGAGCTCGTCGGCACCGGGGCGGCATCATCGTGAAGCCGAGGAGCTGGGTCGTTGCCGTCGACGTCGGTGGCACCTTCACCGACGCCGTCGCCGTCGGCAGTAGCGGTGAGACGCTCGTGGCGAAGGTCCCGTCGTCTCCTGGCGACCCCGCGGTCGCCTTCGAGCGAGCGGTCAGAGAGCTCCAGTCGGCGGGTCTGCCGCTCGAGCGGACGGTCCTCGTGTTCCACGGCACGACGGTGGCGACGAACGCCGTGCTCACCGAGCAGCTGGCTCGGGTGGTGCTCGTGGTGACGGAAGGGTTCGCCGATCTGCTCAGCTACCGGGACGGGACGCGCCCGGTCGTCTACGACCTTCACCAGCGTCGTCCCCCTGAGCTCGTGGCGCGTCGTGACCGAGTGGCGGTCCGTGAACGGCTTTCGAGCCGCGGCGCCGTGGTGCAGACGCTCACCGACGAGGAGGTCGATCGTGCCGTCGAGGCAGTCGTGTCGCTGAGGCCGGAGGCGGTGGCGGTCGCCCTGGTGTTCAGCTTCCTCGACGACGCGCACGAGCGAAGGCTCGTGCGTGCCCTGGAGCGGCGGCTCGACGGGATCCCCGTCGTGGGCTCGGCGGCCTCCTCGCCTGAGATGCGGGAGTACCCGCGTACGACCACCGCGGTGCTGAACGCCGGGCTCCGGCCGGTCGTCGGGGGGTACCTCGTCGACACCGAGGGGCGGCTCCGAGACCTCGGGCTTGTCGGCGAGCTCATGATCATGCAGTCGAACGGCGGCTGTGTGCCCGCCTCGCGCGCCGGCACGGAGGCGCACCGGCTGCTGCTGTCGGGCCCCGCCGCGGGTGTTGCCGGGACGGTCGCGCTGGGCGCTGCGTACGGGCTCTCGCAGCTGGTCTCCTTCGACATGGGTGGCACCTCCCTCGACGTCTGCCTCATCGACGACGGTCATCCGCCGGTCACGCCCATCGAGCACGTTGGAGGGCATCCGATCCTGTGCCCTTCGGTCGACATGGTCACCATCGGCGCCGGCGGAGGCAGCATCGCCGAAGCGGACGCGACGGGACGGCTCCGTGTGGGACCGCGCAGCGCGGGAGCGCAACCCGGGCCGGCGGCCTACGGGCACGGGGGAGAGGAGGCCACCGTCACCGACGCCCATATCGTCCTCGGCACCCTGCCGACGGAGCTACCCCTGGCGAGCGGCCTGCGTCTCGACGCCGTCGCTGCGCACAAGGTGGTCGAGCGTGTCGGGCTGACGTTGGGCATGGACCCTCAGGAGACGGCGTCGGGCATCGTGCAGGTTGCCGTGGCGGAGATGAGCCTGGCACTCCGGCGAGTCTCGGTCGAGCGGGGCATCGATCCGGAGGGCTACACGCTGGTCGCATTCGGGGGTGCCGGACCGCTGCACGCAGCCATGCTGCTTCGAGAGATCGGTTTCGCGTCGGTGCTCGTCCCGCGCCACCCCGGATTGTTCGCAGCATCCGGATTGATCTCGACGGACCTGCGTGTCGACCGGTCCAAGACGGTGCTCGAGCGACTGGACGTGCAGGCCGCCGCTCCGCTCGCCCGATGGTTCCGCGAGACGGCGAAAGAGCTGCGTAACACGCTCGCCGCCGACGGGATCTCGCGCTCGGCCGTCCGGGTCGTGGCGTCGGCGGATTGCCGCTATTCCGGCCAGGGCTACGAGCTGAGCGTGCCCGTCGAGAGGCTGAGCCAGAACGGGGTCCTGAGGCTGCAGGAGCAGTTCCAACTGCTGCACCGGAGCACCTACGGCCATCACGACCCGTCCGGCACCGTGGAGGTGGTGACCGCCCGGCTGTCGGCGTTCGGCGGGCTGCCGAAGCACGCGGAGCGTGAGCTCCGGCGAGCAGGCAAAGCCCGAGCGTCGTCGGCGATCATGACGCAATGCCGGGCGACCTTGCCTGGGGTCGTCGAGGCGAGCGTGCCCGTGTACGACCGGGAGCTCCTCCGAGCGGGGCACGCCTTCGGAGGGCCCGCCATCGTCCATCAAGCCGACGCGACGACGCTGGTGCTCGAGGGGCAGCTCGCGCGCGTCGACGAGCGCGGAAGCCTGTGGATCGAGGAGGCGCGATGACGGCGCGACGCCGGGACAACAGGGGCAGCCCTGCCCGAAGGAGCCCGCTCGACCCGATCAGCTTCGAGCTGGTGCGAGCGGCGTTGCACGCGGCAGCCCTGGAGATGGGTGGCGTGCTGAAACATTCGAGCTACAGCCCGATCATCCGCGAGATGGAGGACTTCAGCTGCGCGCTGTTCCGCCCCGACGGCGACCTCGTGGCGCAAGCCGACTTCATCCCTGCCCAGTTGGGCGCCATGTCCCTCGTCGTCAAGGCGGTGATCGAGCGATGGGGAGGTTCGATCGCCCCCGGCGACGCCTTCCTCGCCAATCACCCGTACCTGGGCGCGATGCACACCCCTGACCTGAACGTGATCATGCCCGTGTTCGTCGACGGCCGCCTGATGGCCTGGTCGGGAACTGCCGCGCACCACATCGATGTCGGTGGTGTGCGACCCGGCACCGAGGGCCCGGATCTAGGTGAGGTGTACGCCGAAGGGTTGCTCCTCCCTCCGGTGCGCCTCTACCGGGAGGGCGAGGAGAACGCGGACGTCTTCGCGATCGTCGAGGCCGCGGTACGAGACCCCGCCTCGACCCTCGGTGACCTGCGCGCGCAGCGAGCCGCGTGCCTCATCGGCGCACGCCGAGTGCAAGAGCTGTCCGTGCGCCACGGAGCCGAGAAGCTCGGGGCCGTCTTCGACGAGATGCTCGACTCCGTGGAGCGGGCAATCCGGGTGCGTCTCGAGGGGCTTCCCGACGGCGAGGCTGAGGCAGAGGGGTACCTCGACGACGACGGGGCAGGAGGTCCGCCCCAGCGCATTCACGCGGTGCTCACCAAGCGCGGCGACCGTGTGCGTGTCGACCTGACCGGGAGCGCGTCGCAAGTCGCCGGCGCCTTGAACGTCCCCTGGGCGAGCACCCGTGCATCGGTCGTCTACGCGCTGAGAGCGATGATCGATCCGGAGCTCGCCACCAACGACGGGATCCTGCGAGCGATCGAGATCACCTGTCCGAAGGGCAGCGTGCTGAACCCCGCGCCGCCGGCAGCCGTCTCCGTTCGTCACAACACGTGTCAGCGGCTCGCCGACACGCTGGTGCGGGCAGCGTCAGAGCTCTGGCCCGAGCGCGCGGTCGCGAGCAGCACGGTGGCGTTCTTCTGCCTGAACATGGACAGCCTCTCCCCGCGTACGGGGAAGCCGAGCGTCATGGCCGAGGTCGTCGGAGGCGGGACGGGCGCCCATGCAGGCGGCGACGGACTCGACGGCGTCGACACGTACATGGCGAACGTCGGGCTCATGCCGGTCGAGGTCGCCGAGTCGGAGTACTCCGTGCGCATCTTGCGCACCGAGCTGATCGCGGGCTCCCAGGGGCTCGGCGAGCACACCGGCGGGCTCGGGATCCGCCGAGAGTACGAGGTGCTGGAGCGTCCGGCCACGGTCACCTTCTACTCCGAGCAGACCAATCCCCGGTTCGCTCCTCGGGGCGCTGGCGGCGGCGGCGACGCCATGGCGTCTCGTGTGTCGGTGCTCGACCCCGACGGACACGCGCTGGAGGTCCCGTCGAAAGCGACGATCGTGCTCGCTCCGGGCTCCGTGGTGCGCATCGAGACGAGCGGGGGCGGCGGGTACGGTCCTCCGGCGCGAAGAGCTCCCGATGCGGTCGCGGCCGACCTCCTCGACGGGCGACTCGGTCCAGCGGATGTTGACGGTCTCGGTGGTCGCTGGTAGATCGCGGCAATGGCCCCCTTCACCCTT
>JAJZVL010000148.1 GCA_021845725.1 Actinomycetes bacterium | reverse complement strand
TCGGTGTCGTGCCGGGTCTCAGCCACGGCCCCATGATCGCAGGGGGGTGTGACTCGGGCTGGGACGGCGGGGGGGTGCCCGGGGACGCGGGCGGTGCTCGGGGGAGGGGCGGGGGGTATCAGGCGGAGGCGTGCGCCACGTACGCGTTCACGAGCTGCTGAGCGCGTTTGCGCGCGGCCGGCTCCTCGCGCGCGGTTTCCTCCAATAGGGTGTCGGGATCCCTTCCCGCGTGGATCGCGACCTCCCGGCCGCCACTTTCGAGCCAGCGCTCGAGCTGATCGGTGTCGAGCTCCGGATGGAACTGGACGCCCAGATGCTTCCCGATCGTGAAGGCTTGCACGCCCACGTCGTTGGACGCGAGCAGGTGTGCAGAGGCGGGCAGGATGCAGCGATCCCCGTGGAACTGGAACCACGGACCTGGGTCGATCTCGGGATCGTCGGGCGAGACCGAGACGTGGGGGGCCGGTTCGACGCGCACCCAGCCGATCTCGTAGACCGGTGCGCGCTCGACGCTCCCGCCGAACGACGCCGAGAGAAGTTGGGCGCCGAAGCAGATCCCGAGCACTGGCAGCGGCGCTCGTCTCAACCAGTCCACTTCGGCGGTGATCCAGTCCTTCGTCTCGTAGACGGATGCGGACGACCCAAGGACGACGAGATGGTCGTACCCATCGAGATCCGGTAGCAGCCCTTCATCGGGGTACAGGTGGGTGACGACGGCGGCGCCAAGCGCCGTGAACGCGTCTCCGACGAGCCCGGATGAGTCCTCTTCATGATGGCGGAGCACGAGGACGCGCATCGCCGGCACTGTAGCGACCACGCCAGGTGCTCCCTCACGGTGCGCGCCGGGGGCTGGCCAGCTCCCCGGGCAGCTGCCGTCACCTCGGGCCCGTGGTTGCCGGCCTACCTCGCTACGATCGAGTGATGGTGGTCGAGCTGACGGACATGGCGGAGGTGAGGGGGAATGTCGACCCCGTCCGCACGCCGCCCCTCATCGGGTTGACCGGGCGGCGGTGGCCTGCGAGCGTCCTCGGTGACCGTGTGGCCGCATCGATCCGGGCTGGCGAGGTCGACCTGCACTTCGCCGACTACTCCCGAGCCGTCGCGCGCGCGGGAGGGCTGCCGGTCGGGTTGAGCCGTGACGCTCCCGTCGGCGCCATCGTCGAGAGGATCGACGGGGTCGTCCTGAGCGGCGGTGCCGACGTGGACCCCTCCCGCTACGGCGAGGATCGCTCGCCGCAGTGCGGCACGGTCGAGACCGAGCGAGACGCCTGGGAGCTCGCCCTGGTGGATGCGGCCATGGCGGCGGGCGTTCCGCTCTTCGGGATCTGCCGCGGCATCCAGGTGCTCAACGTGGCGTTGGGCGGCACCCTGATCCAGGACCTCGAGACCGAACGCCCCTACCAGGCCGGCTCCGGTGCCGGGCACCAGCGAGACGACGTGGCGCGCGGGGTCACCGTGCACTCGGTCACGTTCCAACCCGGCAGCCTGGCCGCGTCGCTCTACGGGACGCTGTGCCAGGTGAACAGCCTCCACCACCAGGCTGTCGACCGGCTCGGAGCGGGCCTTGTCGCCTCCGGGCACGCTTCGGACGGAACGGTGGAGGTGCTCGAGCTCCCAGGTGCGCCGGTGCTCGGTGTGCAGTGGCATCCCGAGATGCTGCTCGACGCGCAGCCCGATCCAGGGTTCGTCTGGCTCGTCGCCCGAGCCTCGGAGCGCGTGGCTGCGGACCGGAGCGGGCTGGCGCAGCCGGCGCGTCGGCGCGGACGCTGACGCCGAGCCCGGGGGGCACCGCAGGGCGCGGCAGTCATCGACCGGGAACGCGCCCCGGCCCCGCCTCGCGCCCCGGCCCCGCCTCGCGCCCGTCCACGGCGCCACCTTGCCCACGGCGCCACTCCTCCTCTGCAGCGGAGGCCACGACCTCGGGGCGTAGGCCGGTTGCCGCCGCCACCCGGGCGACGTCGTCAGGCTCGGCCTTCACCCTCGAGATGCCGGCCTTGACGCGCACCGGTCGGCCCTCGACGACGACCTCGCCGAGCTCCCTCGACTCCGGCCAGCGCTCCGCATGCACGGCTCGGGCACCGAGGCTCCCCGTCGTCCGGCGGAGGACGTCCGCCAGCACTTCTGCCCGTGCCGGATCGCACAGCACGTGGATGGTGTGGCCAGGGCGCCCTTTTTTCATCAAGACCGGGGTGATCCAGGCGTCGAGGCCGCCGGCGTCGAGCAATGCCGCAGCCGCGAGGGCGAGCTGCTCGCCGGTCGCGTCGTCGAGGTTGGCCTCGATCACCGTGACAGGCTGCCCTTGGCCCGTGCGTGTGGGAGCCGGTGCTCCGAGCACGACCTGCGTGCAATTCGGGAGCGTGTCGAGCTCTGCCGCCCCTGCTCCGTAGCCCGAGGCGCGCACCGTCATCGCCGGCATCGGGCCCGCTGTGGCAGGTGCCGCGAGCGTGCGCACCAGCGCCGCGCCGGTCGGCGTCGTGAGCTCGACCGGCACCGGGCGCCCGTACGTAGGGAAGCCCTCGAGGAGCCGGAGCACGGCGGGTGACGGGTTCGGCAGCATGCCGTGGGCGGCGCGCACGGTCCCGGTGCCGACCGCCACGGAAGAGACCGTGACCGTCTCTACGTCGAGCACCTCGAGTGCCGCAGCGGTCCCCACGACGTCGATGAGCGCGTCGTGCCCCCCTACCTCGTGGAAGTGCACGGCGTCGGGGTGCGTGCGGTGCAGCGGGCCTTCGACGTCGGCGAGCGCCTTGAAGGTGGCAAGCGCCCGGCGCTCCACCCGTTCGGGCAGCCTGGCCTCTAGGACTGCTGCCTTGATGTCTGCGTGGGTGCGCGTGACCGACCCCGGCCCCGCCCCCGCCGCCCCCGACCCCGACCCCGACCCCGCCCCCGCC
>JAJZVL010000059.1 GCA_021845725.1 Actinomycetes bacterium | reverse complement strand
TGTCGAGGTCGATGTCGGGCGGGCCGTCGCGCGCGGGCGACAGGAACCGCTCGAAGAGCAGGCCGAGCGACACCGCGTCGACGATCGTGATGCCGAGCACGTAGCAGACCGCGGACGTCGCGGCCGATCCGCGCCCCTGGCAGTAGACGCCGGTGCGCCGGCACTGCTCCACGATGTCCCACACGATCAGGAAGTAGCCCGCGTAGCCGAGGGTCTCGATGACCGAGAGCTCGTGCTCCAGCCGCTCCCACGCGTGGCGGTTCGCCTCGCCGCGGGGACCGTACCGGCGGATCGCACCTTCTTCTACGAGATGGCGCAACCAGGTGCTCTCGTCGTACCCGGGAGGAACCGGGAAGTCCGGCAGCTTCGGGGCGACCAGGCCCAGGTCGAAGGCACAGGCCGCGCCGATCTCCGCTGCCTGCTCCACCACGCCCGGCCAGCGCGCGAAACGCCGCTCCTGCTCTGCGCCGCTGCGCAGGCAGGCCGCTGCCGACGCCGGGAGCCATCCGGACAGCTCCTCGAGCGGCCGGCGCGCCCGCACGGCTGCGAGCGCCGTCGCGAGGGGAAACCTGGATGGCGCGGCGAAGTGGACGTTGTTGGTGGCAACGAGGACGCAGCCGGCACGGGCGGCGAGCTCGGCGAGCATGTCGTTGCGCGTGGAGTCGACCGGGTCTCCGTGGTCCCAGAGCTCGACCGCGACGTTGTCCCTCCCGAACGCGGCCACGAGCTCGTCGAGGCGCCGGCGTGCCGCGCGCGGTCCCTCCTCCGTCAGCGCGGCGGCCAGCGGCCCCTTCCGGCACCCGGTGAGGACCTGCCAGCCCCCTCCCTGCGCGCGGGCGTCCGCGTGCGCCTCGGCGAGCATTGCCAGCGAGAACGCGGGGCGACCCTTCTCGCCGCCGGCGAGCTGCGCCTCGGCGATGGTGCGGCTGAGACGTGCGTAGCCTTGCGGGTCACGGGCGAGCACCACCACGTGCCGACCCCCGGGGTCGGGCTCGCCGTTGCGCCCGGGCCCTGGGACGAGCGCAGGCCCGGGGGCGGTCACGGACTGACTGCCAGCGGACGGAGACTGGCCGGCGGGACCGAGGGTGAGCTCCGCTCCGAAGACCGCGGGGAGCCCTGCACGCCGTGCCGCCTCGGAGAAGCGCACGACACCGTAGAGGCCGTTGTGGTCGGTGAGCGCGAGCGCGGTCAGGCCGAGTCGGGAGGCTTCGGCCACGAGCTCCTCGGGATGGGAGGCACCGTCGAGGAACGAGAAGTTGGAGTGGCAGTGCAACTCTGCGTAGGGCGTCGCGGGCCGCATCTCTCAGTGACCTTCAGTCGTAGGTGGCTCAGTCGTAGGTGGCTTCCACCCGCCAGCGGCGCCGTTCGATCACGAGGAGCCGCGCCACGCCGTCTGCGGTGAGGACCTGCAGGCGCGCGGCGCGCCGGCGCGCCGGCGACCACCACCGCTCCTCCACCGGCCACGGTGCGCTCCACGCGACGACGGGGACCCAGAGGCCGCCGTCGACCGAGAGTCTCTCGGGCTCGGCCGTGAGCAGTCCTCTGGCAGTGACCCCCACGGGCACGCCGCTTCGGTCGAGGACCTCGACCGGTCGCTCCCCGACCGTCACCCGTGCAGGCGCAGGTGGCGGGAGGCGCCCGGGCCATGGGGGCTCCAGGGGAGCCTGGGAGATCCCCCGCCGCGACCCCTTCATCTTCGGCCGCTCCCGCCCGGGTGCGGACGAGGAGCCGGGCGAGGACGCCGGCGGAGAACGCGTGACCGCAGGGCTCCAGGTCACCAGCCGGCAGCGGTCCGCCGGCCCACGACCTCCTTCGAGCACGGGAACCGTGACCGCCCCGGTGCCCAGCCGTCGCTGGAGCGCAATCAGCACCTCGCCGGCACGCTCGTCGGCCGCGCTCGTGCCTCCCCAGAACCCGGGTTGCCGGTCTTGCAGTGCCAGCGCGTGCCCGAGGACGGCGACGAGCCGGGGTCCCATGCCCGCGACCCGGTAACCGGAGAGCTCTCCGTCGAGACCACGGGCGAGCCGGTGCGCCCGGATCCCCCGGGTGCCGAAGCGGGCGAGCACGTCGGCTGCAGGAAGCTGGGCGAAGCCCCCGAGCGTCGACAGCCCCAGGCGGACGAGGACCTCGGCGAGCTCGGGATCCGAGAGCACGGCGACAGGCCAGGGAGCGAGGAAGCGTGCGGTCTCCCCTGCCGGCACGATCGCCCCGACCCTCGCCGCGAGCACGGCGGCGAAGACCCCCTCGGCCACCCCCTGCCGGATCTCGCTGGTCTCCACGCCGTCGCGCCCCCCCTCACCAGGGAGATCGAGAGCGGCCTGCACTGCCTCTGCTACCTGGGCGAGCACGGCCTCCTCGGTGCCGAAGTAGCGCGTCGGGCCCTTGATCGGCAGCGTGCACACCCCTGGCCGGACTGCATCCACCCATGGGCACACCGACGACAGGGCCTCGACCACCCGGCCGAAGCGACGGAGGTGCACACCACCGTCGTCCTCGTCGGGTGCCTCGAGCTCCGGGCACTCGACGAGGAGGAGGCGGGGAAGGACGGGCTCGGTCACGCCGCGACCACCTTCCCGGTCGCAGCAGGCAGCCACAGCTCCTGGCGGACCGGTCGGGCCGCCACCCCGCGCCCGCGAGCCACCACGGTGACGCGGCGCGACCGGAGGCGTCCGGCGCCTTCTGCGAGCCCCTGCCACTGCGCCGCCTCCACCTCGAGCTCGAGCTCCGCAGGGAAGGACCCCGGCCGCTCTTCGACCACGAGCAGCACGGCACCGCGCTCACGGGCTCGCGCGACGATCGTCCTCTCCGCGGCGGGCCTCGCACGGCGCGGCGGTGCGAGCACCACGAGGTCGATCCCGTCCACGAGGACGGCCGTGGCGACGGTCCACTCGCCAGGAGCCGTCCGCACCAGCGCCAGCCGCTCGAGGTCCAGCCCGTAGCCCGCGGCGGCGAGGACACCCATCTCCTCCATCCCCACCGTCGCGCACCAGGACCCGGCGGCTGACGGTCCTGCCGCGACCGCCATGGCCAGGCTGGATGCCCCCTCCCCCGTGCACCGCACGACGCTCCCGCGCCGCAGACCCCCGTCGGGCAGCAGCGCGGCGATCGGAGGGAGGGCCGGAAGAAGGCGGGTCCTGCTCGCGGCAACCGGCCGCACCCGCTCGGCGAGCACCTGGAGCCCACGGGGGCGCTGAGGCCCACGGGGGCGCTGAGGCCCACGGGGGCGCTGAGGCCCACGGGGGCGCTGAGGCCCACGGGGGCCGGGCGTGGAGTCGAACATATGTTCGCCAAACATACCGCTCGACTCTGGCGGTGTCCCCTGGGCGACGCCGTCGTATCCTCGAACCTCGTGACCAGGGCGGCGACGCTTCTCGCGCCCCCAGACTCGATGCTTTCCACGGGCGCACCGCCCGACCGCCTCGCTGCTCGCGGCGCGCCGGGCGCACGCACCGGTCCTTGGCGCAGGGCGTGGCCCTACCTGTTCGCCTTCGGCGTCTACCTGGTGATCGCCCTGGCAGCCTGGTGGCACCTGCTCTCGGGCTTCGGTGCCGCGCTCCCCACTGGTTCGGCCGACACCGGCCAAGAGGTGTGGTTCCTCGCATGGCTCCCCCACGCGCTCGGAGCCGGATCGAACCCCTTCTTCAGCCACGCCATCTTCTCGAGCTCAGGCGTGAACCTGCTCGACAACACGTCGATAGACCTCCTCGGCCTCCTGCTGGCACCGGTCACGATGACGGCGGGGCCGGTCGCCTCCCTCGACCTGGCGGTGGTGCTGGCGCCTGCGCTGAGCGCGCTGGGGGCCTTCGCCCTGTGCCGTCGCTACGTCACCTGGTCACCTGCCGCCTTTGCGGGCGGGCTCTGCTACGGGTTCGGGCCCTTCCTCACCGGCGACCTCCGCTACGGCCATCTCGACCTCACCTGGCTCGTCCTGCCGCCGCTGATCCTGTGCTGCCTCGATACGTTGCTCGTCCGAGGCACCGCCCGCCCGCTCTTCGTGGGCGGGGTCCTGGGAGTGCTCGTGGTCGCCCAGTTCTTCGTCTCGACCGAGCTGCTCGCTCTCAGCGCACTGACGGCTGGCGTCGCGGCAATCGTCGTCTCGCTGGGCTGGCCGAGGGCAGTGCTGCCCAGCCTGGCCGCCGCGTGGCGCGGGCTCGCCGTCGCGGCAGGGATCGTCGTCCTCGCGCTCGCGTACCCCTTCTGGGTCGTCGTAGCCGGACCGCACCACATCGTCGGATCGGTCTGGCCCCACATCGGCGGGATCGCCACGACCCTCGCGGCAACCGTCGAGCCACACGCCGAGCTGGCGAGCGTCGCCTTCATCTCCGGATCGAACGGCAGCTATCTCGGGATCGCGCTCTTGGCCGTGCTGCTCTTCGGCGGGGTCGTCCTGTGGCGCTCTGGGGTGCTGCGCGTCGCGCTCTCGACGGCGCTCGTCGCCTATGTCGGGTCCCTCGGCTACGAGCTCCACGTCGGGCACCAGGCGCTCCATGTGCCGCTGCCTGCCGCAGTGCTCGGGCACATCCCTCTCCTCGACTCGATCGTGCCCGAGAGGTTCGCGGCGATGGTCGACCTCTTCTGCGGGCTCGCGCTGGCGGTGATCCTCGGTCACATCCGGGCCTGGGACCGAGCGCGCACGCCAGCCGCGCCGCGCACGCCAGCCGCGCCGCGCACGTCGTGCGACGAGACGAGCACAGCCGCTTCGAGGCCGGCGAGGCCGTTGCTCGTCGCGCTCGCGGTCTCGGTCGGAGCGTTCGCGCTGCTCCCATTCGCCACCGTCTCGCGATGGCCCTACGCGGCCGCGACGTCTTCTCGTTCTGCAGCGTTCGCAGAGCCGCTGCTGGCACGCTCGGGCCCAGGCGCGAGCGGTCGCCCGGCGCCGGTCGTCGCCGTCTACCCGGACACATCGTCGTGGGTGTCCAAGGAGATGACCTGGCAAGCGGAAGACGGCTTCTCCTTCACGCTTCCTGACGGATACGCCATCGTCCCCGGCGCGGGTGGCCACGCCGTGGAGTCGCCTCCCACGGACGCGCTGTGGCTCGTCTTCGCCGCCGGCAGCCTGCAGCGGCTGCACCTCCCCCTCGCACGGACAACGCGGGTCGCGCTGGCGGGCGACTTGCGCGCGCTCGGGATCGACGACGTCGTCGTCCTCCGCGGCGCCCCCGGATCGGAGGCGGTGCGTCGGGCGCTCCGGGAAGTGCTCGGCCCGCCGAGCCGGGCGCGCGGCGGCGCAGCCGTCTGGCACGTCCGGGCTGCGCCCGGCTGACGCGCGCCGCGCACCATCCTCGGCCGGAGGATGGGGTCCGGCCTAACCTCACGTCGTGCGCGAGCCGGTCGTTGGCTGAACGTGATCAAGTACCTCGGTTCCAAACGACGCCTCGTGCCCGTGCTCGAGGCGATCGGCGCGGCGAGCGGCGCGCGGCAGGCACTCGACCTGTTCACCGGCACGACCCGCGTCGCCCAGGCGTTCAAGCGACTCGGGATGGTCGTGACCGCCGTCGACCTCGCGCGCTACGCCGAGGTCTTCGCCCGCTGCTACGTCGAGACGGATGCGGCGAGCCTGTGCGAACGCGAGCTCTCGGACGCACTGGCGCGCCTGAACGCGCTGCCCGGATCAGCTGGCTACGTCACCGAGACGTTCTGCCGGCAGGCCCGGTTCTTCCAGCCGTTCAACGGGGAGCGGATCGACGCCATCCGTGACGCGATCGAGACGGACTACGCCGGGACGCCGCTCGAGCCCGTGCTCCTCACCAGCCTCATCGAAGCGGCTGACCGGGTCGACTCCACCGTCGGAGTGCAGATGGCCTTCGTGAAGCAGTGGGCGCCGCGCTCGTACAAGCGGCTGGAGCTCGTCGCGCCACGCCTGCTGCGCGGCAGCGGGCACGCGAGACGCGGCGACGCTCGAGTGCTCGCGGGCGAGCTGGGGAGCTTCGACCTCGCCTACCTCGATCCCCCATACAACCAGCACCGCTACTTCACCAACTACCACGTGTGGGAGACGCTGGTCGCGTGGGACGCGCCGCCGCACTACGGCATCGCCTGCAAGCGCGTCGACGCCAAGGACCCGACCACCAGCAGCGACTTCAACTCGAAGCGCCGCATGCCCGGCGCGCTCGCCGACACCGTGGCATCGGTGGACTGCGGGCTCTTGCTGCTGTCGTACAACGACGAGTCGTGGGTCGGCGTCGAAGAGCTCGAGGGCATGTGCTCACACCATCGGGAGGTCGTGACCCTCTCCTTCGAGTCGGCGCGCTACGTCGGCGCGCGTATCGGCATCCACAATCCGTCAGGGGTGAAGGTCGGGACGGTCTCGCATCTCTTCAACCGCGAGTACCTGGTGGTGGCGGGCAGCGCGGCCGCAGTGCGCAGAGCCGTCGACGCTGCGACCGCCGCCCATCCGGCTGCACACCTGCCCGGCCGGGACGAGCAGTCCACGCGCCGTCGATCCTGCAGGGAGCAGCTCCTCCCGCAGGACCGTCAGTGAGCGAAGCGCACCGTGGGCAGGATGCGCGCGAGCCACCGGGGCTGATGCCACGCGGCGTGGTGGGTGAGGCGGAGCAGCGCGGGGAGCAGGACGAGGCGGACGACGGCGGCGTCGAGTGCGACGGCCACCGCGAGGATGACGCCCATCTCCTTGGGCGCGAGTGGCCCGGAGAGGGCGAAAGTCAAGAAGACGGCGATCATGACCGCGGCGGCCGAGACCACGACCCGGCCCGAGGTGCGAACGGATCCGACCATCGAGTGCTCGGGGTCGGCGTGAGTCTCGTAGCGCTCCTTGGCGGCGGAGAGGAGGAACAGGGTGTAGTCCATGGCCACTCCGAACACCATGGCGCCGAAGAAGAGCGGAGCCCAGGCGTCGACGAAGCCTTGAGAGGTGAAGTGCAGCAACCCGGAGAGGTCGCCGTTCTGGAAGATGAGCCGGGCGACGCCGAATGCTCCGGCCACCGAGAGGCCGGTGATGACCACGCCGAAGAAGGCGACGATCGGGGCACCGAGCGCGACCAGGAGCAGGATGAACCCGAGCCCCGCGAGCATCCCGAAGACGAGCAACGTGTCACCGCCGAGCGCTCGTTCGAGGTCGTAGTTCTCGGCCGCAGCGCCCCCGACGAGCGATCCGGACGGCAGGTCCTGACCGAGCCGCCGTATCGTCGCCTCGGTAGCCAAGGTGGAAGGGCCGGTGGCCGGGATGACCTCGTCGAGGGTCCACCCGTCGTGGGTGGACCCCGGCATCACGGTGGCGACACCCGAGGTGTGCCGGGCTGCTCGCAGCCCCGCGGCTTGCTCGGTCGCGGGGACGAGCACTTGGAGGGCCCCGGGGAAGCCGGGGCCGAAAGCGCTGGTCACCTGGTCGTAGCCGATCCGGGCGTTGGCGGTCCCGGGGATGATGGTGATGGACGGCATCGAGGTGCGCAGCCCGAGGACGGGCGACGCCGCGAGGAGCAGCACGGCGACGGCGCCCAGGGCGGCCGGCCAGGGGTGGGTCCAGAGCAAGCGGCCCCACGCGTGGAGCCGCTCTTCGAGACGGTGGCCGTGCGGGTGGTCCGACGCATCTCGGCGAAGCCGCACCCGTGCGGAGTCGACCCGGGTTCCGAGCCTCCCGAGGACCGCAGGGAGGAGGGTGAGGGTGGCGGCGAGGACCGCGACGACCGAGAGCATGATCCCGAGTGCCATCGACCGGAAGGCGGGACTCGGCACGATGAGGATCGACGCGAGCGAAGCCAGCACGGTCAGCGCGGAGAAGGCGACGGCCTTGCCCGCGGTGGCGAGCGTCTCGGCCACTGCGGCTGCCGACGCTTCCCGGTCCCCGGGCCGCGCGCCACGGCGCTCGAGCGCGGCCCGAAATCGCACGACGAGGAACAGCGCGTAGTCGATTCCCAGTGCCAAGGCGAACATGAGCGCGAAGTTGAGCGCCCAGATCGAGACGGGAGCCAGATGGTTGGCGATCACGAGCGCGCCTGCGGCGACGACGAGGCCGACCATCGTCAGCATGAGCGGCAGGCCCGCGGCCACGAGACTTCCGAAGGCGACCACCAGGATGGCCAGCGTGACCGGCCACGAGAGCATCTCGGAGCGCATCATGGCCGAGTGGTTGGCCGAGTTGAAGTCCGCCCACAGCGCGCTGTCGCCGGTAAGGGTGACGGTCACGTTCCGGGTACCGAGCCGCGACAACGGGCCCGCGAGGTCGCCGGCCGCGGTCACCATCTGGTTCGTGCCAGCCGCCGCACCCGCAGTGACGACTGCGGTGCGGCCGTTCGCCGAGATCGACGAACCAGGCCGGGGCGGCAGGACCGTGGAGACGTCCCTGCTCGATCGCAGCATCCCTTCGACCCTGGACACGACCGCCTGGGCGCCAGGGTCGCCGGCGATCGGATGGGCCCGGTCGACGATGACGACCTGTAGAGCGCTCGACCCGAGCCCGGCGAAGTCGCGGCGGATGATCTGCCGTGCCTGGACCGACGCGCTGGCGGAATCCTGCCAACCCGCTCCGGCGAGCGCGGACTCCACCTTCGGGGCGAACATGCCGAACCCCACGATGATGGCGAGCCACGTGAGCAGCACGGCTCGGAGATGTGATCCGGTCCACGCGCCCAGTCGTGCGAAGGCTCCAGGAGGACGCTCGAGAACGCAGGCGTCGGTGCCAGCAGGTCGCGCACCCGGAGTCGTCGTGGCCAGTCGTCCTCGTATACCCATGGGGGTATCCTAGGGACTGGCCCCAATGCCAGCAAGCTGCAGCGCCGAGCTCCTCGGGACGGGTCTGCCGGCCGATAGCGTGCAGGGCCGTGAGACGCCTCGGGATCAGCGCGCCGTTCTCCGGCGTCCCCCTCGCAGCGCACCGGGAGTGGTTCGCCGACTCCCCGAGGCTGGCCCTTCTGTCGCCAGGGGGGTCGCCCGGCGGATGAGCGCGGCATACCTCAGCCTGCCCGCCTACGCCGCCTTCCACCGATGGCTTGGTCGCGCGCCGCTGCTCGAGGGTCTGTGGAACGCGTGGGCCGTCAGCGACTGCAAGACGGCACTCGGCTCGATCCCCGACGAAGTCGTCGACGCGCTGGTGGCGCTCGGCGGGTGACGGTGGACTTCCGAACGCTGCCGGTCGCCGAGCTCGCCCGGCGCGTCCGCGACAAGGAGCTCTCCGCGCGCGAGGTGGTGACCGCGTCGATCGAGCGCATCGAGGCGGTCAACCCTGCGATCCTCGCCTTCGTGGCCGTGGACCCAGAGCGAGCCCTCGAGCAGGCGGGAGCCGTCGACCAGGTCGTCGCGACCGGTGGCGACCCCGGTCCGCTCGCGGGCGTGCCGATCGGGGTGAAGGACGGCGAGGACGCCGCCGGGTACCGCACGACCCACGGATCGGCGCTGCTTGCCACGGCGCCCCCTGCCGTGCACGACTCGGCGCTCGTCGCGCGCCTTCGGGCCGCGGGTGCGGTCGTGGTCGGCAAGACGAACCTGCCGGAATTCGCGTGGAGCGCGCACACCTCCAACAGCCTCTTCGGCACGACGTGCAACCCGTGGGCGACCGATCACAGCGCCGGAGGATCCTCCGGCGGCTCGGCGGCAGCCGTCGCTGCGGGGATGGTGCCCCTCGCGACCGGGAGCGACGGAGGCGGGTCGATCAGGATTCCGTCGTCGTGCTGCGCACTGTCGGGGATGAAGCCGTCACTCGGCCGGGTGCCCGCCGGGGGGGCGAACGGAGCAGGCTGGCTCGGGCTGTCCTCCAAGGGGGTGCTCGGCCGCACCATCGAGGACGTGGTCGTGGCTCTCGACGCCGCCGTCGGCCCAGATCCGACGGACCTGGAGTCGCTGCCCCGACCCGAGGCGGGCTGGCGCGACGCCCTCATCGATCCGAGGGTCCCTGCGCTCGTCGCCTGGTCGCCGGCTCTCGGGTACGCCGATGTCGACCGTTCGGTCCTTGCGGTGGCCGAGCGGGCCGTCGAGGCGCTGGACGCTCTCGGGGCCGAGGTCGTCGAGGTGGGGACCGTCTTCGAGCAAGACCCGCTCGACGACTGGCTGGTCATCGTGGCCACCTGCCTGCTGCGGACGCTCGAGCCCTACGAGGCGCGCTGGGCCGCAGCGACACCGCTGCTCGTGTCCATGGTCGAGCACGCTCGCACGCTCCCGGCGCTGAGCGTCGTCCGCGCGCTCGACCGGTGCCACGAGCTGAACCTGCGGCTGGTAGAGCTCTTCAGGGACGTCCGGCTCCTCGTGACCCCGACGACCGCGGGAGCGCCTCCTCCCAACGAGCTCGGTGGAAAGGGGATCGTGAACGGGGTGGTCGATCCGAACTGGGTACGCCTCACCTACCCGTTCAACATGACGCGTTCACCGGTCGCCACGGTGTGCGCCGGGCTCGACGCTGACGGCCTGCCCGTCGGCGTCCAGCTCGTCGGGCCCCAGCACGCCGACCTCGTGGTCCTCCGGTCCGCCGCAGCCCTCGAGCAGGCGCTGGGCTTCGAGGCCACCGCGCCGCTTTGAGCCTCCTCGGCTCAGCGGTCGTCACCAGCGCGTGCCGAGCCGGCCGAGACGGTCGCGGCCTGCGTGACTGGCCGGCCGGCACGCAGGCCCGGCCACCGGATCCTGCGTGCCTCGAAGGGAGCGCAGAGGGCGGCGATCGTCAGCGCCATGATGGCCACCACCGCCATCGCGTCCGACAACGCGCCGTCATGGCGCAGCGATCGCAGGATCCCGAGCACCGAGGAGGCCCCGATGAGCGTCTCGACGACGGCGAGCCCGACGAGGACCCGGCGCAGACGAGCGCCCGCCACCGGTGCGAGCACGACGAGCCCCCAGGTGAGGTACCACGCCCACAGCACCGGGCTGAGCAACGCGAGCAGCAGCAGCGTGGCGCCGAGCGCCCACAGATCGCCGAGGCGCGGCGATCGCCACAGCAGCCAGGTGCCGGCGGCGACCGCGACCGCGACGCCCGTCACCGAGGTGACCGTGCGGACCGAGGACAGCGCGATCGGGACCCCTACGAGGTGGAGCGCCCCCGCCAGCACGTGGGCTGCGGCGTCCACCGGCGTCACGCCGGTGGAGACCTTGTCGGGTGCCGTCAGGCTGAGCACCCATCCCCAGCCCACGCCGGAGGCGGCGGAGAGAGCCGCCAGCGTCGCCGCGCCGATCCCGAGGGCTTCCAGCGTGCGGACGAAGCGGCCAGGAAGGCGGGCGCGCGCGCCGTCCCAGTTCCACCCGATGAGCACCACCCCGAGCATCGCCGGCGCTTTCACGCCGGCCGCGAGCGCGCACAGCACGATGCCGGGGACTGGGCCGAACCTCTTCCAGGCGGCGAGCCCGGCCACGAGGAGCCCCACCATCAGCCCGTCGTTGTGGGCGCCACCGATGAGCGTCGCGAGCACGATCGGGCTGCCGGCCCCGAGCACCACGACGGCCGCCGGATCCCGGCCGGCGCTTCGTGCAAGGGTCGGCAAGGCCACCGCCATGAGCACCACTCCGGCGACCGCCAAGAGCCGGAGCAAGAACAAGTCGGCCAGCACCTGGTGGCCCGATAGCTGGGTGACCAGCCCGTCGAGGGAGAGGAAGGTGGGCCCGTAGGGCGACGGGGTGTTCGCCCAGAGCGGCCCGGCCAGAAGGTTGAACCTCGTCGCTCCGAGAACCCCGGTTCCGTAGGCGTACGGGTCGATGTGGAACGAGACCATCGCGCCCTGTCCCGCGTAGCTGTACACATCCCGGCTGAACAGCGGCGGCGCGAGCACGAAGGGCAGCGCCCAGACGACGAGCACCTTCGCGACCGCAGAGACCCGCATGCCCGGGTTGTGCCACAGGGCGCTGAGCAGTCTCCACCACACCGCGCACAGCGCCAGAAGGCCGCCGTAGACGGCGAAGATGCTGATCGCCGGCGCCCTCACAGAGCCCGAAGCGACGAAGCCGAGGGGGCCTCCGGGGGTCCCGAAGTACCACGCGCCCGGGAGGTGCGAGACGAAGCTCGGCCCGCCCGCCATCGCTCCCGCCACCACGATCATCCCGGCAGCAAGACCGGCGATGGCGTAGCGCCGGAGAGAAGGCGCCTCCGCTGCCTGACGCACGAGCTCGGCCGCGACGCGTTGCTTCAGCCGCACAAGCATTCTTGCCCACTCCTGCCGGACACCACGTGAAGGCTGCCACAAAGCACCCGCCTCGTATCTGTCACTCCGGACGCAGGGGCGGAGCCCGGGCCAAGACGCGAGAATGGGCCAATGGACAAGATCGGGGTCGTCGACACGATGTTCGCTCGCTACGACATGGGCGCGGAGGCGGTCGGCGAGCTCACGCGTTGTCCCGGTCACGGCGAGCGCTTCGAGATCGTGCACCGGACGGTTCCCGGCTTCAAGGACCTCGCGGTGGCGGCGAAGCGGATGATCGAGGTCGACGGCTGCCGCATCGTGGTGGCGCTCGGGATGCCCGGCAAGGCGCCGATCGACAAGACCTGCGCCCACGAGGCGTCGACGGGGATCATGATGGCGCAGCTGATGACGACGACCCCCATCCTCGAGGTCTTCGTCCACGAGGACGAGGAGGACGATCCTGCCGACCTCGTCGCCGTGTGCAAGGACCGGTCCCGCAAGCACGCCCGCAACGCGTACTGGATGCTCTACGAGCCCGAGGAGCTGGAGCGGCGCGCCGGACGCGGCGTGCGCCAGGGCTATGCGGACGCGGGGCCCATCCCGGAGCCGGCTAGAGATCCACCACGTGGTGCGCGAACGTGACCACCCAGGCCACCGCGACCAGCGCCGCAGGGAGCCAGAGCCGGTGACGCGAGCCGATGAGGACGACCGAGGATAGGACGTAGACATCTTCGAACGCCCGGAAGTCCGCGTGCCCGTACCAGATCCCGCGGGCGAGTGAGAGTGCGACGAGGACGGCAACCGCCCATCCGGCCTTCTCCCACACCGGCACCCGCGACCGGGGGAGCGACCAGGCTGCATAGAGGGTCACGACGGCGAGCACGAAGAACTCCCCGAGCCACAGGAGCGAGGTGGGCGAGGAGATCCGAGTGAGGTAGTGCACGACGGCGCCCACCATGTTGACCGCCGGCACGGCGAGGTTGTCCCCCGTGTCGGCACGCATCGGAAGGATCCCCGTCACGGCCCAGCCGGTGAGCTCCCACCCGACGAAGGCGAGCCCTGGCAGCACCCACGCCAGATCGAAGGTCCCTGGGCGCCGCCGACGGCGGAGGATCTGCACCACTGCGACGAGCCCGAGCGCGATGACGATGTCGAGGGTCGTCTCGAGCGTGAGCACCGCGCAGGACAACACGATCCCCGCGAGCACCGGGCGGTGCCGCCGCAATGCGACGAGGCCACCGACGAGGAAGCAGCTCGCGACGACCTCGGGGAGGTCGCGCCCGATGCTGAAGAGGAACCCCCAGTACCCGGCGACCAAGAGCCCCCACCCCGCATGCCGCCCTGCGTCTCGGGCGATGACCCCGCCCAGCCACGCCAGCACCACGAGAGCGGCGAGGTTCACTGCGACCAGGGCGTCGGGGACCAGCTGGTGCTGGCCGCCGGAGGCGAGCCAGGCCAGCACCGACATGCCGATCCGCTCGATGCGGAACCCTGCGTCCAAGGTGATGCCGAATGCCGTCTTGTGAAGGTCCGCCGGGTCGAGCGCGAGCCGGTAGTAGAACTGGCCGTCGTACCCGGTGCCGGCGAAGACGTGGAGCCCTGCGGGTGCGCCAGCCGGGTTCACGAAGTCCCTGCCGGCCATGACGAACCGGCTCAGGTCCCCCCTCGCGACGACGAGCAGGCGCGCCAGCACGAAGAGCGTCCCGGCGACGGCCGCGACCGCGGCCGGCACGCCGACGCGGTCCGTCCGGCTCACCAGGCTCGCCATACGCCGCCCGCGGGCTCCTGCGTGCGTGTGCGCACTGCGCTCGGAGACCACCACCGTCCGCTCCCCCTTCCCGTCGGTCGAAGCGGCGGGAGCCTACCAAGCAGGGAAGATTCCAGGTTGCGGGGCGGCCTCGGTGGGGCAATAGGCTCGTCGAGAGGTGACGCCGATGCCGACGAGCTGGAATTACGCGGACGTCTGGGAAGCCATAGCCGACAGCCAGCCGTCGGCACCTGCGCAGGTACAGGGGGACCGGCACATCAGCTGGGAGGCGATGGACCGCCGAGCCGACGGCATCTCCCAGTGGCTGCTCGACCAGCACGTCAGCCATCAGGACAAGGTCGCGCTCTACCTGTACAACTGCATCGAGTACCTCGAGGCCCTCTTCGGCATCGTGAAGATCGCCGCAGTCCCGGTCAACACGAACTACCGGTATGCCGACGACGAGCTCGTCTACCTCTGGGACAACGCGGACGCGGTGGCGGTGGTCTTCCATGGCGCCTTCACCGAGCACATCGAGCGGGCCCGTCACCGCGTGCCGAAGGTGCGCTCGTGGCTCTGGGTCGACGACGGCACCTCGCCGTGCCCAGCGTGGGCAAGCCGGTACGAGGATGCGGCGGCGTCCGCTCTGACGCGGGTGCGATCACCGTGGGGGCGCCGGCCGGACGACCTGATCATGCTCTACACGGGCGGGACGACCGGCATGCCGAAGGGGGTGATGTGGCGGCAGGACGACCTCTTCGCCCGCACCAACGAGGCGGGGTTCCGGCGCTACGACGAGTCCGAGGGCATCGCGGGCATCGTGGCGACACTCTCGGCGAACGGCCCCGGCATGGCGCTTTTGCCCGCGTGCCCGCTCATGCACGCCACCGGTGGCTTCACGGCGATGGAGTGCCTCAGCGAGGGCGGCAGGGTGGTGCTGCTCGAAGGCCGCCATTTCGATCCGCTGGAGCTCTTCGAGACCGTCGAGCGCGAGCAGGTCAACGGGATCGTCATCGTCGGCGATCCGTTCGCGCGGCCGATGCTGGCCGCTCTCGACGCCAACCCGGGGCGCTGGGACCTCTCCTCGCTCCTCGGCATCCTGTCTTCGGGGGCGATGTGGAGTGAGGAGGTGAAAGAGGGACTGCTGCGCCACCGGCCCGAGATGGCCCTCGTGGACTTCTTCTCCTCCACCGAGGCGGTCGGCCTCGGCACGTCGCTGTCGCTGGGGCAGTCCGCGTCGAGCACCGCCGAATTCGTGCTCGGCGCGGACGTCAAGGTGCTCGACGCCGACGGACGTCCCGTCGAGCCGATCGCAGGGGCCGTGGGGATGCTCGCCCTCGGGGGACGCAACCCGATCGGCTACTACAAAGACGAGGACAGGACCGCCTCGACCTTCGTCACCATCGACGGCGTGCGCTACTCGGTCCCCGGGGACTACGCACAGGTGCGTGCGGACGGCTCCGTCCACATCCTCGGGCGCGGCTCGAGCTCCATCAACACCGCAGGGGAGAAGGTCTTTCCCGAAGAGGTCGAGGAGGCCCTGAAGACCCATCCTGCCGTGCGGGATGCCGCGGTCCTGGGCGTGCCCGATCCGGCCTTCGGCGAGATGGTCGTCGCGCTGGTGGAACCCTCTGGCAGCATCCAGCCCTCGGAGGACGAGCTGATCGCGCACGTGAAGGCCCACCTGGCGAGCTTCAAAGCGCCGCGCAGGGTGCACGTCGTCCCCTCCCTCGGGCGGTCGCCCAGCGGCAAGCTCGACTACCGCCACCTCTCGAGCGAGACCGAGCACTGGCTCACGGGCACCGAGTCCACGGTGCCGGCGCAGTCTTGACCGCTCGCGGCCGCACGCCGCCCCCGGACACGTACGACGCCGTGGTCGTCGGCGCAGGCCCGAACGGTCTCGTCGCCGCCAACGTGCTCGCGGACGCAGGTTGGCGCGTCCTCGTCCTCGAGGCGCAGCCAACGCCAGGCGGCGCGGTGTCCAGCGCCGCGTACCTCGGCGAGGACCTCCCAGCCGACGCCTTCAGCGCGTTCTACCCGCTCGCGGCGGCATCCCCGGCGTTCGTCTCGCTGCACCTGGAGGAGCACGGCCTCGAGTGGTGCCGTGCACCGGTGGTCCTCGCCAACCCGCTTTCGGGAGGTCGAGCCGCGGCGCTGCACGCGGACCTTGCGGAGACCGCCGACAACCTCGACACCACATCAGCGGGGGACGGCGCGGCATGGCAGCGGTTGTTCGGTCAGTACCGGCGCGCGTCGCCGAAGCTCCTCGAGGCGCTCTGCACGCCGTTCCCTCCCCTCCGACCCACGGCAAGCCTCGTGCGCGAGCTCGGCTCGAGCGAGCTCATCCGCGTTGCCCGCCTCGCGCTCGAAAGCTCGAGGCGCCTCGGCGAAGAGGAGTTCTCGGGGCCCTGCGGGCGGATCCTCCTCGCAGGATGCGCTGCGCACAGCGATCTGTCCCCCGAGTCCGCAGGCAGCGGGTTCTTCGGATGGTTCCTCGCCATGCTCGGACAGGCCACCGGCTTCCCGGTGCCCAGAGGGGGTGCAGGCCAGCTCGCAGCCGCTCTGGTGCGCCGGCTCGAGTCCTGCGGCGTCGAGGTCGCCTGCGGCGAGCGGGTCGTAGCGGTGATCGTGGGGCGGGGCCGCGCGCGCGGGGTCGAGACCGCAGACGGGACGCGCTACCGAACCCGCAGGGCGGTCGTCGCCGACGTCAGTGCTCCCGCGCTCTACGGCGAGCTCCTCGACGCTCGGCACCTGCCGTCCCGGGTGCCCGACGACCTCCGAAGGTTCCAGTGGGACCCCGCGACGGTGAAGGTGGACTGGCGCGTGCGCGAGGGCATC
>JAJZVL010000147.1 GCA_021845725.1 Actinomycetes bacterium | reverse complement strand
AATGGTCACCTTCTCCCTCGCCATACAGACCATACTACTGACTGGTGGTATCCGGCCGAGCCACGCCGTCGCCCTGAGAGCCCGTCCCGATCCGGTTCGGCTCGGTGGTTTGCCGCGTTCGACGACGCGCAGGATGATGAGCCGTGAGAGAACACGCGCGAAAGGTGGGAGGCCGTGACGGCGACTGTTCCGATGATTGAAGGCGCTCGTTCGTCTGGGGCGATCTGATGCGCAGCGCAGTCGTCGATGAGAGGTCCCGTGTGCAGAGCTCGGCCGACGCCGGTCACGACGGGACTCGCGCGTTCTTGGCGGACCTGTGGTGACCGAGCGTCGAGAGGAAGGACGATCGTGGGGTGTCGCGTCGCCGCACCCTGCGGCGACCGATGCCGCAGGTGCCGTCCTGGCGGCGGGTGGCACGGCCGTGGATGCTGCGATCGCCGCCGCCGGTGTCCTCGTCGTCGCGTACCCCCATAACTGCTCGGTGGGCGGCGACCTGATCGCGCTCGTGAGGGCTCCGGGTGGGTCTCCACGGGCAGTGTTCGGCGTCGGGCGCTCGGCGCGGGCGATCGACGCAGCGGCACTACGCCGGGAGGTCGGAGAGCGGGTGCCCTTGGCGGGCCCGTTCAGCATCAGCGTGCCGGGGGTCGTGTCGGGATGGCAGGCCATGCACGAGCTGGGCGGACGTCGTCCGTTCGGGGAGCTGTTCGAGCCGGCCGTCGAGCTCGCGAAGGCCGGGGTGCAGGTGAGTCCCTCCGTTGCGAGGGCACTGCGCGACCTGGAGAGCAGCGACCCCGGCCTGAAGGAGATCTTCGGCCCTCGCGGAGCACGACTCGGCGTCGGGGACGTCTTCGTGCAACCCCGCCTGGCCGAGACGCTCGCGCAGGTGGCCGAAGACCCAGAGTGCTACTACCGGGGAGACCTGGCTGAACGTCTGGCAGACGCACTGCAGAAGGTGGGGAGCCCCATCACGCGGGAGGACTTCGCACAGCACCACGCCGTCGTCGGTGAGGCGGTCGTGGCCGATGGGGGGGACCTGGCGCCGCGGCTCTTCGCCGCCGGGCCACCGTCCCAAGGGATCTTCTTCTCCGCTCTCGTGGAGGTCGTCGGTCGGCTTCTCGCGCGAGGCTACGACCTGGCGGGCAGCGACGCGGCCGTGCTCGCTCGAGCCTTCGGGGAGATCTCGATGCTTCGGGACGATCTGCTCAGCGATCCTTCGCGCTGGGAGGGGACAGAGGCGTTCCGCCAGCGGCTCGCCGAGGTCGATCTCTCCGCCGACGCTCGCTGCGGGGGGTCGGAGACGCCGCTCGTCGCGGACGAGCCGGCGTCGCCCAGCGGGGACACGGTCGCGATCGTCGCCTACGACGCGTTCGGGGGTTCGGTGAGCATGCTGCAGAGCGTGTTCCACAGCTTCGGTTCACGCGTCCTCGACCCTGAGACCGGGGTTCTCTTCCACAATCGCCAGAGCATGTTCACGCTTCGTCGAGGATCTCCAGGCGAGCTGGCTCCGGGGCTGATGCCGCCGCACACCCTGTGCCCTGCCATGGTCGACGACCGCGATGGGGCTCCCTCGCTGGTGCTCTCGACCATGGGCGGGCGGGCGCAGCCACAGGTCCTGTGCCAGGTGATGCTGCAGCTCGCGGCGGGTGAGGACGCCGCCCGGGCGGTCTCTGCGCCGCGCTACGTCGTCGGTGACACCGAGGCGCAGAGCCGCTACTCGATCGTGGCGGCGGAGCGCGACGTGCCTGCCGATGTGCTCGGGTCGCTTCGAGAAGGGCGGTTCTTCGTCCGGATGGTCGAACCGCTCGACGACGGGATGGGGCATGCCCAGGTGCTTCGTGTGGGAACCGGAGGCGTCGTCGACGGTGCATCGGATCCGCGCAGTGACGGCACCGCGATGCTCGGTGGCGGAGGCCCGTGGATCCCGGCCTCGTGACCCTCAGGGCGCCGCTCACGATCTGGAGGCGCAAGAGAGCAGCGCCTACGTGCAGCTTGAAACTCCACGTAGTAACGTGCTATACACGTGGAGTTGGTAGGTGCAGGAAACCGATCCACCCTGCACCCGCCATCCGCGAAGGGCGGGTGCAGGGCTCCTGACTCACACCTAGGTCCTGCACCCGCCCACCTTATCCGCGCGGCTGTGGCTCGTGCCGCGGGCTCGGTCGCTCGCGGACTCGTCCCGCGTCACGCTGGGCCGGCGTAGGCCCCTGCGGTGGTTGGGAACAGCGCCTTTACGATCCGGAAGTTCGTGATGTCCGTGGTGGCGTCCATGTGCAGGTACACCGACGCGTCACGCAGGTACTTCTCGATCCCTACCTCGAGCATGGCGCCGTAGCCGCCGTGGAGCTCCATCGCCTGGGTGCAGACGTCGAGGATCTGGTGCGAGGCAAAGACCTTGGCCATGTCCGCGAGCGCGTCCGCGTTCGGTCTGCGGACGTCCACGGCTCTGGCGGCCTGCCGCAGGAGCGCAGCCACCGCCTCGAGCTTGGTCGCCATCTCCGCCACCCGAACGGCGACCGCCTGGTGCTGGATGAGGACCCGTCCTCCCAGGACCCGTTCGTGCACGAACCCCACGGTGTCCTCGAACGCGGCGATCCCGATCCCGAGGTTCTTCGCCGCCTGCATGATCTTCCCGGGCCGGAAGTAGATGCCGGCCTTGCCCAGCGCGTCGTTGTGGGCGAGGAGGTGGTCTTCTGGGACCCGGCAGCCGTCGAAGACGATCTCGCCGTTGTTCATGTAGCGGCCCCCGACGGTCTCGTTGCATCGCGTCACTTCGAGGCCGGGGGTCGGCTGAGCTGTTCCTGAACGGCTGAGCAATACCGAGCGTACATACGTTCGAGTGATATGCTTGCCCCTGTGAACCTGACCCAGTGGGCCCGCCAGCAGGGAATCCACCCCCAGACGGCGTACCGGTGGTTCCGACAGGGCACGCTCCCGGTCCCGGCGGTGCGGGTGAACGAACGGACGGTGCTCGTCTCG
>JAJZVL010000146.1 GCA_021845725.1 Actinomycetes bacterium | reverse complement strand
TTCCCACCAGACAGGTGCCTTTCTGCTCGGGAATTGGGGTCTGCTACAACCACCATCTTCCCAGCTGAAAGGCACTTTGTCGCGGATGGCGAACTTACGTTCGCGCCGTTACTCGCGGATCTAGGTCAGACGCGTCCTCGCTGCTCATGGGCTCGTCCTGCACCCGCCCAAGCGCCCAGGGAGCTCTGTGCGAAAGCCGTTCCCCGAGTGGGTCGAGTACCGACCGAACCAGATCTGGATCTACGACACGACGCACTTCACCCGGGCTCGCGCCGCGGTCACCATCGTCGAAGACCTCGTATCTCGCAAGTGGCTGGCCCACATCGTCTCGTCCGAGGAGACCTCCACCCAGGTCGAGGTCGTCTTCACCGACGCCTTGGCCGCCGAGGGACTGCTCTCGGCCGTCGAGCGCCGGGCCGACGGCCGGGTGGACGTTGCGACCGACGACCCCGGCCGGCCGATCCTGCTCGCCGTGTCGGACAACGGCGCCCAGATGACCTCGGGATCGACGCGCGAGTTCATGGCGCTGTGCGCGATCGCCCAGCACTTCGGCCGACCCGGCACCCCCACCGACCAGGCCTGGATCGAGAGCTTCAACGGACACCTGAAGGCCGAGTACCCGCATCTCGAGTCGATCACCGACATCGCTGTACTGCGCCGAGAGCTCGACCTCATCCGACCGAGATGGAACGGCGTTCGTCTCCATGCCGGCATCGGCTACGTGACGCCCGACGACGAGCACGAGGGTCGGGGTCCGGCCATCCGTAAGGCCCGGGAGGCCGGGCTCGAATCGGCACGGCTGCGGCGCCTCGCCTACCATCGCAGTACCCGAGAGACCAACAAGCCGGAGACCCGATGATGTCGTTTGAATCAGCCGGGATCCCTATCGCGAAGTCGGAAACAGGTCAGAGCACGATCGCCCGGGCGCTGAAGGCACACGGCCTCGAGCCCGCACCACGGCGCACCTCTCCCACCTGGCGCCAGTTCCTCCGCCAGCAGGCAGCTTCCATCGTGGCCTGCAACTTCTTCTCGGTCGACACGGTGTCGCTTCGTCGGCTCTACGTGCTCTTTCATCCATCACGGGTCGCGCCGGGTCTTCCTCCCCGGCATCACGTCGAACCCCACCTGGGTCTGGGTCACCCAGTGCGCTCGAACGTGACCGCGGATCTCTGCGATGCCGGCATCGGCGTCGAGTTCCTCCTGCGCGACCGGGACGCGAAGTCCGGCCCGGGCTTCGACGCGGTGTGGGAGAGCGAGGGTGCAAGCATTGTGCGCAGCCCCGTTCGGGCTCCCAACGCGAACGCCATCTGTGAGCGCTGGGTGCGCACGGTGCGCTCGGAGTGCACCGCGCGTCTCCTCATCGTGAGCGAACGCCACCTGCGACGTGTGCTCGACCGCTACGTGTGCCACTACAACGAGCACCGCCCCCACCGGGGCCTTGCGATGCATGCGCCGTACCCTCGTGGAAATGTGACGTCGTCGACGCCAGCGAGGATCACACGCATCCGCCGCCACGAGGTCCTGGCCGGGCTGATCAACGAGTATCACGCCGCATGAGCTGTCCGGACGGGTTTTCGGACCCTACGGGGCGCCGCTCGTTGAGCCGCGCGTCGCAGTACCTATGTAAGTCACCTATACTCCGGTGACGATGAGAGTCGATCGCCAGCCACGCTGCCGCTGCCGGGTCGGCCCGGGCCGCTTCGAGGTCCGGGCGCGCATCGAGCGCTTCGCCGAGCCGGCCGTGCTGCTGTTGCTGGCCGAGGGCCGAAGCCACGGCTACCAGCTCGCGGAGGATCTCGAAGAACTGCTCGACGAAGGTCGGGTCGACTTCGGCAACCTCTACCGCCTGCTGCGCTCCCTCGAGGAGGAGGGCCTCGTCGCCTCGACGTGGAGCGAGGAGGCCCCCGGCCCCCAAAAGCGCGTCTACCGCCTGACCGGCGAGGGCGCCGCCCTGCTCGACGCCTGGGTGGCGTCGCTTCGGGCCCGAAGCGAGCGGATCGGCGCGCTGCTCTCCCGCTACGAGGCCCTCGGTGCTGCGAACCGACTGCACGGCATGCCAAGAGGCGAGATCCACCAGGAACCCGACCGAAGTGACCAAGGAGGAGAACCATGATGAAGACGATGGGACGAGACGACGTCGAGCGCGGCCTGCGGGGCCGTGGTCGTGGCTGCTGCGGCGGCCCGGATTGCTGCGGCGGTCACGGGCGAGGCCCGCGTTTCGAGCGCGAAGGTGCATCCGGGCGTGCGCACGAAGAGGAGACGACGAGCCGGCGACGCCTGCTCGAAGAGCGCCGGCGCGACCTCGAGGAGTTGCTCGCCGAGGTGACGAGCGAGCTCTCCGACCTCGGCGCCGAGAATCACTGAAGCCGAGCGTCACGAAGGAGGCGGGCCCGACGGGAGCACCGCGGCCAGGGCCCTCGGTGTTCGAGGAGCTCGCCGCCCGCTACGACGCGTGGTACGACACGGCGCACGGGCAGCTGCTCTTCGACCTCGAGCTCGCCTGCCTGCGCCCGCTCGTGCTCCCAGGTCCCCGTCCCAGGCTCGAGATCGGTGTTGGCTCGGGGCGCTTCGCCGCGGCGCTCGGCCTCGAGGTGGGTATCGATCCCGCCGCGGCGCCGCTCCGGCTTGCCGCCGAGCGCTCGGTGGCGGTGGTCCAGGGTGCCGGAGAGCGCCTGCCGTTCGGTGACCGCACCTTCGGCGCCGTGGTGGTCGTCGCCACGCTCTGCTTCGCCGACGACCCCGCCGCCCTCCTCGCAGAGGCGCATCGGGTGCTCGCCCCCTCGGGCCGCCTCGTCGCCGGCGTCGTCCCGCTCGACAGCACCTGGGGCCGCCGCTACGAGGCACAGGGACGCGCCGGCCACCCCTTCTACCAAGGTGCCCGGTTCCTCACCCTGGCCGAGCACCGCCGCTTGCTCACTGGTGCCGGGTTCACGGTCACCGGCACCTGCTCCACCCTCACCCAGGCTCCAAGCCGCGACCCGGTCGAAGAGGACGCACGAGACG
>JAJZVL010000008.1:30245-72473 GCA_021845725.1 Actinomycetes bacterium | reverse complement strand
GGCAGGGAGCTGGCCCGGGCGGGGGGTTTCCGGGGCGCTGGGGGGCTGGGCGGAGCTGGCGCGGGGCGGGGCCGGAGTTGGCGCGGGCGGGGGTAAGCGGGGCCGGGGCGCGGGCGGGGGGCTGGGGTGAGCGGGCGCGGGTGAGTGAAGCTTCAAGGTTGTCCAGCGCCAAGAGAACCCAGAACGTCCAAAAAGTAGAAGACCAATGGATCGCCGGCCGGCCATGTCAGCGATGGCGTTCGATCCACCCCACCACCGTGGCGACCACGCGTGGATCCGCACGTAGCCAGTGTCCTGCCGCTGGAACGATCCTCAGGTCCACAGGGCCGCCGGTTGCCGCGTCCGCTATTGCGCGTGCAGCGGCTACCGGCACTTCGGCGTCGTCCGAACCGTGGACGACGAGCAACGGCCGGCTCCCAAGCCGGGAGGCCGCATCCAGCGGCGCAAGCGCGACGATCTCCGACGCCCAATCCTCGACGTCGGGAGGGAATCCCTCCGTCGAGATAACGCCACTCCGGCGACAACGCTCTAGGACTCTCTCGTAGTGCGCCACCCACGCCGTCAGATCGGCAGGACCGGCGATCGTCGCGACTCCGCGTACCCGCTGGTCCCGCGCTGCCGTACGCAACGCGATCGCACCGCCGAATCCGAAGCCGATCAACCACAGCGTGCCGTCGGCACCGACCTCGGCGTCCCCCACGGTGACGAGGTCCTCGAGCCAGCCCTCGGCGGAGAAGTCGCCCGCAGACCCGCTCGTTCCCCGGAGCATCGGGACGATGACGCGGGAGGCGCACTCCTCAGAGAGCCGTTCGGCGAGCGCCGGATACCCGCTGCCGGCGTCCGTCGCGCGATCAGGCTCGCGCGGAAGCTCGTGGCAGAGAACGATGAGCGCGCCGGATGCTCCCGCTGTAGAGGACGGGGTCTCGTAGATGCGGAGCGGTCCCGCCTTCCCGTCGACGACTCGCCAAAACCCTGGCACCGCTCAGATGCCGATGTACTGAGCGAGCGCCTCGCGGTGGGAGACGGGGTCGCCGAAGAGAAGCTCGGAGGACTTGGCCCGTTTGAAGTAGAGGTGGGCGTCGTGCTCCCAGGTGAAGCCGATTCCGCCGTGGATCTGGATGTTCTCCGCGGCGGCGCGGAAGTAGGCCTCCGAGCAGTAGGACTTTGCCAGGCTCGCGACGAGCGGTAGTTCGTCGGAGTCCTCCGCGGCCGCCCATCCTGCGTAGTACGCGGCCGAGCGGGCGGACTCCACCTCGAGGAGCAGGTCCGCACACTTGTGCTTGATTGCCTGAAAGCTGCCGATCGACCTGCCGAACTGGATGCGCGATTTCGCGTACGCGACCGCGCTGTCGAGGCAGTGCTGGGCACCGCCGACCTGCTCGGCTGCGAGCGCCACGGCGGCGAGCTGGAGCGTCTTGACGATCCCCGGTCCCGCCTGACCTGCGACGCCGACGAGCTGCGCAGGCGTGCCCGTCAGCTCGAGTCGGGCCTGCTTACGCGTCTGGTCCATCGTCGACAGTCGCGAGCGGACAAGCCCTGGCGCGTCGCCTTGGACAGCGAACAGGCCGAGGCCGTCCTCCGTGCGTGCCACGACGAGGAGGAGTGTCGCGAGGCAGCCGTCGAGGACGTAGCTCTTATGACCCTGCAGCATCCATCCGGCAGCATCGCGGCCGTGTCCGCCACTGCCACCGCCGCGGCGTGCCGGCACGGCGGCAAGCTGTACCGCGTCGAGATCCCAGCGGCCGGCATCCTCCGTGAACGCCAGCGACGCGATGGTCTCGCCCGACGCGATGCCCGGGAGCCACCGCGCTTTCGCCTCGTCGTCACCCGTGGTGAGCAAGGCACTCGTGGCGAGCACGGCGGAGGAGAGAAATGGCGCACACAGGAGCGCTGCGCCCATCTCTTCGAGCACGATCACCAGCTCGACGAACCCGAACCCGGCGCCCCCGAGCTCCTCAGGGATCAAAAGCGATTGGAGACCCAGCTCCTCGGCCATCTGCCTCCAGACGCCAACGTCGTAACCTTCGGGCGTCGCCATGAGCCGCCGCACCTCGGATTCCGGAGACTTGTCGGCGAGGAACCGCCGAACTGCCTCGCGGAGCTCTTCCTGCTCCTCGCTGAAGGCGAAGTTCATTGGGTGGTGGTCTACCATGTGTGCAAGCGTGGGATCATGCCTGACGTAGATGCCTGACGTAGAGCGCATCTGGGAAGACGCCGCGTGCGAGCTCCACCGCACCGTCGTCGGCCCGATGGACAACAACGTCTATATCCTTCGATGCCGCCGGACGGGTGCATCCCTCCTCGTGGACGCTGCCAACGAGCACGAGCACCTGCTCGAGCTGTGCCGACGTTTCGGCGTCCGCCAGGTCGTCGAAACTCATGGGCACTGGGACCACATCCAGTCCGTCCCGGCGGTACGCGACGCCGGCTACTCGGTCGCGGTCACCGCAGAGGACGCGGGCATGCTCCCCTCCTACGACCAGCTTCTCGAGGACGACATGGTGCTCGAGGTCGGGCGGCTCCGCGTGCGCACGATCGCCACGCCCGGCCACACTCCCGGCTCGATCTGCTTCTACGTGGAGCAGACCCCGCTCCTCCTCACGGGGGACACGCTGTTCCCCGGTGGGCCTGGCAACACCTCGTTCCCCGGTGGGGACTTCCCGACGATCATCCAGTCGATCGAGCGGAGGCTGTTCTCCCGGTTCGAACCTGCCACGCTGGTGCTTCCCGGACATGGTGCATCCAGCACGATCGGTGCGGAGTCTCCTCACCTCGAAGAATGGATCGATCGAGGCTGGTGACCGGCGTGCAGGCGGATGTTCGAGAATTTCCCCTACGCTCGTGGTAGAAAATCCCACCTTGCCGGTAGACTTGGTGACGATGACCGCCCCACTTCTGGAGATCGAAGGGCTTCGCATCGCTGCCGGCGGCACCGATGCAGGCGAGCATGGAGAAGCAGGCGAGCATGGGCAGATCGTCCGCGGCGTCGACCTCGTCGTCGGTGCGGGAGAGGTCCATGCCTTGATGGGCCCCAACGGCGCGGGCAAGTCCACCCTCGCAGCGACGCTATTGGGCCACCCGTCCTACAGGGTCGTCGCCGGCTCGATCCGGTTCAAGGGCGAGGACATCACGCACTGGGCAACTGACGCCCGTGCCAAGGCCGGGCTTTTCCTCGCCTTCCAGTACCCCGAGACGATCGAGGGGGTGTCGGTGGTGCAGTTCCTGCGCCAAGCCATGTCGGCACGCACTGGCCAAGACATCTCGGTTCTCGAGGTGCGTCTGGCAATGACCGAATGGATGGATCGCCTGGGGATGGATCCCTCCTTCGGTGAGCGATACCTCAACCAAGGCTTCTCCGGGGGCGAGAAGAAGCGCAACGAGATCCTCCAGATGGCGATGCTCGAGCCAGAGCTCGCCGTGCTCGACGAGACCGACTCGGGGCTCGACATCGACGCCCTCGGTGTCGTCGGCCGAGGTGTCCGCACGGTGCGGGAGCTGCACCCCACGCTCGGAGTGCTGGTCGTGACGCACTACCAACGCCTCCTCGAGGCGCTCGTCCCCGACCGTGTCCACCTATTGGTCGACGGGAGGATCGTAGAGAGCGGAGGCCCGGAGCTTGCCGAGAAGATCGAGAAGGATGGGTACGAATCGTGGCGACGTTGATCCCCGCTCCCCTCGACATCGAGTCCCTGCGCAAGGACTTCCCGCTGCTCGCCCGCACTGTGCACGGCAGGCCGCTCGTGTACCTCGACTCGGCCTCGAGCTCCCTGCAGCCGCGGCCAGTCCTCGCCGCGATGGAGCAGTACTACGAGACCTGCCACGCCAACGTGCACCGAGGCGTCTACACGACCGCCGAAGAGGCCACTGCACGCTACGAAGGCGCTCGGGTGTCGGTCGGCCGCTTCATCGGGGCCCCTGACCCGGAGCGGGAGATCGTGTTCGTGAAGAACGCGACCGAGGCGCTGAACCTCGTAGCCCGCTCATTCGGCGCCGCTACCCTCCGCAGGGGCGACAAGGTCCTTCTCACCGAGATGGAGCACCACGCGAACCTCGTTCCTTGGCTCATGCTCTCCGATCAGATCGGCATCGAGCTTCGCTACCTCGCCGTCGACGCCGACGGTCGCCTCGACCTGAGCAATCTTGACCGCAAGCTCGACGGGGTCAAGGTGGTCGCGATCTCGGCCATGTCCAACGTCCTCGGTACGATCCCCCCGTTGCAGGAGATCACCGACGCGGCACACGCGGCCGGAGCGCTCGTTGTCGCGGACGGCGCTCAGCTCGTCCCACACATGCCGATCGACGTCCAGGCACTCGGGGTCGACTTCCTTGCGTTCTCCGCACACAAGATGCACGGCCCGACGGGGATCGGCGCGCTCTGGGCCCGCGCCGAGCTCCTCGAGTCGATGCCCCCATTCCTCGGCGGCGGCGGCATGATCCTCGACGTACGTCTTGACCGGTTCGTGCCTGCCGACCCGCCCCACCGTTTCGAGGCAGGGACCCCGCCGATCGCCGAGGCCGTGGGTTTCGCTGCAGCGGTCGACTACCTCGAAGGCCTTGGGATGGCCCGCGTCCGCGCTCACGAGGAGCAGCTCACCGAGTACGCGATCCGCGCGATCGCTGAGCGGCTCGGCGGCGCCTGCCGGGTCTTCGGTCCTCCCGCGGGTCCCGACCGCGGCGGCGTCCTCTCGCTCGGATTCCGTGACGTCCATCCGCACGACCTCGCCCAGGTGCTGGACCAGTACGGTGTCTGCGTGCGGCCCGGCCACCACTGTGCAAAACCGCTCATGCGCGTCCTCGGCGTCACCGCCACGGCGCGGGCATCGATCGGCACGTACAACGACGAGCGGGACATCGACACGCTCATCGAGGGCCTCACCGAGGCCGGGAGGCTGTTCTCGTGACGGACCTAGAGGACCTCTACAGGGAGATCATCCTGGACCACTACCGCTCGCCTCGGAACCGCGGTGAGCTCGAGTCTCCTCCCGCACGGCGAGTCGAGGGCTTCAACCCGCTGTGCGGAGACGAGATCGTCCTCACGTTGCTCGTCGACGACGACCAGGTCACGGACATCAAGTTCGCCGGCAGCGGGTGCTCCATCAGCCAGTCGTCGGCGTCACTCATGTCCTCCGCGGTGAAGGGCAAGACGCTCGACGAGGTCCGAGGGCTCATCCGCACCTTCAAGGCGATGATGTCCATCCATGAGGCGTCCCTCGAGCCCGCCGCCTCGGGGGGATCCGACGAAGGTTCCCACGACGGCCACGACGGCCACGACGGCCACGACGGCCACGACAATGGCGCGGCCGATGCGTCAGGCGAGGCCGCAAACGGGCTCGGCGGGCTCGGCGACATACGACGGCTCGGCGAGCTTGCCGCACTGCAGGGCGTCGTGAAGTTTCCGGTGAGGATCAAGTGCGCGACCCTCAGCTGGAACGCCCTTGCGCAAGCTCTCGACGAGATCCAAGCCTGAAGCTCAGGTGCCGGCAGTGCCGATGCCGTCAGCGTCGGAGGCGCCGTAGAGCCCGTAGCCGGTCCGCTCGAGCTCCTCTGCGAGCTCCGGACCTCCGCTCGAGACGATCCTCCCGCCGACGAGCACATGCACCTTGTCGGCGCGCAGCTCACGCAGCAAACGGTGGAAGTGGGTGACCGCGACGACGCCGAGCCCCCACTCCGACGTCGCACGCTCGATGCGCCGCGACACCGCGCGCACGGCGTCCACGTCGAGCCCCGAGTCGATCTCGTCGAGGACGGCGAACTTCGGCCGGATGACGCACAGCTGGACGACCTCGTTCCGCTTGCGCTCGCCGCCCGAGAGGTCGACGTTCAACGGCCTTCGAAGGAACCGTTCGTCGAACCCTATCGCCGCGGCCTCCTCCACGAGGCGCTCCGCCACCGCGCCGTTGCCGGGGCTGGCGTTGCCGGGGCTGGCGTTGCCGGGGCTGGCGTTGCCGGGGCTGGCGTTGCCGGGGCTGGCGTTGCCGGGGCTGGCGTTGCCGGGGCTGGCGTTGCCGGCGAGCGCCTCTTCCATCGTGGCCTCGAGGAGCACGCCTGGGACCTCGATCGGCTGCTGGAGCGCGAGGAACAGCCCCGCACGGGCGCGCCGCCAGCTCGGCAACCCGACGAGCTCGGTCCCGTCGATCCGGATGCTGCCCTCCGTGACGATCGTTCCCGGCCTGCCCATGAGCGCGTGGGCGAGGGTGCTCTTTCCCGAGCCGTTCGGGCCCATCACCACGTGCACCTCGCCGCTCGCCACGTGGAGATCGACGCCGCGAACGACCTCACGGGCTCCCACGGACGCGTGAAGCCCCTGCACCTCGAGGTGGCTCACGGCAGTACCACCGCGACATCGTCGCCGTCGACCTCGACCTCGTAAACGGGCACAGGCTTGGTCGCAGGCAGGGAGCAGGGCTCGCCCGTCAAAAGGTCGAAGGTGCTCCCGTGGCGGGGGCACTCGATCTCCCGCTCCGCGGTCCAGACCTCCCCTTCGGCCAAGGAGTAGTCCTCGTGGCTGCACCGGTCCCCGATGACGTAGAAGTCGTCTTCGATCCTCACCAAGGTGACGCGGTGCGCACCCAGATCGAACCGTCGCGCCTCGCCGCTCGCCATCTCGTCGCGACGCAGCAGGACGACACGCTCACCCATCGTCTTCGGCCTCCTGGCCCGCGGCCTCGTGGGCACCCGGGCGGAGCTCGAGGGCGCTCACGAGTCGCTGCTCCACCTCGTGACGGAGGCGTGGGACCAGTGCCGGGACGGGGCAACGCTGGACGATGTCGTCGAAGAAGCCAAGGACGATCAGCCGCTCCGCGCGAGCCGGAGGGATGCCCCGCGACTCGAGATAGTAACGCTGATCTTCGTCGACTGGCCCGACGGTCGAAGCGTGGCTGCACCGCACGTCGTTCTCCTCGATGTCGAGGTTCGGCACGGAGTCGGCGTGGGCGCCCTCTTCGAGGACGAGATTGTGGTTCGTCTGGAACGCGTTCGTGCGGACTGCGCCGCGTCGCACCCGGATGAGCCCGCTGTACACCGATCGCGAGGTTCCCGCGACCGCTCCCTTGCACAGCAAGTCGCTCGTCGTGTGAGCCGCAGCATGATCCTGCAGCGTGCGGATGTCGTGGACCTGGGAGCCGGTCCCCAGGTACGCGGACCGCAACTCGGTCGTCGAGCCGGGTCCCTCGGCGAGCGCGTCGGTCCTCGAACGATCGTAGGCACCGCCAAGACCCACCGAAAACGTCCGCAGGGTCGCATCCCGCCCGGCCGCCGCCGCCACGCGGGCGATGTGCCAAACCTCGGTGCCGAGCACCTGGAGCGCCGCATAGGACAGCTGCGAGCCGTCACCTGCGGAGAGCTCGGTGACCGGGACGACAAGCCCCCGCCCGGCTCCGGGAGCGCCGGCCACCACCTCGACCACCTGTGCGCTCGATCCCCGGCCGAGCCGCACGACCGTGCGAGGGAAGCTCGCCGTCGACGCCGTGCACCCGGCGCTGCACCAGTGGACGATCACGACCGGGGCATCGAGAGTCACTCCCGCGGGGACGTCGACGACGACGGCGTCGGGCAGGAACGCGTCGTTCGCGCGCACGAGCGCGTCACCTCCGTCGAGCACCTGACCGAGGAGCGGATCCCCTTCGAGCCCCCCGACGCGTACCGACGCAGGCAGCCCCGTCCGATCGACGGCGACGGGCGACCCATCGACCACCGTCGCGAAGGCCGCGTACGCGCGGAGATCGGAGACGACCCCGTTCACGAACTCGGAACCAAGCGCGCCAAGGTCCTCTCGAGCACCACCTGGGAGCGGCTCGAAGTCGTCGAGCTCGAGCTCGTCGATGGGGGTGTAGCGCCACACCTCTTCCTTCTCCGAAGGCCTCGGCATGACGGCAAGCTCTTCTGCGGCCCTCGCCCGGCGCTCCCGCAACCACTCGGGACCACTCAGCGCCGCCGCCCGGGCAGCGGTCAACATGCGCACGGGGAGCACTCGGACATCGGCGCTGGAGTGTACCGGCGGGGTCCGTTGCTAACGTCCCTGCAGTGTCGAGTGCGCTCCTTGTCGAACGGAAAACCGCCGGCACAGGCGTCGCGACGCTCTGGCTCGACCGACCGGACACCCGCAACTCCCTGGGCCACGGGTTCTTCGATGAGCTGCCCGCCGTCATGGCAGAGCTGGCGGATGACAGCGCCGTACGCGCCGTCGTCGTCGCAGCAAGGGGGCCGAGTTTCAGCGTTGGGCTCGACGTGAAGGAGCTGGGCGCCCTCCTCGCCGAGCGGAGCCGCCCGCCCGGCAGCAAGAGCGACGACCTGGAGCGCTCCGGCGGTCGGGGCGAGCCTCTGTCGCCCGCCGCGCGCGCGGAAGCCACGCGTCGCTCGGTTCGCCGCATGCAAGCGGCCATCACCGCAGTGGCCGACTGCCCGAAGCCGGTCGTCGCGGCTGTCCATGGCCACTGCATCGGAGGCGGGATGGACCTGGCAACCGCGTGCGACATCCGCCTCGCTTCCTCCGATGCCATCTTCAGTGTCCGAGAGACGCGCATGGCGATCGTCGCCGACCTCGGGGTCCTCCAGCGCCTTCCGCGTATCGTGGGTGCAGGACACGTCGCCGAGCTCGCCTTCACCGGGAAGGACGTCGACGCCCGGCGAGCGAAGGAGATCGGCCTCGTGAACGAGGTGTACCCGGACCGCAACGCGCTCCTTCACGCTGCGGCCTCGCTGGCACAGGAGATCGCCGTCCTCTCGCCGCTCGCCGTGCAGGGGACCAAGTCGGTCCTCGCGGCCAACGACGGCCTCACGCTCGCCCAGGCGCTCGAGTACGTTGCGACCTGGAACGCGGGCATGCTGGCCTCCGAGGACCTTGCCGAGGCGGTACGCGCCTTCCTCGAGAAGCGCCCGCCCCGGTTCACCGGCGCCTGACCCCCGGGCTCGCACCCGCGGCACCATGCACCATCGGACCCTCGGACCTTGCGCCCGGGGGTCTACCGGTTGCGCCGCCACCAGCGCCGCTCCGCACGTGCTTCGCGTTTCGCGTCCTCCGCCCTTGCCTCGCGCAGCGCCTCCGGGGCGATCGCACCCACGATGCTCTCGGCATCTTCGAGGATCGGCACCATCTCACCGGCCGGGACAGCCGGCTCGTCCTCGATCGGAGGCTCCACGAGGCTCCCGTGGACCCATCCAGCATCCGCAAGCCGGCGTTCATAGGCCTTGCAGTCCGACGGGCACCGCCAGGGCGCCTCAGGCGCGAGATCGAGGGCGCAGAAGCGCGCGACCTCTCCTGACGCGTAGGTTCGACTCTGGAAATGCTTGCATTCCTCACGCATGGGCACGGCGCACCATCCTGCCGGTTGTGTCAGTCCGAGCGCGCGCGGGCGAGCCGGTCGTCGCGGGCGAGCCGGTCGTCGCGGGCGAGCCGACGCCAATGGCGCGGTGGAGAACACATCAGCCGACCGACCCTTCCATCTGCAGTTCGATGAGCCGGCTCCATTCGACTGCGTACTCCATCGGGAGGGTCCGCGTAACGGGCTCGATGAACCCGTTCACGATCATCCCCATCGCCTGGCTCTCGGTGAGCCCACGGCTCATGAGGTAGAAGAGCTGTTCGTCACCAACCTTTGACACCGTTGCCTCATGGCCGATCTGCGCGTCCTGCTCCCCCACCTCCATGTACGGCTTGGTCTCGGACACGGAGTCATCGTCGAGCAGGAGCGCATCGCAACGTACGAAGGACTTCGCCTTCTTCGCGTCCGGGTCCACATGGACGAGACCACGGTAGGTGGTGATGCCACCATCCTTGGATATCGACTTCGACACGATGGTCGACGTCGTCTCGGGCGCCGCATGGATCATCTTCGCGCCTGCATCCTGGTGCTGGCCGCTGCCGGCATACGCGACCGAGAGCACCTCTCCCGATGCTTTCGGTCCCACGAGGTAGACCGAGGGGTACTTCATGGTCAGACGAGAGCCGATGTTGCCGTCGATCCACTCGACATGGGCCTCTGCCTCAGCCCGTGCACGCTTGGTGACCAGGTTGTACACGTTGTTCGACCAATTCTGAATCGTCGTGTACGTGATGCGGCTCCCGGGGAGCGCGATCAGCTCCACGACCGCCGAGTGCAGCGAGTCCGTCGTGTAGACCGGTGCCGAGCACCCCTCCACGTAGTGGACCTGGGAGCCCTCGTCGGCAATGATCAGCGTCCGCTCGAACTGGCCCATGTTCTCAGCGTTGATACGGAAATAGGCCTGCAGCGGCATCTCCACCTTCACGCCTGGGGGAACGTAGATGAACGAGCCGCCTGACCATACGGCGGAGTTCAGCGCGGCAAACTTGTTGTCGTTGGGCGGGATGACCGTGCCGAACCACTTGCGCACGATGTCGGGGTACTCTCGAACCGCCGTGTCCATGTCGCAGAAGAGCACGCCCTGGGCTTCGAGGTCTTCACGGTTGCGGTGGAAGACGACCTCGCTCTCGTACTGAGCCGTGACGCCAGCGAGGTACTTGCGCTCCGCCTCGGGGATGCCCAGACGCTCATAGGTGCGCTTGATGGCATCGGGCAGCTCTTCCCAGTCCTTCACCTGCCCACCGGTCGGCTTGATGTAGTAGTAGATGTCATCGAAGTCCAGGTCGGGCATGTTCACGGCGAACCACTGCGCCATGGGCTTCTTCTCGAAGCGCTCGAGCGCCCTCAAGCGGAACGCGCGCATCCAGTCGGGCTCGTGCTTCATCGCTGACATCTCGCGAACGATCTCTTCGTTCAGTCCCTTCTTCGGCTTGAAGACGTAGTCTTCCTCGTCGCTCCAACCGAGCTGGTAACGGCCAAGATCGAGGTCCACGGTTGCCATGCGATCGAATCTCCTTGCGCTTGCGCTTGCGGGCTCCACCCATCGCCGACGTCGGGACATTGCCCGCAGGAACCCGGGCCCGCAGCCTGGATGACCCCGAGCCCAGAAGGCCCCCACTCTGAGCCTGGATGGTCCTGAGCCTGGGTGGCCCCAAGTTCCGGTCCTGGATTTTCCCTACGCCGATAGTAACAACTACTGAGGCCCGCTCGTGCAGCCAGGGGCTCGGGATGCGGGGACCCGGGGCACGGGGTGCTGGGGGCACGGTGACCAGGGGCACGGGGTGCTGGGGGCACGGGGACCCGGGGCACGGGGTGCTGGGGGCACGGGGCGTGCCCGAAACCGATTGCCCGAACTACTTTGACGGCGAAGTATCATGGCCTTGTGGCAGACCGGCGCGGGTGGCAAGAGCAGTTCGACCGTGCACCCTCCCGGGGCGTCCCGTTCGAGACGATGTCCGGAATCCCGCTCGAGCCGGTCTACGGGCCCGACGACGCAGAGCTTCCGGGCCAGTTCCCCTATACCCGAGGCCCCTACGCGTCCATGTACCGCTCCAAGCTCTGGACGATGCGCCAGTTCGCAGGCTTCGGCACGGCACGAGACACGAACCATCGGTTCAAGGAGCTACTCCGTTCGGGCGGCAACGGGCTCTCCACGGCCTTCGACATGCCAACGCTCCTTGGGCGCGACTCCGACGACCCGCTGGCGAAGGGCGAGGTCGGAAGAGCGGGCGTGGCCGTCGACACCCTTGCCGACATGGAGACCCTCTTCGACGGGATCGACCTCGGCTCCGTCACCACGTCGATGACGATCAATTCGTCTGCAGCAGTCGTGATGGCCATGTACGTCGCAGTTGCCGATCGGAAGGGAATCGCCAGGTCGGCGCTCGGCGGCACCATTCAGAACGACATCTTGAAGGAGTACCAAGCGCAGAAGGAGTACGTCTTCCCCCCGCGCCCATCCGTCCGCCTCGTCACCGACCTCATCCGATTCGCCTCAGAGGAGCTGCCCCGCTGGCACCCCGTCTCGGTCTCGGGTTACCACATCCGTGAGGCCGGCTCCACCGCATCCCAGGAGCTGGCATTCACTCTGGCGAACGGCTTCGCGTACGTCGAAGCGGCGACTGCCACGGGCCTGGAAGTGGACGAGTTTGCCCCTCGTCTCAGCTTCTTCTTCAACGCACACATCGACTTCTTCGAGGAGATCGCCAAGTACAGGGCAGCCCGGCGCATCTATGCCCGCTGGATGCGCGATCGCTACGGCGCGGCAGATCCTCGGTCAATGCAACTGCGGTTCCACACGCAGACCGCCGGAGTCTCGCTCACCGCACAGCAGCCCGAGGTGAACCTCGCGAGGGTCGCCATCGAAGCGCTCGCCGGCGTGCTCGGGGGAACCCAGAGCCTGCACACCGACTCCTACGACGAGGCGCTCGCGCTCCCCACCGAGAAGGCCGCGCGCCTGGCGCTGCGGACCCAGCAGGTCATCGCCGAGGAGACCGGAGTCGCCCACGTCGCCGATCCCCTCGGAGGATCGTGGTTCGTCGAAGCGCTCACGGACGAGATGGAGCGGCAGGCGGAGCAGGTCTTCACGCACGTTCTCGAGATGGGCTCGGGCTCGATGCTCGAGGGCGTGCTGGCATGCATCGACGATGGCTGGTTCTGCTCGGAGATCGCAGACGCCGCCTACCGGTTCCAATCGAAGATCGCATCCGGCCAATGGGTGCAAGTGGGGGTGAACGGCTACGTCGAAGGCGGCGACGAGACCCCGATCCTCTACATCGACCCAGCGGTCGAGGATCACCAGCTCGAGCGGCTCGCCAAGGTGAAGCAGTCCCGCGACGACGCGGCGGTCCGCCAGTGCCTCGACCGTCTCGCCAGGGTGGCCGCAGACCCGACGGTGAACCTCATGCCGGCCCTCATCGACGCAGCCAAGGCGTACGTCACCGTGGGAGAGGCCATGCACGCGCTCGAGTCGGTGTTCGGAACGTGGCTCGAGCCGTCCTTCATGTGAGCGGCACCCGCTCGGCCAGCACCGATGTGGCCAAGGGGCCCTCCTCATGATCGCCCCCGAGCATCCCGGCAGCCCTCCGGTGCGGGTATTGCTCGCAAAGGTCGGCCTCGACGGCCACGACCGAGGACTCCGTGTCGTGGCGCGCGTGCTACGCGACCACGGCTTCGAGGTGGTGTTCGCGGGACTCCGCCAGACCCCTGAGTCGATCGCGGCCGCGGTCGTCCAAGAGGACGTGGACGTCGTGGGTGTGTCGATGCACAACGGCGCCCACCTCACGCTCGCCCCAGCGGTCGTGCATGCACTTCGGGAAGCAGGGCTCGACACGCCGGTGATCATCGGGGGCATCGTGCCGGACAGAGACATCGCGCCACTCGAATCGGCAGGGATCGTGGCCGTGCTCGGACCGGGTGCCTCCAACGAAGAGGTGGTGGCGGCCATCCGCGACGCCGCCCGCTCGTCCGACTGAGCCCGCTCGTCCGACTGAGCCAGCTCGTCCGACTGAGCCCGCTCGTCCGACTGAGCCCGCTCGTCCACCGCACCGACCACCGCTTTCAGCCGGCCCCCCAAGCTGACTGCCACGTGCATGGGGTCGCTGACCGGCTCGACGCTCGACGCCCCGGTCATGCGCATGGCCGCGACACCCTCGGGCCTCGGCTGCTGGCTTTTGGCGGCGGATGGCGGCGTCTTCCCCTTCGGCAACGCCTAGATCTACCCCAAGACCTCGTTACGGGGCTTTCGCGCATGCGCTGACCGTGCGCTGAGACGCCTCCGTCGATGCGCTGAAACGTCCGTGTCCGTCGATGCGCTGAAACGCCCGTGACGGTCGATGCGTTGACCGACCTGGTCCTCCTCGGAACGCCAGGTCGCCTCGCGCCCCGTCCGGTGCCGCCGCTCTAGCTAGTCAAGGCGGGTGACATGCGGTAACCTTCCCGCGGGGATGGGAGGAGACGCGTGGTTGGCGCACGCCGCTTCCTGGGGAGTCGAGACCTTCGGGGCACCGCGTGGTCCGCGCGGGGGGGAGACGGCTTTGCCCTCATCGAGGTCGTCATCGCCTTCAGCGTCCTTCTGATCGCGCTGCTCGGGATCGGCCTCGAGATGGGGACCCAGTACGCGAGCATCGGGTCCTCGCGCAACGAGCAGACCGGCGACGCTGTCCTCAACCGCCTGCTCGACGAGGCGAGGGCGCTGCCCTACACAGTCGTCGCGAAGGGCTTGAGCGACGCCGACGCGAGCGTCTCCTCCACATCCACCTACCTCGAGAAGACCGGTACGGGCACAGCGATCTGGGTGTTCGAGGACTCTGCGCTGGGCTCTGGGAACGGCACAGGCGAAGTCGTCAACCACTACTCGCCGCCCACAGGGCTCAGCCCGCCACCGCCCTTCTACCCGCACAAGAGCTGCTTCTCCGAGAAGGGAACCTCGGTCCCCTGCACAGGGGGTCAGTACTTCACGGCCCTCACGTTCCCGACCAAGTACGACTCCAGGGTCACGACCGGCACCACAGGCAAGGTGCTCGCGGTCACATGGCTGACGAAGGTCATCCGCGTCACCGTGCTCGTCTCCTGGCGGGCGCCGGGCAACGGCAGCCCGACCGCGATCGCCGGCCAGACCCTCATCTTCGCCAAGACAGTCGCCTGCACGAGCCTGGGTCTCCTCTCTACGCCGAGCGCCGCGTCGTGCCAACCCAACTTCACGGCGACTGCACGCGCCGGGGACGGAGTCGTCGCGATGAAGCCCTCGACAGGGGCGCCGGCGGGGGAGCCGATCAAGGGGCTCACGTTCTCGAGCTTCGACCTCCTCTTGCCCGGCAGCACCTCCAGCCAGACGCTCACCCAGACGTCGAGCATCCTCGGCACGTCGAACGCCTCGGGCGGGACGATCGCTCCCACAAGTACACGGGACCAGGAGTCGGTCGTGCTCACGAAGGCCACCAACGACCTCGCGACCGGGACGAGCGACGATCAGTCCCTCACGCTCACGCAGTCGGCGAGCGTGCTGACCTCGACGTCTGCGACAAGCGCCTTCTCGGTCACGGCGACCCCGTCGTCCACCGACACCGGCAGCTCCACGAGCACCACCTCTGCGACGAGCACCCACGCCTGCGCGAGCTTCACAGGCACAGACCTCACCACGGACCTCCCGTGCGGCGCCGGCCGAGCCGCACAGGGCTCTGCCGCGACGCTCGGCGCGACGTTTGGCTCGGCGGGCGCCGCGACGCTCGCCGACGTCGCAGGGACATCCGCACATCCCGACCGCGTGCTCACGGCTCGCTACGCGAGAGGCGCCGTGCCCACCACATGCCCCACAACAGCCAAGAGCGGCTGCATCGACGCCGCGGCCCAGGGCGGGCTCGGGACCGCGGAGCTCGCAGGCCTGCCCGCAGCGGTGACCGCGCCGGCGGGGTGGTCGGGCTACACCGTCCGCCTCTCGGGTTTCAGGGCGAGCGCCACAGCGTGGGCGCGGAGCGCGTCGCACTGGCTCTCGGGGAAGATGACCACAGTTGCCGGGACCCTCAGCTACTACAACGGCTCGGGGTACACGACCCTGACACTTGCCGTCGGCTCCTCGGCCCAGGCCATCACGATCCCACCGGTCAAGGTGACCACCGGGACGATCACGGTCGAGATCACGCCGCACCTCGCCACCGGCGGGGCGGCCTGCAACGTCACCACAACATCGTCGCACCCCGCCCGGGTGCACCTCGAGCGATGCTCGGTCTCCCCGCTCTTCGGGACGATCACCTATGTCGTGACCGACGGCACGACAACGCTCGCCGACTTCACGATGACAGTGAGCCTCGGCACATTCTCTGCCACCGCGAGCTACCAGGTGGCGACGTGAGACGCAACGAGGAGGGCTCCTCGATGCTCGAGTTGCTGATCGCGATGGTGATCGGGATGGTGCTCCTCGGGCTCGTCATGGTGTCCCTCTCGACCTTCCTCCAGTCGGGCTACGACGGGGTCGCCTCCGGCCAGGCCAACGACAACGCGGCGCTCACGATGACAATCATCCGGCGCCAGGTCGTGAACGCGGACGTCCTCTACAACCCTGCCGACGAAGGATCCAACGCCGGCGCGACAGTCCCGAGCGGGTTCTCCCTGCGCATGCTCACCGCCGGGGCCCGGACAACCGCGCCTCCCGAGACAGTGCTCGGCACCATCACAGTGCCGACGTGCGTCCAGTGGCGGCTCCTCGAGACAGGGAACCTCGAGGACCGGTCGTGGCCGACAGGGCACCCGACAGCGGTACGCCCCTGGCACACGGTGATGTCGGGGCTGGTGAACCCCCGTCCGACCACACCGCCGTTCGAGCTCGACACGACCGGGGCGTACCAGCACCGCGTGCTGAAGCTCACCTTCGTGCTCCCCCAGACCGTGCGCGCGACAGGGCCGAGCTTGACGCTGCGGTCGTCGGTCACCGCACTCGACGCCCAGTTCTTCGCCCCCACAGCGAGCGAGTACTGCTCGCCGGTGCCCTCGCCATGATCGTCGGGCGGATCCAGCGTGCCTGGCAGCGCCGGGCCCGGTGCGCCTGCGACGACGAAGGCCTCGCCTTCATCCTCGTCGTCGTGGTGATCGCCTCGGTGATGGCCGTCCTGGCCGCGACGCTCTTCCACGTCGCCCTCGACAACATCTCGACTTCCCAGCGGATGGTGCTCCAGGAGCAGGCGCTGCAGGCCGCGGAGTCGGGCGTGGACATCGCCTACCAGGGCATCGAGGCGGTCACACTCGCGTCGTCCACAACCGGGCGCCACCACGTCCCGTGCGCGCCGGCGACAAGCCCGCTAAAAGGGAGCCTCGGGAGCGCCCCGAGCGGCTCGAGCTACGCAGTGACGGTCAAGTACTACAAGTACGCGACAGCGGCGCACCCCACACCGACAAAGCTCACCACAGCGACGTGCACGACAACACCGGTCGACCTCGTCCGCATCGTGGTCACATCGACCGGCGCGGACCTCACGCAGACAGCGCACGTGACGTCCCAGGCGAACATCGCCCCGGTCAACCCCTTCGCCAACTCGGTCTTCGTCAACGGGTCGATGACACTGCGTGGGAGCAACTCGTCGATCGGGGGCCAGACGGTCTACGTCCACACAGGCAAGCTCACATGCAACGGCGGCGGCACCATCGACGGCTCGGTCACGGTGCTCGGGCCGGTGACAGCGAAGGGGAGCTGCTCGATCGCCGGAGGGCTCGAGGCGACGACATCGATCTCTCTCGGCGGCACCGCGTCGATCGGCGGGACAGTCATCTCCACGACAGGGAGCATCACAGTCCAGGGGACAGGCGTCGCGGTGTCGGGGAGCATGTACGCCCGCGGGTCGATCACGATCAGCTCGACCACGTGGTACCAGCGCTACATCGCGACACACACAGTCACAGGCATCAGCGTGAGCTACACGATCAACCCGACAGAGACAGCACTCGTCCGGCCGACGGAAGAGCCCTGGCCCGACCTCACCTGGACGAGCGCCGACTGGGCGGGCATGCGCTACAAGGTCGTGACAACCGGCTCTACGTGCACCACAGCAGCGCGCGTCGCGCTGCGCACGGCGGTCCTGTCCGCCAGGACACCCCCGACCACAGGGTACGTCGGCGTCGCACTCCACACGGTCTGCGCGGTCCAGTTCACAAAGATCACAAAGAAGCTCGTCCTCGCGCAGAGCCTGGTCGTGTTCTCGACAGCGGGCATCACAATTGCCAGCAACGCCGAGGTGCTCGACTCGTCCACAGCGAAACGGACACTGTTCCTCGTCGTGCCCACAGGAACGACCTGCACAGGCACGAACGGCAACATCTCGATCCACGGCACGATCGGGACAGGGATCGCGACCCTCGTCTACTCGCCGTGCAAGGTCACCATCCAAGGAACGAGCCCGATCAAGGAGGGCAAGGTCTACGCCAAGACACTCACGATGAACGGCAACATGACCCTCGGCACAGTCACGTTCACACTGCTCGGGTTCTCGACCACCCAGGTGAGCGTCGGCATCGACTTCGAGCGCCAGACGAGCTGAACTTGCCGCCCCGGGGATCGCCGCCGCCGTGGGACCGTCGCGGACCGTCGCTACGGTGGGGAACGTGCCAGACCCAAGATCTGATCGACCGCGCGGCCGCCGCATCGTCGCGGCGGCGACCGTCGGCGCGGTGCTGGTCACGGTGGCGGTGCGCGCGGCCCTGGGCGCGCTCAGCGGCCTCGGTGCCAGGCGGTCGTCGGGGCGGGAGGTCGTCGGGGCGGGCGCCGGGACATCCCCGCCGCGCTACTACGTGTCGCTCGGGGACTCCTACGCGATCGGCTACCAGGACACGCCGTCCCCCATGACGAAGTCAAAGAAGCTGAGCCATACGACTGACCAGGCCTGACGCGACGGTACTGATGCGCCGCACTCCTCTGCTGCTACAAGCTGGGGGGTGGAGAACCGTCCTTCGGGCACCACCAGGCGCTCTCGGTGCGGCTGGTGGGCGCTGATGAGGTCGCGCGCTTCAACGCGTTGCTCGACGAGCATCACTTCTTGGGCCATCACCTCTTCGGTCGGGTGTTGCGCGATGTCGCGACGATCGACTCGGAGTGGGCAGCGCTCGTAGGTTACGGCTCCGCCGCACGCTCCCTCGGACCGAGGGAGCGCCACGTCGCCTGGAGCAAGGAGGTCGGAGCGTGCTGACCCACGTCAACGAGCGCGCCCCCATGTCACGTACCGGCCACGCGCAGGAGCCACGCGCAGGAGCCACGCGCAGGAGCCTCCCGCTGCGCCGCTGCCCTCGCGACCCGGACACAGCCCTGCCGTCGCGACCCGGACAGACCGCCCCGCTACGACGGCACCAGGGTGACGGTGAACGGGCTCGTAGCTCCGCTCGGGAGCACCAGCGGGACGCCCCCGATCGCCAGCTGGGCGTACCCCGTGGCTCCTATCACGATCGTCGCACGGCCGGTGAGCGAGACGGACGCCGTCGCACCGGGCGCAAAGGTCTGTGCGAGAACGGTCGTACCCGTCGACGAGGTCACGCTCATCCAGCAGTCCGACGTCGTGGCACCCACGAGAAGCGAGTAGGTCGTGCTGCCGGACGCGGTGCGTGGGATGTACGTGGCCGACGAGCTGGTCGCGCTGACGGCGGTGTAGCTGGACGGGAGCGTCGTCGAGGGCACCGTCGGCGCTACGGAGGCGTGCGGCCGCGAGCCTGCCGCCTGCTTCAGTGGGCGGGTTCCATGGTGAAGGCGCACGAGCAGGAAGGCGCCGATCCCCACGGCCACAAGGACGAGCACCACCACCAGCGCGGCGACAGCCGCGCCGCGCCGAGCCGGGTGCTGGGTTGCCACGAGCGAAGGGACGCCGGAACGTCCGCGCCCGGCGCCCGAGCTGGCACGGGAGCCGACTCCCGGGCTGGCACGGGACCCGGTGCCTGCCGGGGTCTCGGTCCCCCGTGCACCGGGATGCCCCACAGCCCGGTCGTCGTCACCAAGTCGCCCGAGCACGTCCATCGTCCGGCGATACCCGGCGATCGATCGGGCTTCCCAGCGACCCCTTCTCATCTCCTCCATATAACAGGATCGACGAAGCCGATGCTCCGGGGATCGGAGCATCACGGGCGCGTCGCTGATCGGAGCACCCGCCCGGCCGCGGCAGCGATCGCCCTCGCGCGCCTGTAGCCTTTGATTTCAATCACACTGCACTGGCATTTCGGGGAACGGAGGATTGGATCGCGGTGATGTCCATCGACATCGACAAGATCGACGGGAGGAGGGCGAGAGGCGTCAGGACGCGAGACGCGATCGTCAGCGCGTTGCTCGACCTCGTCGCCGCGGGCGACGTCGCGCCGACGGCGCAACGCATCGCCGATCGGGCCGGCGTCTCGGTTCGTTCCGTCTACCAGCACTTCGCCGACGTCGAGGGCCTCTACGTCGACGCCGCTCAGCGAACGTACCAGTGGGTGCGAGAAACGGCGAAGGACATCGACGCCGCTCTCCCCTTGGCGAAGCGAGTCGACCTGTTCGTGGACAATCGGACGACCACGCTGGAGGCACTGCTGCCATTCCATCGCGCGGTGCGCCTCATGGAGCCCGACTCCGACCGCATCCGCGCCGCGAGACTGGCGATGGAGGCGTGGGAGAAAGAGCGCGTCGCGAAGGTCTTCGCACCGGAACTTCGAGCGAAGGCCGCGGCCCCTCGCTCCGCGGCCATCGCCGGGATCGACGTGCTCGCCAGCGCGGAGGCCTGGGATCGCATGCGGCGCCACGGGCAGTCGACCCGCACCGCCCGCCAGGTCCTCCGCTTGGGGATCCTCTCCCTCCTGGGCGCTGCGTAACCCTCTGCACACGCCAGGAGCGCAGGGCGGTCAGGTGCGCAGGGCGGTCAGGTGCGCAGGGGGGTCAGGTTCGCAGGGGGTAGCAGGGCCGGAGCGCAAGGGGGATGCTCGCTCGACGGGGATTTTCCCGATCGCGAGCCGACAGGACCGGGTCCACGACGCCCCAGTCAGCGCCCACATCGGGGTCGTCCCACGCCAGGCCGAGCTCGTCGGCGGGGTTGTAGTAGGCGTCCACGAGGTACCAGAGGAGGAGGTCGCTCAATGCGGCGAACCCGTGTGCCACACCCGGCGGGATGAACAGCCCCCGGTCTTCGTCGCCGTCGAGCACGATCGTCTCGGTCACGCCGTCGGTCCTGGAGCCCTCCCGGAGGTCGTGCAGCACGACTCGGGCTCGCCCCCGCAGCACGTACCAGTAGTCGGCCTGGTGGAGGTGGTAATGGAGGCCGACGATGGTGCCCGCCTGCTTCTCCGAGCGGTTGCCCTGCACCATCTCGCGCCCGAGTGGGAGCCACTGGCGCCGGTACGTCTCCACGAAGCGGCCACGCTCGTCGCCGTGGACGTCGGGGACGACGACGAGGACGTCGTCGATGTCGGTGGTGAGAAAGGTCGGCACCGCCGCACAGTAGCCGGGTCAGGTGCAGATGCGGCCGTACTGCCTCCCTGCAGGTGGACCCGACAGGCATGCCGCTCCCCTGTGCGGACATGACCGTGACGCCCGTCGCGTACCTGCCGAGCACCTCCCGAAACCAGCTCACGCTGGTTCCGCCGCGCTGCGGCGTCCACCGGGCTCAAGCCAGCGCAAGCGCGCCTTCCCGCCAGGACGCGAGGCCCTCGGCTACGAGCGCCTCGGCGACGCGAAGGGCCCGGAGCTCGTCGTCGGGCCAACCTGCCGTCGTCGCGACCGCCCGAGCCGGAACCGGCGCGAGGCGGAGTGCCCCGACGAGCCGGCCGCGGCCCTCGCGATCCGATCCGGCGAACCGCCCCTGTCGTCGGCGGGTCGGCGCGGCGGGATCCGGCGCCGCGGTGCCTGCGCCGTGCTCGGCCGCCGCCCGCGTCCAGCGGCACTGCTCCAGCAGGTGACAGCTCGCACAGCGAGGCGCACGTGCGGTGCAGCAGCACGCTCCGAAGTCGATGAGCGCCTGGTTGAACCTCCACGCGTTGGAGGGTGACACCAGGCGGTCAGCGAGCCGCTGTGCTTCCCACAGGGTGAGCGCCCCACCGGCAGCAGCGCGCGAGAGCACCCGCATCACGTTGCCGTCCACCACGCCGATCGGGCGCCCGTAGGCGAAGGCGAGGACTGCCCGTGCCGTGTACGGGCCGACCCCGGGAAGGTCTTCCAGCGCATCGAGGTCGTCAGGAACTCGCCCGTCGTGGCGCTCGAGGAGGATCGTGGCGGTCCGATGGAGGTTCACCGCCCTGCGGTTGTAGCCCAGGCCTTCCCACGCGCGTACGACCTCCGCACAGCCCGCGCCGGCACACGCAGCCGGCGTAGGGAAGCGAGCAACGAATCGAGTGAAGGTCCCGACGACCCGGGAGGCCTGCGTCTGCTGCAGCATGACCTCGCTCACCAGGACGAACCACGGGTCGCGCGTCGCCCTCCACGGAAAGTCCCTCCACAGCTCCACCGACCCACGCAGAACAGCCTCACGAAGCCGTTCGATCTCGCTGTCTGACGGCCAGTGTGCATGTGGCGCACAACGAGCAGGGTCGCCGGAACGCGCTCCTTCAGCCCCAGACGTCATCGCCGTGAGGACGCCGGCGCCCAGGCAGCGCCGCGCGCTTCCAGACCATCACCTTGCGACGGAAGGAGCACACCTCGTCCCCGTGCTGGTTGAATGCCTTCGTCTCCACGGTCACCACGCCACGGTCGTGCTTCGACTTCGACTCCACCACGTCGACCACCTTGGTCTCCGCATAGATCGTGTCACCGTGGAAGGTCGGATGACGGTGCACAAGCGATTCGACCTCGAGGTTCGCGATCGCCGACCCGCTCACGTCGGGCACGCTCATGCCCAGCGCGAGCGAGTAGACCAAGTTCCCGACGACGACGTTGCGACCTTGGACCGTGTCGTGCTCTGCGAACCACGCGTCCGTATGCAGCGGGTGGTGGTTCATGGTGATCAAGCAGAAGAGGTGGTCGTCGTACTCGGTGATCGTCTTTCCCGGCCAGTGCCGGTAGACGTCGCCTACGACGAAGTCTTCGAGGCATCGGCCGAACGGCCGCTCGTGGGTGGTCATGCCGAGGGTGTAGTACGCCGGCCACGTGCCGTCCAGCCCACCGGGTGCCACGCGCCCGCTGCGCCTACTCGGCAGCAGCGGGGCGGGGGCGCGTCGTGAACCCCAGGTCGGCGCCGGGGAGCGCCTCGCCGTCGATGGTCAGCCGCCACGTGTACCGGGCCCCCGCCGGCAGCGGGATCGGGCCCATGTTGACTGCGAGCGCGACGTCGATAGGGGACCCCTCAGGCACCGCCGGGGGGTGGGTCACCGTGAACTCGCCGCGCACCTCCACGGGCTGCGAGCCCTCGGGGGTTTGCACGAGGACAGGACGCCCGTCGGCGTCCTCGAGAAAGAGCTCCCAGTGGTGGGTCCTGTCGGCCTCGTTCCAGTCGACCTCGATCTTGAGGGCGACGGCGGAAGGCACCGGGTCGGGACCGGTCATCGACCACCCTCCCCCCAGGATGTAGAGCTTCCCGTCCGCGACTTGCGCAGCGTCGCACAGCATCATGGTGACCTTCACGTCCTTGGAGGCTACCGGCGCTGCGCGAGGATGCGCAGATGCTCCGTGACGACGTCTACCGCCGCCCGCTCGCGACCGCGATCGACCGGCTCGGCGTCGCCGCGGGATGGCGAGTCGTCGACGTCGGCGCGGGAGCAGGAGACGTGGCCGTCGCGCTCGCTGAGATCGTCGGCAAGACCGGCCGGGTCTATGCGGTCGACAGCGACCCCGCTGCGCGGGACGAGACGGCCCATGCCGCGGCGGAGTACACGCAGGTGCTGGCGATCACTCAGCGCGCCGAGGACCTCCAGCTCCCCGAACCCGTCGACCTCGCCTTCTGCAGATTCCTCCTGCTGCACGTGGCCGATCCGGTCCGTGTCCTCGCACGCATGCGGGCCGCGGTCCGGCCCGGTGGTTGGGTGGTCGCACAAGAGCCGATCACTTCGGCAGGCCGCGTCGGCGGGCTGCCGCTGTCGATGCCTGACGTGCCCAGTCCCGACGTGGGAGCCCTGCTCCCCGCGCTCGTCGGAGAAGCGGGCCTCGTGCTCGACGACGCCTGGGCGGAGGCTCCAGCCGGCGCCGGCCCCGGACCGGTGGCCGCGTACCTCGAGGAGCTCACCGAGGTCGACCCCGGGGACGACGCGATCGTGCTGCCCCCTCTCGTGACCGTGCTCGCGCGGCGGGAGGCTAGCGTGCCGTGAACATGGACCTGGACCGCGCTGCCGAAGCGCTGGACTGCGCCGAGCACGTCGTCGGGCGCGCGGTCGGAGCGCTCGCGGAGACTGGGGTCGACAGCGCCCAGGTCGTCGCATACGACATCGCGCACGCTGCGGCAGCGGTTGCCACGGCTCGAGCGGCCCTCGACTACGGCCGCCACGGCGAGGTCGAGGCGCGCCTGGCATGCGCGTTCGTCGCAGACGTGCTGGCCGATCTCAGGGCCAAGATCGCCGGACGGTCGACGGCGTGGAGCTCCGGCGAGGATCTCCTCGATCCGGCGGAGGACTTCGTCGTCGCCTATCGGGATTCCGAGACGCTCGCCGCGATCTGCGGTGAGGAGGGCCCTCGCCACCTCTCCGGAGAGCTCGAGCTCGCCCGCGAGACGTTCCACCGGTTCGCGCAGAACGAGATCCGGCCGCATGCTGAGCACGTGCATCGCACCAACGCCGACATTCCCGAATCGATCATCAGCGGTCTGGCCGAGCTCGGCGGGTTCGGGCTCTCGGTACCCGAGGAGTACGGAGGCTTCGCAGCTGGTGGCGAGAGCGACTACATGGGAATGGTCGTCGCCACCGAGGAGCTCTCGTGGGGATCACTGGGCATCGGCGGCTCGCTCATCACCAGGCCGGAGATCCTCACCCGAGCATTGGTACGAGGGGGCACCGAGGACCAGAAGCGCCACTGGCTTCCCAGGATCGCGAGCGGGGAGCTCCTCGCCGCGGTTGCCGTCACCGAGCCGGACTACGGGTCCGACGTCGCGGGCATCACGACCTCCGCTTCCCCGACGGGGGCCGGCTGGGTGGTCAACGGGGTGAAGACGTGGTGCACCTTCGCCGCGCGAGCCGATGTGCTGATGCTGCTTGCCCGGACCGATCCCGACCGCGCGAAGGGCCACCGCGGGCTCTCGCTCTTCGTCGTGCAGAAGGAACAGGCGACAGGCAAGGGCTTCGTCCTGCACCAGGGCGGACGAGGATCCAGTGGCGGGAAGCTCGAGGGACGACCGATCGACACTCTCGGGTACCGCGGCATGCACTCGTACGAGCTCGCATTCGAGAACTGGCTCGTCCCGAAGGAGAACCTCGTCGGAGGAGACGAAGGTCTCGGAAGGGGCTTCTACCTGCAGATGCAAGGCTTCGAGAACGGGCGGCTCCAGACGGTGGCCCGAGCCGTGGGGGTCATGCAGGCGGCGTACGAAGCAGCGATCGCGTACGCGCGCGAGCGCAGGGTGTTCGGGAAGGCGATCATCGACTACCAGCTCACGAGAGTGAAGCTGGCGCGCATGGCCGTGCTCATCCAGGCCTCACGTCAGTTCTCCTACGAGGTCGCTCGACTGATGGTAAAGGGCGAGGGCGGTCTCGAGGCTTCGATGGCGAAGGCTTACGTCTGTCGAGCAGCGGAGTGGGTCACGCGCGAGGCAATGCAGATCCACGGTGGGATGGGCTACGCCGAGGAATATCCGGTGAGCCGATACTTCGTGGACGCACGCGTCCTGTCGATCTTCGAAGGTGCCGATGAGACGCTGGCCCTGAAGGTGATCGCGCGGCGTCTTGTCGACCAGGCGAGACCACCCCAGCTCGGGTGATCGCCGCCCCAGCTCCGCTCAGCTCGGGTGAGCCGTCTGCGAGCGCCGCAGGCCGGCACGTTCGCCGCGGAAGACGAACTTCTGCGCGATCTTCCGGCTCGCTTCGTCGATCATCTCGTCGCCGAACATCACGGCTCCCCGTCGCTCTTCCTGAGTGGCCTGTCGATAAGCCTCGAGAAGGTCCCACGCACGGTCGAACTGCTCCTGAGTGGGCGAGTAGACCTCGTTGAGGACCGCGGCCTGGTCGGGGGTCAGCGCCCACTTGCCGTCGAAACCGAGGACCCGCGTGCGCTGCGAGAACTCCCGGAGGCCGTCGAGATCGCGCACGTAGAGGTATGGGCCGTCGATCACCTGCAGGCCATTCGCACGGCCGGCCATCAGGATCTTCGAGAAGACGTAGTGGAAGTGGTCCCCGGGGTACTCGGGGATCGCGACCCCTCCGGTGAGGACCGGCATCTGCATCGACGCGGCGAAGTCGGCCGGTCCGAAGATGACGGTCTCGAGACGGCGCGAAGCGGCGCAGATCTCCTCGACGTTGATGAGGCCGCGGGTGGTCTCGATCTGCGCCTCGATCCCGACATGGCCCACGGGGAGCCCGCAGTTCTTCTCCACCTGGGTGAGCAGAAGGTCGAGCGCGACCACCTCGGCTGCAGACTGCACCTTGGGCAACATGACTTCATCGAGGCGCTCCCCGGCATTGCCGACGACCTCGATCACATCGCCGTAGGTCCACTCGGTGTCCCAGCCGTTCACCCGCACGCACAGCACGCGATCGTCCCATTCGAGGTTCTTGATCGCCTCGATCACCTTCTTGCGCGCCGGCACCTTCTCTGCCGGTGCGACCGAGTCCTCGAGATCGAGGAACGTCATGTCGGCCGCCACCGTGGGCGCCTTGGCAAGGAATTTCTCGGCCGCGCCCGGGGTGGAGAGGCACGACCTGCGAGGTAGACCGCGAGATCGCTCTGACACGTCGACAGCTTGGCTCGAAAGTGCCCCGTCGCGAAAATCCACTCCGTGCCGGTCTGCGCACGCCGTGCACCTCGCCGGTCACTGCCGCTCGCCGGTCACTGCCGCTCGCCGGTCGCTGCCGCTCGCCGGTCACTGCCGCTCGCCGGTCACTGCCGCTCGCCGGACGCGGTTCTGGGGCCTGACCATCCCTCCTGCCTGGGCCGGAACAATCGCGCAACCGGCGCCGAAACGTAACGTTTCATGCGCGGCAATGCGCGCGAGTCGCAACGTATTTCTCTATTTCCGTATGCGAAACAGCACGTTGAACAGGGATAATGAGGACGTTTTCCTACCATGGGTGAGAACTTGTGGAAAAGATTTCGCCAAATTGCATTGCCATCTGACCTCGTCTGGGTAAGAATCAGCGGTACTGTGACTGACCTCGGGGGAAGCTCGCGCGTGTCAGCCCGCGACCCGAAGCCGTTCCGTTTCTCGCGCCACCTGGCGGTCGCGAGCATGCTGGCGATCGTCATGCCCGTTGCGTTCTCGACCACCGCGGGGGCAGCTGGAACACTGTCGGGCGAGCAGGCGAAAGCGGCCCAGATCGAGGCACAGATCCAGCAGACTGGCCAGCAGGTGGATGCCCTCGATCAGCGCTACCAGGCTGCGCTCGCCAAGAAGGCAGGGCTCGACGCGCAGATCCGCGCCACCACCGCCCAGATCAACCGTTCGCTCAGCACGATCGCCAAGGACAAGGCGACGCTCCACAACGCTGCCATCGAGGCGTACGTCACGGGCGGCGCATCGGTCGCGACCGATGCGCTGTTCTCGGGCAGCCAGACATCGGCGTTGGACTCGTCCGTCTACAGCCAGGTGGTCACCGGCGACCTCGACACTTCGATGGCCAACCTCCACACCGCGGTCGCCCAGCTGGGCGCAGAGCGCCAGACCCTCAGCTCCGAGGATGCGCAGGCGGCCGAGGCCGTGGCGACAGCCCACCTCGCCTTCCAGCGGGGCCAGGTGCTCGAGACACAGCTGAGGAGCGCCCTTGCCCAGGTGAAAGGGCAGATCGCGACACTGGTCGCCCGCCAACGAGCAGCCCAGAACGCTGCGGCGCAAGCCGCCGCACAGGCCGTCCTCGCTTCAGCCCCGCAGTCGGCGACGCCTCCTCCCCCGCCAGCCGCCGGTGGAGCCGGGGCGGTCGCCGTGCGTGCGGCAGAGACCCAGCTGGGCGTCGCCTACGTGTGGGGCGGGGAGGACCCCGGGGTCGGATTCGACTGCTCGGGCCTTACCGCATGGGCGTGGGGTCAGGCGGGGGTCTACCTCCCTCACTACTCTGGCGCGCAGATGGCAGACAGCACCCCAGTGCCCACGTCAGACCTCCAGCCCGGCGACCTGCTCTTTTACGGTCCGGGAGGTGACACGCACGTTGCGATGTACGTCGGTGGCGGCATGATGATCGAGGCCACCTTCCCGGGCACAGTGGTCCGGATCGATCCGGTCAGGTTCGGCACAACATTCGCTGGAGCCGGACGACCCTGACCCTGCCGGCCGCAGCGATACCGCCACCACCCTCGGGTGCTGCCTCGCGCGTCACCGTGGCGGGGAATACTTGACGGGTGCGGCCGATCCCTGTTGCCTTCCACGTTGGTCCGCTCGTCGTCCACACCTACGGAATCGGCCTCGCCATCACCTTCTGGTTCGCGTACCGCTTCCTCGAACGGCGACTGCGTGAACGCGGCTACCCCACCGGCTGGGTGCTCGGGCTCTTCATCTGGGTCACCGTCGCAGCGATCGTGGGCGCGCGCGTCATGCACGTCCTGGCCAACCTCTCCTACTACGTCGCCGATCCCTCGCAGGTGCTGGCCATCTGGCATGGTGGCCTCTCTTCGTGGGGCGGGCTCCTCTTCGCGGTGCCAACCGGTATCGTGGTCGTGCGCCGGCGGTGCCCGCAGCTCGGCGTGGGCGCAGCGATGGACATCGTGGCGCCTGTGCTCGCCGCGGCCTGGGCAATGGGCCGCCTTCTCGGGCCCCAGCTCATGTACGCAGGCGGCGGCCATGCGACGCAGCAGTGGTTCGGCATGTACTACGCCGGACAGGCTGGAAAGCGCCTACCAGTGCCCATCTTCCAGGCGCTCGAGGATTTCACCATCTTCTGCGTCCTCGTCTACGTCGAGCACCGGGTCCGTCGCCTCGAGGCGAGCCGAGCTTCCGTGTCCGCCCGCGGGGTACCGCCCGCAGGTGCAGTCATCGGCGTCGGCATGGTGCTGTGGGGGATCGAACGAACGGTCGACGAGAGCCTCTGGCTGTCCTACCCGGGCCACCTTGGTGCCGTTCTCGTCGAATTCGCGGGCGTGGCACTGGCGATCGGTGGTCTGGTCCTCCTCGTCATGACGAAGCACCGCTGGAAAACGTGGCTCGCCGTCCAAGGTGCCCCCCTCGACGTTGCAGCCGGCTCCGTCGGCCCGGCGCCGAGCATCCTGTCGGAAGCCGGCCTGTCGACCCCAGCGTCGTCAACACCCGCCGAACCGCTGTCCGGGTCGGCGTCGAAGCCGTCCCTGGATGGCACTTCCGAGGTCCCGACCGGAGTGCCCTCGGAAGTGCGATAGGGCGACGTGCCGTCGTTCCGCTCACGGGTAGCGTGACGGAGAGCACGGCGAAGACGCTCAAGGGGACGAAGAGCGCCAAGGCGGTCAGCGACGCGACGGAGGTCGTAGCGGCACATGGAACGCGAAGAATGGGACCGCAGGTACGCGGGGGACGATCTGCTCTGGCGCGCCGAGCCGAACATGTTCCTCGTCGCGGAGACGGCGGACCTCGAACCGGGGACGGTGCTCGACGTCGCATGCGGTGAGGGCCGGAACGCGGTCTGGCTCGCCGAACGTGGGTGGAAGGCGACCGGCGTGGACTTCTCCGCAGTCGCGCTTGCCAAGGCGCGCCACCTTGCAACCGCGCGAGGCGTCGAGGTGGAGTGGATCGAAGCCGACGTCCGCACCTGGGTGCCCCCCGGCTCCTTCGACCTCGTCGTGCTGATGTACGTCCAGCTCCCCTCAGCCGAACGTCGCGCCGTCTACCGAACCTTCGCGGGTGCAGTCGCTCCCGGCGGCCACCTCCTCGTCGTCGGCCACGACACCGAGAACCTCACCTCCGGGATCGGCGGTCCACAGCACCCCGACGTCCTCTTCAGCGCAGCCGACGTCGTCGAGGACATCGAGGGGTCCGGCCTGCTCATCGAACGCGCACAGCAGGTGCGCCGACCGGTCGCCACGGACGAGGGAGAGTTCGACGCGCTCGACGCCTTGGTGCGCGCGCTCCGTCCGCCCGCCTGAGCCGCGCCCGAGCCCGGTCCGGCCCCCCTCTCTGTCCCCGCGGCACTCGCCGCACGGCGCGGCGGCATCTACTGGCGCGACGGAGGGGTGAACTGGCGGGCGCTCGCCGCGCTCGTCCTCGGGATGACGGCCACGGGCCTGTGGATCAACGCCCGATCGTTCGTCCCTTCGTAGATGAGCCCGCTGTCCTCGGTGACCGGCGGGAGCGACATGAGCCGGGTCTTCGGCATCCTCGTCGGAGGCCTCACGTACTGGGCGTTCTGGGAGCAGCGGACGGGCGCTCCCGAACCCTCCGAGCCCAGGATGACCCCCCTCCGAGCCCAGGATGACCCCCGCGGAGCCGTGTGCACGCCGGCCGCTGCGACGTCGAAGCTCAGCGTGCGGCGACGGCCCGGCGCTCTCTGAGCCGCCGCACGGCCGTGACGACCTCGCGGGCGACCACGTCCGAGCCGACGCGCACGAGCTCGTCGTCCTCCACCACGGCACGGCCACCCACGAGGAGGAACGCCAGCGGCGGGCGCGCGCCGAGGGTGAGCGCGGCCACCGGGTCGGCGATGCCCGCATGGGCGGCGGTGTCGAGGCGCCAGAGGGCGACGTCGGCGAGCTTCCCGGGTTCGAGCGAGCCGATCTCCTCCTCGCGGCCGAGGCAGCGCGCGCCTGTCATCGTCGCCATCCTGAGCACGTCGCGGGTACCGAGCGCCCCAGCGCCCGCGCGCGCTCTTGCAGCCAGGAGCGCCCCGCGCACCTCCGGCCACAGCTCCCCCGACTCGTTGGACGCGGACCCGTCCACTCCGAGGCCGACCGGCACGCCCGCCGCGAGGAGCTCGGGCACCGGCGCAGTTCCCGAGCCGAGACGGCCGTTCGAGCTCGGGCAGTGCGCGACCCCCGTGCGGGTCGCGCCCAGCTTCACCTGCGCGGCCGGTGTGAGGTGCACGCCGTGGGCCACCCAGACGTCTTCGCCGAGCCAGCCGAGCGATTCGGCGTACTCGGCCGGCGTGCAGCCGTAGCGTTCCTGGCAGTAGGCGTCCTCGTCGGCCGTCTCTGCGAGATGGGTGTGGAGGCGGACACCCCGGCGGCGCGCGAGCTCGGCAGCGCCGACCATCAGCTCTCGCGTGACCGAGAACGGCGAACACGGCGCCACCGCCACGCGCACCATCGCGCCCGGCGATTCGTCGTGGAAACGCGAGATCGCCTCCTCGGTCGCTTCCAGCGCCGCGTCGGTGCCCTCGACCACGTCGTCGGGCGGCAGTCCCCCGGCCGACCTGCCAAGGTCCATCGAGCCACGCGAGGGATGGAACCGCACCCCAACGCGGGCTGCCGCCTCGACCTCCGCGGCGAGCAGGTCACCGGCCCCCGCAGGGAACACGTACTGGTGGTCCATCGTGGTGGTGCACCCGCTGGCCGCGAGGGCGCTGAGCCCGCCGAGCGCCCCTGCGTGCTCGAGCTCCGCTGTGATTCCCGCCCACCACGGATAGAGCTCGGTGAGCCAGCCGAAGAGCTCGGAGTCCGCCGCCATGCCCCTCGTGAGCCACTGGGACAGATGATGATGGGTGTTCACGAAGCCCGGCGTGAGCAGGCACCCGCTACCGTCGACCCGACGAGCCCCTTCGGGCACCAACCGAGCCGGAACAGGACCTCCCCCAACCACCGCGATGCGACCGTCGGAGATGACGAGGTGGCCGCGCACGTGCTCGGTGCCGGAAGCGTCGACCGTTGCGAGGGCCGCGCCTTCGATCACCCAGTCCTGCGCGGTCGCATCGGGGCTGCCCCCCGCAGCTTGACAACTCATCCAATCTCAGCTTGACAGATCGTCCAAGTAGGGGCAAGTTGGTGCCGTGAACCTCCGGATCGACGCCGCGAGGCTCCTCTCCCGGCTCGAGGAGCTCGGCCGTATCGGCTCGACCGGGGACGGGGGGTGCGCGCGTCTTGCGCTGAGTGACGAGGACCGCGAAGGCCGAGACCTCGTGGTCACCTGGATGCGCGACCTCGGGCTCGACGTGCAGGTGGACGCGATCGGCAACGTGGTCGCGCGCCGCGAGGGCCGGGAGCCCGGACCTCCCGTCATGTGCGGGTCGCACATCGACACCGTCGCGACCGGCGGCCGCTACGACGGCAACCTCGGCGTGCTGGCCGGCCTCGAGGTGCTCGAGACGCTCGCCACGCACGACGTCGTGCCGCGCCGCGCCATGGCGGTTGCCTTCTTCACCGACGAGGAAGGGGCGCGCTTCGCGCCCGACATGCTCGGGAGCCTGGTGTACGCCGGGGGCATGGCCGTCGAGGAAGCCTACGACCTCGTCAGCATCGACGGTGCGAGGCTCGGCGATGAGCTCGCCCGCATCGGCTACCTGGGTGGCCTCCCTTGCCCGGGCCTCGTCCCGCACGCCTACGTCGAGCTCCACATCGAGCAAGGTCCGGTGCTCGAACGTCACGACGAGGTGATCGGCGCCGTGACGGGCGTGCAGGGGATCTCCTGGCAGGAGGTGCGCTTCGGCGGGCAGTTCAACCACGCGGGCACGACCCCGATGGCCTACCGCCGCGACGCAGGGCTCGCGGCGGCCTCGGTCGCGGTCGCCGCCCGCTCGATCGCGCGCGAGCTGGGTGGTCACCAGGTGGCCACCGTCGGCAAGCTCGACCTGCACCCGGATCTCGTCAACGTCGTGGCAGGCCAGGCCATCCTCACCGTCGACCTGCGCAACACCGAGGGCGACGTGCTGGTTGAGGCCGAACGCCGCATGTCTCGAGAGATCGACCGGATCGCGTCCGAAGAGCAGGTGACCGTCGAGCGCCGCCAGCTCGCGCGATTCGACCCAGTCCGCTTCGACGACCGGATCGTCGGCTTGGTGGAGAAGACCGCGCATGCGCACGGCCATCCGGTGCGGCGGCTCCCGTCGGGCGCCGGGCACGACGCGCAGATGCTGGCGCGCCTGTGCCCGTCAGGGATGATCTTCGTGCCGAGCGCTGGGGGCATCAGCCACAACCCGGCGGAGCACACGTCGCCCGAGCACATCGAGGCCGGCGCCAACGTCCTCCTCGACGTGCTCCTGACGCTCGCCGAGGAGGACGTCCTCACGTGAGCCGCCGCGTCACGGTCGCCGCCGCGCAGCTCGGTCCCATCGGCCGTACGGAGCCGCGAGAGACCGTCGTCGAGCGCCTGCTCTCGTTGCTCCACGACGCCCGGCGAAAGGGTGCGGAGCTCGTGGTGTACCCCGAGCTCGCGCTCACGACCTTCTTCCCGCGCTGGTGGACGGAACCGCTCTCCGACGCCGACCACTGGTTCGAGACGGAGATGCCGGGGACCGTCACCACGCCGCTCTTCGACGAGGCCGCGTCGCTCGGCATGGGGTTCTTCCTCGGATACGCAGAGCTCACCCCCGACGGCCACCGCTACAACAGCGCAGCGCTCGTCGGGCCCGACGGTTCCACGATCGCCACGTACCGCAAGGTGCACATCCCCGGCCACGAGCGGCACGAGCCCTGGCGTCCCTTCCAGCACCTCGAGCGCTACTACTTCGAGCCGGGACCCGACGGCTTCGGCGTGTGGGACGCCTTCGGCGGGCGTATCGGGATGATGCTCTGCAACGATCGCCGATGGCCCGAGACCTATCGCGTGATGGGACTGAGGGGTGTCGAGATGATCCTCTGCGGCTACAACACGCCGATCCACTACGCGCCCGACCCGTCCCAGGACGTGCTCGCGGGCTTCCACAACCAGCTCGTCATGCAAGCCGGCGCCTACCAGAACGGCACCTGGGTGGTCGCAGCGGCCAAGGGCGGGATCGAAGAGGGCGTCGATTCGCTCGCGCAGAGCGTGATCATCGCGCCGTCCGGACAGGTCGTCGCCCAAGCGCTTACGACCGATGACGAGGTCATCGTGGCGGACTGCGACCTCGAGTGGTGCGACCGCTACAAGAAGACCCTCTTCGACTTCACCCGCTACCGGCGCCCCGACGTCTACGGCGCCATCTGCGAGACCGAGAGCCCGAACGCCGAGGACCAAGAAGGCGCGTAGCGCTCGTCATCGTCTCGAGCCATCGCGACGCCGCTCACCTCCGCAGCCTCGATGGCAGCCTGAAGCTGCCCAAGCAGCGCGCGGCCCGACTCGAGGTCGAGCTCGAGTGCGACGCGTGCTTCGACGCCGATGTCATAGTTCGTGAAGTCCAGCAACAGCGCGTGCTCTGTACCGGAGTGCGTCGCATGGTCGTAGCCCACCGTCGCCTGCGTGATGGGGAACCAGCCGCGCGCCCCCTTTCCCATCCCCGTGACGGCTGCGGTCATGGCGATCATCGTGCACATCTCTCCCTCCTTTCCATCCTGCGTCTCTTCAGCTCTTCAGGTGCTCCTGGAAGAACGCGAAGACCTTCTCCCAGCCGTCCATCGCCTGCTGTTGGCGGTACATGGGCGTGTGGTAGTAGAAGAACCCGTGCCCCGCGCCGTCGTAGCGGTGGAACTCGAACGTCTTGCCGTGCTTCTCCAGCTCCGCTTGGTGCTCGTCGACCTGAGCGGGCGTCGGCGACTGGTCGTCGTTGCCGAACAGGCCCAGCAGAGGGGCGTCGAGATCTGCGGTGTAGTCGATCGGGGCAACCGGGCGAGCCGGCGTGAGCTGGTCGTGCGGCATGATCACTCCCCCGCCCCACAGGTCGACCACCGCATCGAACCCGCGCACACGGGATGCGGTGAGCAGCGCATGGCGCCCGCCCGAGCACGGGCCGATGATGCCGACCTTGCCGCTGAAGAGCGCGTCCCGGCGCAGCCACTGCGCTGCGGCCCCGCAGTCGGCGACCACGCTGTCGTCGTGGACACCGCCTTCGCTGCGGACCTTCGCCGCGACGTCGTCAGGGGTGCCATGGCCGAAGCGACAGTAGAGATCCGGGCAGATGACGAAGTAGCCGTGCCGCCCAAGTCGCTCGGCGAGCTCCTGGGTGAACTCGTCCCACCCCGGCATGTGGTGCACGAGGACGACGCCGGGAGCTCTGGCCTCGCCGGTCGGCCGAACCACGTAGGCGTGGATCTCGTCGCCGTTGCCCGCCTGGTATCTCGTGATCTGTGCGGAGATTCCCAGGTGGTCATCGGTCCTGAAGCTGTTCCACATTCCCGATCCCCTCTCGTCCTTGCTCACGATCTGACATCTGCGACGCGCTTGCACCTGCGCCCTTTTCCGCTGGGTGGCCCACCCTCTCAGGGCTCTGGGAGGTCGGCGTCGTCGAGCGAGGCGAGGAGCTCCTGGTACTTCGGCGGCATCGTCACCGTGGAGCGCATGGCGACGGGGATGGGGAAGCGGACGCCTCCTCTGTGCGTCGCCTCGAGCCCGGTGACGATCTCACCGGCACGGTCGGCAGGGAACGCGAACGCCATCTCGGAGTCCTGCGCCATGCCGAAGATCCGGTCCCCGTTGCAGGGCAGGACCACCTTCGGTTCTCCCGTCTGCATCGTCTGGATGACGAGCTCGGCGCAGTCCAGGCGGCCGCCCGACGAGCTCTCGACGCGCCCGCCGCGTGCATGCAGGGCCGCGTTCACCAGGCGCATGACCTGTGCGCTGTTGCCGTAGACGGCGACGACGTGCGGCTCGAACGTGAGCCTTGCGAGCGGTCCCACGCAGAGCCGCTCGAAGCGGCCGGTCTCGAAGCGCCAAGTCGCCGCCTCGAGCGCCGCTGCCGCCTCCGTGCCGCTGCAGTACATCCCGAGCGCCGCCTCTCCGGCATCGTAGCGGGCGCTCGAGCGGCGAAAGCCGAAGGAGACCGAAGCAAGCGGGCAGATGATCTCCTCCTTGCCGACGGCGATGGACCAGCCGTAGCGGCGGGCGATGCCGATCGACTGGCAGACGATCCATCGTTCACCGACATCCCTGCTCGGGAGGCGCACGCCTTCGGGCACGGGCTCGCCGGGGGACAGCATTCGTATGCCGAGGGGAAAGGTGTCGGGCCGGACGTACCGGCTCAGAGCCTCGTCGAGGACTCGGAACACGTCGAGGTCGGGCATCGCTGTGGCAGACATCTTCCGCGAAACGATAGAGCGATGAAGCGCTGCAGCGACAGCAAGGGTCGCGCCGCGGCGGTCTGGTTCGGCGGCTGCAATCCACATGTCCACATTGCCCGCGTGCGGCATCGTCATCGAATTCCCATACGCCGCCCGGGTCCCTCCACACACTGGTCGGCGAAGCTGGTGCGTGGTCCGGCGTGGTGAGGAGGAGCTGTGATGAGCGTGATCGCAACAGACATTGCCATGGCCGACCCCTTCTTGGTCCTGACCGTCGAATCGCCGAGCTCGGTCCGATGCGTCGGGACGCTCGACGGGATGACCGGCCACCATCTCGTCGACACGGTCGACGAGATGCTCGCGGCACAGCCCGACACCATCGCGATCGACATCGAGAGGCTGCGCCTCGCCGACCGCGATGCTGCTGAAGCCCTGAACGAGGTACAGCACCGAGCGAAGCAAGCTGGGACGACGGTCCGTTGGCATGGTGTCGGTGCGGATCACCTGCGAACGGCTCCCCACCTCGCCTACCGCACCAGCCTCAAGGCCGCATAGAGCGCGCGTCTCCTCCGCGGGTCGAACGGCCCACCGCTGCGCACGCGGTCGCGGCCCCCCGCTGCGCACGCGGTCGCGGCCCCCTCGCACAGGACGTCTCCTGGTGGCGCGTATGCGAAGCTGTCGGCACGGTCGATCACCCGGTCGGCCGACGCCGAAGAGCGCCTACGAGGAGGAGCCTTGCGTTGGAACCTGCCCGCGGACGATCTCCCTACGGCGTGGTTCAACGTCGCGCCGCATCTTCGGATGCCGCTCGAACCACCTCTGCATCCGGGCGCTCGAGAGCCCATCGATCACGATGACCTGGCACCAGTCTTTCCGATGGCCCTGATCGCCCAGGAGGTCTCGACCGCGCCCACGATCGACATTCCAGGTCCCGTCCTCGACGTGCTCAGATCGTGGTGGTCGACTTCGCTCGTGCGCGCGACCCGCCTCGAGAAGCCGCTGGGCACCCCTGCCCGCATCTCCCACAAGGACGAGTCCGTCTCGCCAGCGGGCTCGCACAAGCCGAACACCGCTGTCCCCCAGGCATACGACAACGAGGCGTACTACAGCAAGGACGAAGGGATGACCCGGCTGTCCACCGAGACCGCTGTCGGCCAATGGGCCCGCGCGCTGGAGTTCGCCTCGTCCCTCTACGGCCTCGAGTGCATGGTGCACATGGCGTACATGGTGCGGGCGTCGTTCGAGGAGAAGCCCTACCGGCGGACCCTGATGGAGACCTGGGGAGCCCGAGTGGTGCCCTCGCCGGTCGACGATGCAACGCACCCCGGGTTTCTCGGCAGCGCCATCAGCGACGCCGACCACGACCCTGCTGGGCGAGATGGCAGCCACTACTCGCTCGGCTCCGTGCTGAACCACGTCCTCCCCCACCAGACCGTCATCGGGCTGGAAGCCAAGCGGCAGCGCCAGCTCGCCGGGAAGCGCCTCCCCGACGTCGTGATCGGCTCGTGCGGAGGTGGCTCCAACCTCGGCGGCATCAGGCTGCCTTCCGTTCCCGACGACGGGGTGCGACTCGCGGCGGTAGAACCCACATCGTGCCCGTCGCTCGCGGGGGGCGCGCATCGACTGCGACTTCGGCGACACGGCCGGCCTCACCCCACTGCTACCCATGTACACGCTCGGACACGACTTCGTCCCTCCGTCCATCCACGCCGGCGGCTTGCGCTACCACGGCAATTCGCCCATCATCATCAGCTCGCTCGTGAGACTGGGACGCATGGAGGCGCTCGCATATCCGCAATCCAAGATGTGCGAGGCAGGCCTGCAGCTCGCTCGCACGCAGGGGACGGTCCCACCCGCCGAGGCGACCCACGCGATCCGTGCGGTCATCGGCGAAGTGCTCACCGCCAAGGAGCAGGACGAGGAGCGTGTGATCCTCTTCACCTACTCGGGGCATGGCCTTGCTGGACCTCTCCGCATACGACGACGAGCTGCACGACCGCTTGGTGGACTGAGCGAGCACCTCGTTACGGAATCTCGACGGCGATCATGAGCACATCCTTTTTCGACCTCGGCGCCTACGCGCCTCGGCAGCGATGAGCGATCCTTCGGCATCAGACGATCGGCATGGTGACACCGCACAGGGAGCGGACAGCTCACGCCGTCCCCTCGTCGTCGGCGTGATGGGGTCCGCCAGCGGCTACATCGACCCTTCCGTCGCAGCCCGCGCGCGTGCTGTCGGACGGGCCATCGCCGAGGCCGGCTGCACGCTCATCACCGGCGCCTGCCCCGGCCTGCCCCAAGAAGCGGTGATCGGAGCATCGGCGCACGGCGGTCTCGTGCTGGGGATCTCTCCCGCACTGTCGGAGCAGGAGCACATTGATCGCTACGCCTCACCGATCGAGGGGTTCGCCGCGCTGATCTACACCGGATCCGGCTTGATGGGAAGAGAAGTGGTCAATATCCGTTCGTCGGACATCGTGGTGATCGTCGGAGGACACTCAGGCACCCTCGGGGAGTTCGCCATCGCGTACGACGAGGGCCGCCTCATCGGGGTGCTGACCGGCACCGACGGCGTCGCGGACTTCGTCGGCGAGCTGGTCGGAAAGCTCGCCAAGGACACGGGCGCCAAGGTGCTCTTCGATGCCGACCCCGACCGCCTCATCGAGCGCTTGGTCGATTACTACCGCACCGTCCACTTCGAGCATCCCCACACGCTGTACCGAGCGTGAGGCCACGTCACGGACGTCTCGCTCCGAGCCGGAGCGGACGCCGGGATGTCCCCATGGCCGATGTACGCCGCTCGATCACCTAGGCCGGCCCCCCACGAGCTGCCCTGCGACAATCGTCGCTCAGCTGCCGCTCGCCGGGCCAGGACCGTCGCCCAGATCACCCTCGGAGCTGCCACCGGCGGTCCCAGCACCTCCGCCACGCGGCTCGTCGCTCCGTCCGCTCGAGCCAGTCCCGCCGAACGGACCTCCGCCACGACGCCACATCCCGCCTCCGGCGGCGCCGCCACCACCGAAGAGACCCCCACCAGGGGAACCACCACCGAACAGTCCACCACCGAAGGGTGCGCCGCTTCCCCCGCCACTCCCGGATGGCCCACGCCTACCGCCGGCGCGCCGACGCATCAGGACCATCGCGAGCACGACGACGATGACCAGGATGAGCACAGAACTGGACGACGTCGAGTGAGCGGTCGCAATGATGCTTGTCACGTGCCACACGCTACTGCCCACAGACCGATCTCCGAACGCGCGGCGACGGGATTGGTCGTGATCGGACAGGGGGAAGAATCAGCCCTCTCTCTGCGCTGCCCGTCCTCTCCTACCGGTTGGCCGCATCCTACCGGTTGGCCGCACTGCCCGTGGAGAGTCTCGTCCGGGGAACCTTGGCCTTCGTCAGCACGGCTGCGGGCACACCGACCTCACGCCACATCGCGTAATCGATGCCGCGGCGTTCGCCGTAGCTGCGCGCCACTCGCACGAAGTCACGCTCGAGGCCGCTTCGATCAGCGACAGGTACGACCTTCGCGCGCGTCGCTTCCAGATCTCGGCGCTGCTTCACCAGCTTGAGCTTTTCGATGCCATGGGCTTCCCGCAGCAAGGCATCCACCTGTGCAATCTGCTTGTTGATCGACTCCGGTGACCGTCGGCGTCCCGGCCGCTTGGCCCCGTTGTTGTCGATGGCATCGAGGTACGCGCGCACGATCCGAGCTTCGTCGCGTCCGCGCGCCATTTGCGCCTTGTGCTCGTCGCTCAAACCGCGTGGTCCTCGACGCCCCGAAGCGGCTTTTACTGCCTTGGCCGTCTTTCGCGCCGCGGGAGGTCCCGCGACCACCTTCTCCTTCGTGGATGACTTGGGTGCTGATAGTGCTTTTGAGCGCGCTGGCATACAGCTAGCATACACAATTCTTCCTGCTCATGCGCTTCTTCGCTAGCGACAGAGCGTTGTGGCGACCAGGTTATTGGACGAGCGCGCTCTCACGGATGCCTCCTCGGCGCCAGCTCTGCCCCTGCAGCCACGAGCCCTCGGCTGAGACAACGGCGGGAACGTCATTGCGTGGTGACTTGCGATCGCGGCTCACGACGTAGCTTTGACTCGCAGAGCTGTTTCACGACGGGAGAGCGCGAGGCAAGAAGAGGTTCAGCTCAACTCCGAATGTCACCATCAACGCCCGCCTCGAACCGTGCCCACCGCATCACGTGCCCACCGCATCACGTGCCGCGCACCCGTGAGGTACGGTCCACTGGTCGCGCCGCGGGAGGAGAGCATGGAAGCAGCCATCGAGACCACGACGCTCGGGAACGGCCTCGAGGTCGTGGTCCTGCCGGACATGTCGACGTCCGTCGCCGCGCTCGCCGTCCACTACGACGTCGGCTTCCGCTCGGAGCCGCCGGGATCCAGCGGGTTCGCTCATCTCTTCGAGCATCTGATGTTCCAAGGTTCCGAGCATCTCGACAAAGGTGAGCTTCCCCGGCTCATCCAGGGAAGCGGCGGCATCTTCAACGGCTTCACGCGTCCTGATGCCACGGTGTACTTCGAACAGCTCCCCGCGGGTGCTCTCGAGCTTGCGCTCTACTGCGAGGCCGACCGCATGCGTGCGCCGAAGATCACCGAGGAGAACCTCGCCAACCAGATCGCGGTGGTGAAAGAGGAGATTCGCGCGAACGTGCTGAACCAGCCCTACGGAGGATTCCCCTGGCTCGAGGACCTGCCGCCGCTGCTGTTCGAGACCTTCGCGAACTCGCACAACGGCTACGGCAGCTTCGACGACTTGGACGCCGCCTCGCTCGACGACGTGCGCAGTTTCTTCGACAGGTACTATTCCCCCGCCAACGCCGTCGTGACGATCGCGGGGGCAGCCGAGCCGGCGATCGCCGCCAGCCTCGTCGAGCGGTACTTCGGCGATATCCCCGGGCGTGACGTTCCGCCCCGGCCGAGCTTCGCTGAGAACCGCTTCAGTGGTGAAAGGCGCGTGGAACGCGTCGACACCCATGCGCCGCTGCCCGCACTCGCGATCGGCTACCGCGTCCCGGACCCCATCGGGGACGAGGAGCACTACGACGCGACCGTGCTCATGGCGAGCTTGCTCGCCTACGGAAGCGCCTCGAGGCTCTTCGACCGGCTCGTGCGCAGGGAAAAGCTGGCCGCGGACGTCGGCGCCATGTGGGGAGGCCTGGACTCCGCCTGGACCAGCCGTGACCCGACGTACCTCTCCTTCATTGTCCACTACCCGGACGCAGGTCTCACGGAGCGCATCATCTCGTGCATCGACGACGAGATCGACACCATCGCCGCAGGTGTACCGGCATCCGCTCTCGAACCGGTGCTCGCCCAGCTGACCTCCGAGCACTGGATGCAGATCGACCGCAAGTACGAGCTTGCCGTCCAGGCCGGGTTCTTCGAGCAACAGCGCGGCCGAGCCCGGCTCACCTTCGAGCTCGCCGACCGGCTGGCCGCAGCAGCGACACGCGTGAGCGACGTCGCCGCCGAATGGTTCGCACCACGCAACAGGGCGGTCTGCATGCTCGTCCCCGGAGGCGCATCGTGACGGTCGGACCCGCGGTCCAGATCCCCGGCCCCGGTCCATATCCGTCGGTCACTCTTGGAGATTTCTCCGACACCCGCATGCCCAATGGCATGAGGGTCATCGCGGTCCGGCGGCCGCAGGTTCCACTTGTCCAACTTCGCCTGCAGATCCCCCTCGGAGAGGTGCGAGTGCGCGACAGCACTGCACTACGTCTCCTGCCCAAGATGCTGCTCGCCGGCTCCGGCACGCGGAGCGGCAGCGAGATGGCCGTTGCGATCCAGCGTCTCGGGGCGTCGGTCGACACGTGGGCGGATCCCGACCATCTCGCTCTCGCCGCGAGCGCGCCGCGCGGACGCTTGGCAGAGATCCTCGAGCTTCTCGCGGACATCGTGGCGCACCCGTCGTTCCCACCCGGGGAGGTCGCCGGCGAGCGTGATCGGGTCGCTCAAGAGGTCCTCCAGGAAGCTGCCGACCCCGTCGCGGTCGCGACACGAGCTCTCGAGGCGGCGCTCTACCCCGGCCACCCCTACGCAGATCCACTGCCCGGCGTCGCCTCGGTGCGCAGGACCAGCCGAGGAGCGCTGCGCAGCTTCCACGAAGCTCGCGTGCGCCCGCGCGGCAGCAGCCTCGTCGTCGTGGGCGACGTCGACCCCGGCGAGGCAGGAGATGCGGCTCGCCACACCCTTGGCGCCTGGTCCCCTGGGACAGGCTCACCCGTTCTCGACGCTCTCGAAGTGCCCCGTGCGCCGACTGGCGGGCGCGGCATCCTCGTCGTCCATCGCCCCGGAGCGGTTCAGTCGAACCTGCGCATCGGCGCACGCTGCGGTGGTCGCCACGACCCGGCGTTCCCGGCGCTCCTGTTGGCCATGACCATCTTCGGTGGCAGCTTCACGAGCCGCCTCGTCACCAACCTGCGCGAGCGCAATGGCTACACGTACTCGCCACGAGCTGGCGTCGATGAGCACAGGCGCGCGGCTGCGGTGAGCGTGGGGGCCGACGTCGCCACCGAGGTGACGGCAAGAGCACTCACCGAGGTGCGCTACGAGCTTGCCCGGATGGCAACCGCGCCAGTGACCCCCGAAGAGCTCGAGTCGTCCCGACGCTACGTGACGGGGGTCATCGCGATGTCCTCGGCCACGCAGGCCGGTCTTGCGAGCGTCCTCGCGAACCTGGTCGGAAATGACCTCGACCCGCCGTACCTGGAGACCTTCATCGAGGCGCTCGCCCGGGTAGACACCGAGGCGGTGTCCGACGTGGCCGCTCGCTCGCTCGGCCCTGCGGGCATGACCACCGTCGTCGTG